>NZ_CP136862.1:916250-1221666 GCF_045689225.1 Methylocapsa polymorpha | reverse complement strand
AGCGCCGCCGGGTTCGCGCCATGGCCCGCGAGCGCCGCGGTCAGCCCCGCGGCGATCAGGCTGAATGTGGCGAACGCTTCTGCGAGCAGCAATTTTCCGGTGGCGGACAGGAAGGCAATGGCGCCGAGCGGCATGATCAGCCAGACGAAGACCAAGGCCTCGAGTATGGTCGGCGCGCCATGGAGCGCAAGAAAGAGGGGCGCCGCAGCCGCGGCGGCGAGCGGGCTCGCCAGCCGGCGTAGAATGAAGCTCTCCTGACGCGCGCGCTCGGCCGGATGCGCGAGGGCCGCCGGATAGACCAAACTGGCGATCTGGCTTTCGAGGATCTGGGAACGATCCAAAATCTGCTCCGCGCTGCGCTGCGACCTTGTCGACAGCCCGTTCAAAAGATGGCGAAGCCTGTCACGCGCATCTTAAGGCCGCCCTAAACAACAGGGCGTGCGCCCTCTCACAGCCCCGACAAAGGCCGAAATTGATCGAGCCAGGCCCGAGCAAAATCTCGCTATGGTATAAAAGAGGTTGCCATTTCGGGCCGGCGGGCCGGCGAAAGGATAGATTGGCTCGATTGTAATTTTACGAATCGCTTGCCGAGGATTTTAACAAAAGCCGCTTATGCAGGACTGTCGTCGCATGAGGGGTGATCGATGTTCTTTCTGCTTCGCGTCGTCTTTTGGCTGGCGATCGTATTCGCGTCCATATTTTGGCCGGAGAACGTCAAGCCCCCGGCGCGGGCCGAGATCACGCCGAAAGCGCGGGAAATTCTCGGCAAGACGCTCGAGCAGGCGCGCGAAGGGGTCGAAAAGGCCTGCGTCAGCGCTCCTATCTCCTGTTTGGAGGCTGCGGTTGGCGCTAGCCAGCTTGTCGGCGAGAAGCGCCGCGAAGGCAAGGCCAAGGCTCCGCTCGACAGTCCTGCTGCGCACCCCTAGAACCGCCCCGCGCTGAGCCAAGGTCGCGGGCTCGGGCGCATAAGGTTGCGCCGCACTATTTTTTTATGGCGTCCGGGGCGCCGCGCCGGTATAGAGAAGGGTCATTCATTCCGGGCCTTCGTATAACCATGAACCTCGACGAAATCATTGAGAACTTCAACTATCTTGACGAGTGGGAAGACCGCTACCGCTATTTGATTGAGCTCGGCCGCACGCTCGAACCCTTGGACGAAGCCGCTCATAATAATGCGAATAAGGTTCTCGGATGCGCGAGCCAGGTATGGCTCGAGACGCGCGTCACGACCGACAGCGGGGGAGCGCCCGTGCTCAAGTTGAAGGGCGACAGCGACGCGCATATCGTGCGCGGGCTCGTCGCGCTCGTGCTGGCGCTCTATTCGGACCAACCTGCGCAGACGATCCTTGCGACCGATGCGCAAGCTTTGTTCCAGAGCCTCGGTCTTTCCGCGCATCTGACGCCGCAGCGAAGCAATGGGGTGCGGTCCATGGTCGAGCGCATCAAGACCGACGCCCGCGCCGCGGTCGCCGCCGTCGCCTGACGCGAAAGCCTCGCGCCCCCGGACCGGGGGCCTCTGCGGCGAAAAAGCAGGATCAGGCGCTTCCGAGCGACAGGATCGCGCCGCGCAAGGTAGGATCTTAATCGCTCTTGCTTTGACCGGCCGAAGACGGGCGTTGGGACATGCGAGCCGATCCCTGGCCAGCGGGCTCGAATCGGCAAGTTCAAATGGCTGGGAGACTAGGTTCGGCTGATCGACCTAAGTCTTCCCTCGACGCCATTCCTCGGCTTGCTGGCGCTCCACGCTCTTGCAGGAGAGCCAATTGCGCGTTGCGGGCGCTGCGGCTTAGCGCAAACGCCGACGTTGTTGGCCGAGGCCCATTTGCTTGGCGAGATTTGAGCGCGCCTTGGCGTAATTCGGGGCGACCATCGGGTAATCGGGCGCGAGACCCCATTTCTCGCGGTATTCGTCCGGAGACATATTGTATTGCGTGCGCAAATGCCGCTTCAAGGACTTGAACTTTCGTCCATCCTCGAGACAAACGAGGAAATCATTCGTGACGGACTTCTTGGCGGGCACCGCGGGCTTCGGGATCTCGACCGGGGGAATAACGGAGCCCGAGGTCACGCGCAGCAATGCCGAATGAACCTCATTGATCAGCGAAGGTAGATCGCTCGCTGGCACTGAATTGTTGCTGACATAGGCCGACACGATGTCAGCAGCCAATTCTATGTAACTGTTAGAACCCGACGTCTCGCTCATGGCGCTCAATATCCCGAGTAGAAGGCATCGCCGATGGAATGCAGGTCAAATAGCGACACCATAGTTGCCGCACATGGCGGCAAGACCCTGCCAAACAAAAGTTCCGTTCAGTGATTTTCCCGAATCGACTCTTAAGAACATTTTTCTTTTCTAAGACGAAAACTTCGTATCCGCAAGTAGCAATTGGCTCACTTTATTGCGGTCAAGAAAAAAATGCTGCATGTCCCCGGTTCGGACAAATTAACGCAGCGCTGATAAAGGCGCCGTTACAGATTGACTGTCGCGCCGCCAAAGCGGCGAGCCGCAATGACTAGCCTGCCGAAATGGCCAGCCGACCTTCGCTAACGCAATATAAGGCCGCCCGCGGCGTCATGCTCCGATGGACGCGGCGGCCGTTGAGACGTAAAAGCTCTTCATGACTGTAAGGTTTTCAAATGAATCGCCGGTTTCCCCGCCGGCGATCGAGAAGCGCGCCAGAGAGACGATCGTCCATGGCGTCGCGCTCCATGACGACTATGCTTGGCTCAGGGCGGAAAACTGGCGAGAGGTCTTGCGCGAGCCTGACGCCTTGCCCGACGAAATTCGTTCTGTCCTCGAGGCGGAGAATGATTTCGCCCAGGCTGTCCTCGGGCCCGAGGAGAGCATGCGCGCGGCCCTGGTCAAGGAGCTGCGGGGACGCGTCAAGGAAGACGACGCCGACGTTCCTCTCTCTGACGGCGCATGGCTTTATTACGCCCGCCACCAAGAGGGGGGCCAGCATCCGATCTTCTGCTGCGTCAAGCAAGGAGGCGGGGCCGAAGAGGTTCTTCTTGACGGCGACGAGGAAAGCCAAGGCAAGAGCTTCTTTGAGCTCGGCGCCGTGCGCCATTCGCCGGATCACGCCAAGCTTGCCTGGAGCGCCGACGAGATGGGCTCCGAACTCTATTCGATCCATGTCCGCGATATAGGCTCAGGCGAGGACAGCGCGGAAGAAATCGTCGATACCGACGGCAATCTGGTCTGGATGGCGGATTCGCTTGGGTTCTACTATGTGCGGCTCGATGAGAACCACCGCCCCGCCGAGATCTTCAGGCACAGGATCGGCGACGATCCGGCGAAGGACGTCCTCGTCTTCGACGAGCGCGATCCGGGCTCCTTCATTCACCTGAGACGCAGCCAATCGGCGGCTTTCGCGATTGTCAGCGTCAGCGATCATGATTCTTCCGAATGCCGTCTCATCGACCTGCGCGATCCCGACGCGAGGCCGCGGCTCATCGAACCGCGCGCGGTGGGCGTGCGCTATTGGGTCGAGGATCGTGGCGATCGGCTCTTTCTGCGGACCAATGCCGACGGGGCCGAAGACTTCAAGATCGTCAGCGCACCTTTGGCGAGCCCAGGCAAGGCTTTTTGGGTTGATGAAATCCCCCACAAGCCTGGCCGCATGATCGTGACGGCGGCTCTTTTCCCGGATTATCTCGTGCGGCTGGAGCGGGAGGCCGGATTGCCGCGCATCGTGATCCGGCATTTCGCAAGCGGCGAGGAACATGCGATCGCCTTTGCCGAGGAGGCTTATTCGCTCGGCATTGAGGAGCTTCTCGACTATTCCACCCGGACGCTGCGCTTTACCTATTCGTCTATGACGACGCCCGAGGAAACCTATGATTATGACCTCGCCACGCGGGAGCGCGTCTTGCGCAAGCGCCAAGCCATCCCCTCGGGTCATGATCCCTCGCATTATGTGACGCGCCGGCTTTTTACGATCGCCGCCGATGGCGAAAGCGTGCCGGTGTCGATCCTGCACCGGGCCGACCTGCGCTTGGACGGGTCAGCGCCCGTCTTGCTTTACGGCTACGGCGCCTATGGGTCGCCGACGCCGGCCTCGTTCGACTCCGATCGCCTGTCTCTCGTCGATCGCGGTTTCATTTACGCGATCGCGCATGTTCGCGGCGGCTCCGATAAGGGCTGGCGTTGGTACACGGACGGCAAGCTCGCGAAGAAGCCGAACACGTTCGGCGATTTCATTGCGGCGGCGAGACATCTCATCGCCGAAGGCTATACGCGCGCCGGCCGGATCGTCGCCGAGGGCGGCAGCGCGGGCGGCATGCTGATGGGCGCCGTGGTCAATCTCGCTCCCGAGCTTTTCGCCGGCGTGATCGCCGATGTCCCTTTCGTCGACGTTCTGAACACGATGCTCGACGCCGATTTGCCGCTGACGCCGCCCGAATGGCTCGAATGGGGCAATCCGATCGTCGATGAGGCTGCCTTCGCGACGATCCGCTCCTATTCGCCTTATGACAATGTGGAAGCCAAGCGCTACCCGCCGATCTTGGCGCTCGGGGGCCTCACCGATCCGCGCGTCACCTATTGGGAGCCTTTGAAATGGGTCGCGCGCCTGCGCGCCGCGATGACCGGGGGCGGCCCGATCCTCTTGAAGACAAATATGGGCGCGGGGCACGGCGGCGCTTCGGGGCGGTTCGAGCATCTCGATGAAATAGCGCTGCAATACGCCTTCGCCCTCGCCTGCGCCGAGGGCCGGTACGAGACCGAGGCCGCCTCCGGGTGATCGCCGCAGCGCTCGGCCGCTCCGCCCGCGAGGCGTCCCGAACTCACTGAACCACAAAGTTCTTGGCTTAAATCAACACGGAGACAAGCCATGTTCGCATGTACTGGTTTCGCCACGTCAGGCTCGACGGAGCCGCTTTCCCCTTTTACGTTCAATCGGCGCGATCCCGGCCCGACCGATGTCCAGATCGAGATTCTATATTGCGGCGTCTGCCATTCGGATCTGCATCAGGCGCGCAATGAATGGCATAACACCGTCTATCCTTGCCTGCCGGGGCACGAGATCGTCGGGCGCGTGACCAAGGCCGGAGCCGAGGCCGCGCGTTTCAAGGCGGGCGATCTCGTCGGCGTCGGCTGCATGGTCGATTCCTGCCGCACCTGTCCCTCCTGCCGCGCGGGCTTCGAGCAATATTGCGAAAAGGGCTTCAACCCGACCTATAATGGCCAAGAGAAGACCATCGGCGGTCCGACCTTCGGCGGCTATTCGAATGCGATCGTCGTCGATGAATCTTTCGTGCTGCGCGTTTCTGACAAGCTCCATCTTGCCGCGGTCGCGCCGCTGCTTTGCGCCGGTATCACCACCTATTCGCCGCTGCGCCATTGGAAAGTCGGGCCGGGCCAGAAAGTTGGAATCGTCGGGCTTGGCGGCCTCGGCCATATGGGGGTGAAATTTTCTCACGCGTTCGGCGCCCGCACGGTTCTGTTCACGACATCGCCCGGCAAGATCAAGGATGGCAAAAGGCTCGGCGCCGACGAGGTCGTTATCTCAAAGGATCCCGAGCAGATGGCCGCGCATGCGAGCAGCTTCGACTTCATTCTCGATACGGTCGCCGCGTCGCATGACGTCAGCCAGTATCTCAACCTCTTGAAGCGCGACGGCACGCTGGTCCAGGTGGGCGCGCCCGAGCTACCGCTGGCGGTGCCGGTCTTCAGCCTTATCTTCAAGCGCCGAAATTTTGCCGGCTCGCTGATCGGCGGCATAGCGGAGACCCAGGAAATGCTCGATTTCTGCGCCGAGCACGGCATTACGTCCGATGTGGAGGTGATCCCGATCCAGCAAATCAACGAGGCCTATGAGCGCATGTTGCGCAGCGACGTGCATTATCGCTTCTCGATCGACATGAACTCCTTGAAGCAAGCGGCCTGACGACCGCTTGCGCGTCATGCCTGATTCGCTAGAACCATTGGAACAAGCCGGCCGCGACTGAAGGAAGGCCGCGCAAGGCGCCGAAGAGGGCCGCGAAGGTCGAGGCGGCGACAAATCCATCGAGCCGGTCCATGAATCCCCCATGACCAGGGATCAACAGGCTTGAGTCTTTCACGCCGAAGCAGCGTTTGACATAGGATTCGAACACGTCGCCGCCTTGCGAGATGATGGCCGCGACGAGGCTGAGCGCAAAGATCGGGAGCGCGAGCAGGGGCTTGCCGAGACCGCCGGCCCCGACCGCCGCGCCCAAAAGAGCGCCCGCGAACATGCCGATCAGCGTCCCGGACCAGGTCTTAGACGGTGAAACTTGCGGCCAGATCTTTGCGCCGCCGATGAGGCGGCCGCCGAAATAGGCGAAGACGTCAGTGCCCCAGACCGTGGCGAAGAGCCAGACGATCGATCGCGGCCCGAATGTCGCCGAGCTGTACAATACATTGACCGAAATGATGAGGGCGCCTGCATAGACGATCCCGGCGAAGGCCCAGATCCGGCGTCCGGACCCCGCGGCCAAAGCCGCGAGAAGGCTGGCGAGAACGATGACGGCGCAGGCGGTCCATGGCCCGCCTCTGCTTGCGAATTTCTCGGCGAGAACCAGGGCGAGGGCGGCGAGAATGATTCGCGCGAGCGGGCGCGCGGCGCCGATCAGCGTCTGCCATTCATAGCTGACCGCAAAGGCGCCAATGAGCCAGATAATGGCGAAGACCTCGCCGCCGAGCCAGACGGAGATGAGGGTGGCCGCCATCAAAGCAGCGGAGGAAAGGAGTCGCGGAAGGAGGTCGGCCAAACGGCTTGGAGGCGCGGCCTCGCCCGCGGCCGGCGGCGCCTCGCGTGGCGAGCCCGCGACGTCGTCATTCAGCATGGCGGCGGGGCGTTTGGCATGGCGGCGGGGCCGGCGGCGCAGGGGCGGTGGATTCATATTTTTTTTGTCTTACCATTCTGGCCTTGCGCCGTCACCCTGCCGAAACGCCGCTCGCGCGCGGAGAATTCCGCGAGGGCTGTTTCGAAGGCGTGACGGTCAAAGTCGGGCCAGTGCATTGGGAGAAACACGAATTCGGAATAGGCCGCCTGCCACATGAGGAAATTGGAGAGTCTCTTCTCACCCGAGGTGCGGATGATGAGGTCGGGATCAGGAACGCCAGCGGTGTCGAGACGCTGGGAGAGGAGAGTCTCGTTGATTTCAGATGGTTTGAGGCGGCCCGCCGCGACCTCCTCCGCCAAGGCGCGCGCCGCGGCGGCGATTTCCTGCCTGCTGCCGTAATTGAAGGCGACGATGAGCGTCAAGCGCGTGTTGGATCGGGTGAGATCCTCGGCCTCGTCGAGCAGCGCCCTTATATCGGGCTTGAGATCGGTCCGGCCGCCGATCACCTTGACCTTGACGCCGGATTTATGCA
Organism: Methylocapsa polymorpha; assembly: GCF_045689225.1. Taxonomy (GTDB): domain Bacteria; phylum Pseudomonadota; class Alphaproteobacteria; order Rhizobiales; family Beijerinckiaceae; genus Methylocapsa; species Methylocapsa polymorpha. Next base: position 1,214,324 of record NZ_CP136862.1, on the reverse strand, counting down.
GTTCGCCGAGGTCATTGCGAATGAACCTCTTCAGCAGGCCCATGAGGTCGGCGACTTCCTCGATTGGCCTGTTCCAGTTCTCCATCGAGAAACTGTAGACGGTCAGATAGTCGAGACCAAAGTCGATCGCCGCGCGAACCGTCCCGCGCAGCGCTTCCAGCCCGCGCCTGTGCCCTTCGATCCGCGGCAGGCCGCGCATTGCGGCCCAACGGCCATTGCCGTCCATGATGATGCCGACATGCGCCGGGACGCCCGGCAGGCGGCGCCGCACGTCGAGCGTCGTCTCTCCGGAGATCATGCTCGGCATTGTCATGTCCTGGTGGCCAGCCGCCTGCGGCATTTCTCTCCGCTGCCTCTCGCATCAAACAGAAGTTCCCGGCCCCTCATAAGACCGGGATGCGTCGACTCCGCCTATTCAAGTCGAATGGGATATCACGTTAAACCCCTGATCAGGCGGGATAATATTGCGAAACCGGGATCCGCCTTCGTGGAAGGCGCCTGGAGGATGCCGGCAGGATCGCGACGGGTCGGGTTCAAAGCTTCGGCCGGGGCGACGCGCGCCCAGCCGAGCCGCTTATAGCAGACCCCGCCTAAATCAAACCTGCATGATTTCCTTTTCTTTCGTCGCGAGCGCCTGATCGATTTCGCTGACGAATTGATCGGTCACTTTCTGGACTTCGCTTTCGTGGCGCTTTTCGTCGTCTTCGCTGATCGCTTTGTCCTTGAGCAGCTTTTTCAATATGTCGAGGCCGTCCCGGCGAACATGGCGAACGGCGACCCGCGCCTCTTCTGCATATTTATGCGCGACCTTCGCCATTTCCTTGCGCCTTTGCTCGTTCAGTTCGGGGATGCGGATGCGCAGGACCTGACCCTCGACCGTTGGAGAGAGGCCGAGATTTGAATCACGGATCGCCTTGTCGACCGCGTTGACCATGGCTTTGTCCCAGACCTGAACCGACAACATGCGCGGCTCCGGCACGCTGATCGTCGCGACTTGGTTGAGCGGCATCGACTGGCCATAGGCCTCGACATGCACGGGCTCGACGAGGCTCGCGGTCGCGCGTCCGGTGCGTAAGCCGCCTAATTCATGCTTCAAGGTCGAAACCGCCCCTTGCATGCGCCGCTTCAGATCGGGAATATCGAATTCTGCGCTCATTGTAAGACCTTAATGTACATCGCAAGCAATCCGGAACTGCGCCGCTCGAGCAAGCCCGAGACGGAATCGGAACTTGCTCCCAATATCTTTGATTGAGCATGATCTTAGCGCGAGGCTGGCTCCTGCTTCGGCGGTTCATGCCCTAGAGCATGTTCCGAAAAAGTTGATCGACTTTTTCGATTAGAACACGCTCCAACTCTTTGAATTTGAGCGATTCCTTTTCGATCGGATGATTCCATCTGATCGGGAAGCGCTCCAGAGCCCGGTTACGCGGACGAAACGCCCAAGCCTAACGCGCGCGTCGCGGTTTGGATCCGGCCGGCGCAGCCGGGATGCTCGCCGCGGCGGCAATCAAGACGAAACAGACAATCACGGCGAAACAAAAGTGGCCTTGCCTTTCCCCTCGAGGGCCGCGCTGATTGCGCCCGGTTGCCGGATTGAAAAGACGATTATCGGAATCCGGTTCTCCCGCGCAAGCGCGAAAGCAGCGGTATCCATGACCGCCAGATTTTTCGCAATGGCCTCGTCATGGGTGAGCTTCTCGTAACGCGTCGCGGTCGGGTCGAGCTTCGGGTCGGCCGAATAGACGCCGTCCACTTGCGTCGCTTTCATGATGAGATCGCAGGAAAGTTCAGCGCCGCGCAACGCCGCGCCGGTATCGGTCGTAAAGAAGGGGTTGCCGGTTCCGCCAGCCAGAACGGCGATCCGGCCCTTGCCGAGATGATGCAGCGCGGCTTGGCGGGAATAGGCCTCGCAGAGGGAAGGCATAGGCACGGCCGACAGGGTTCGCGCGGTCTGGCCTTGCTTTTCAATCGCATATTCGAGGGCGAGCGCGTTCATGACGGTCGCGAGCATGCCGATGGAATCGGCGCGCGCCCGTTCAATGCCCTTGTCGGCGCCGGCTATGCCGCGAAAGAAATTGCCGCCGCCAACCACCACCGCCACCTCGACGCCGAGCGCCGCCGCATTCGTGAGATCGGCGGCGATCCGGGTCACGGTCGGAGCGTCGAGGCCATGGCTCAGCTCGCCCATCAAGGCCTCGCCGGACAATTTGACCACGATGCGTCGCCATCGAGATCGCCTCATTTGGCCGGAGTCGGTCATTTGCTCATCCCTCGCCCTAGCCGTCGGTCGACGCCGCAGAGACAGCTCCCGCCCTTCTTCGCGGTAAACCCTGGCGTCGCATATCAAGTGCGGCTTAAATGGGCTATGCGGCTTCGCACCGTCAAGTCTCTCCGCATCTGTTTGCGGCGGGTGGACTGACGAGGCGGCGAGCAAGGCGAAAGCGAAAGCCGGCGGGGCGGCGCAACCCGTTCGATCGGATTGCCGATCGAACCATGGCGACAGGTGAAGGAGACCCCGATGCCGCACGAGACGATGAAAAACTCGATGCGGATGCGATTGATTCTCATTCCGTCCGGCATTTTGCTGCTCGGAATCATCGCCGCGATCGTCGTGACGCTCTCCAACGCCAGGGCGCGGATCGCCTCGGAAATCGACTCCGGGCTCAATCTGGGCGATCACCTGATCGGCTATGCGCTCGACGATCTCGCCGCCTCCAAGAACCCGGACGCCGCCTTGCGGCGGCTGCGCGACGGACTCTCCCACGTCAGACATATCGAGGTCGCCTATCGGGCGCAGGCTCCCGAGACGGGACAGGAGCCGGCCAAACCTTCGCCCTTTGATCCTTCGGCGAAAGCGCGATCGTCCGCGCCGGACTGGTTTCTCCATTTGTTCGAGCCGGCGCGGATCGAAAAGAGTTTCCCGGTTTCGATCGGCGGCGAGCGGCGCGGCGAGCTCGTGATGTCGAGCGAACCTGCAGACGAGGCGGCGGAAATTTGGGAGAGCCTGGTTTTCCTGACGGCGCTCATGACGGCGATTTCAATCGCCATCGTCGCGCTCCTCCTTTTGACCGCGCGTCACACGCTGAAGCCGATCCATCAATTGGTCGATGGGCTCGATCGGCTCGGGCGCGGGCAATTCGACGCTCTTGGGGAGATCCGTATTTCCGAATTGCGCCAGATCGGCGAGCAATTCAACCGCCTCGCCCGCACCCTCGCCCGCGCCGAGGAGGAAAATCATCTGCTGATCGACCGTTTGCTGTCGATCCAAGACGCCGAAAGAAAAGAGCTCGCCCGCGAGCTGCACGACGAGTTCGGCGCCTCCTTGTTCGGCATCAGGGCGGCGGCCTCCTGCATCGTCGAGGCGGCGGCGACAGGGACGACCGACGCCGCCACAAAGACGGAGATCGTCAGCCGCGCGCAGGCGATTTCCGCGCTGGCCGATGCGATCCAGAAGCAGAATTATCGCATTCTGGACCGGATCCGGCCGGTCATCCTGCATCAGATGGGCCTGCCCGACGCGCTCCGCCACCTCGTCTCGTCCTGGCGCGCCCAGCACCGCGAATTCGATTGCGACATTGAAATTCCGCCGGAAAGCCTGAAGCCGCGCCCCGCTCTCGATGAAGAGGTCAGCCTGACGAGCTATCGAATCGTTCAGGAATGCCTGACCAATGTCGCCCGCCATTCGAAAGCGAAAGTGGTCCGCGTCGCGATGGATTTTTGCGCCGGCCCGCCGTCTCGGCCAGGCGAAGCCGCAGCCGATGCGACTGAGGCCGGTCCGAGCCTTCGCCTGTCGATCGAAGACGACGGCGTCGGCTTGCCACTGGAATTCAAGTTCGGCTTCGGCATTCTCGGCATGAGCGAACGCGTTCGCAAGCTTGGCGGGCATTTGAAAATTGGCAATGGCGCCCGCGCCGGCGCCATCGTCGAGGCCTCGATTCCCCTGGGCGCCCCCGCGCCCTCCGCTTAAAGCATGTCCTTGAAAAAAATGATCGACTTTTTCGATGAGGGCATGCTCTAGCTCTTTGAATTCGCCCGACTCCTTATTCAACCTCTGGGCGCGCGGCAGGGAGGCGTTCTCGGGGCGTTCGCGCTGGCCCGCCGGGCGGCCTTGCGAGACAATGCCAATCATGACGCGGCGGAGATAGGCGACGAGACGTGAGCCAATCGATCAAGATATTGCTGATCGAGGATCATCCGATCGTTCGCGACGGATGCTTGCGCATATTCGCCAGGCGTCCCGATTTGGAAACCATGGAGGCGAGCTCGGCCGAGGCGGGACTCGCCGCAAACCGGCGTTTTCTGCCGAATGTCATTATTCTCGATGTGGAATTGCCCGACGCCAGCGGCCTTGACATCATTCCGGCCCTGCTCGCCGATAATTCGGCGACCCGCATCGTCATCTTCAGCATGTACGAGGCTGTGACCTTCGTCTCAAAAGCGCTCGAAAAAGGCGCGCGCGGCTACGTGACGAAGAATGACGATCCCGATGCGATCCTGCGCGCGATCGACGAAATTCTGGCCGGATCGGTCTATCTCGGCCGCTCGGTCGCGCAAAATCTCGCTTTGGTCAATTTCGCGCGGGCCGAAGACCCTTTGCGCGCCTTGAGCGACAGGGAGCGCCAGGTCGTCGCGCTTCTCGGCGACGGCAAGAGCCTTTCTGAAATTTCCGCGACCCTCGCCATCGGGTACAAGACGGCGGCCAATATCGTTTCCGCCCTGAAGCAGAAATTGCATATCGCAACCAGCCCCGCCCTCATCAAGTTCGCAGTCGAGCTGAAGGGCAGGTCGTGAGGCGGGCGACATTCGCGCCGCCTTCGGGGGAAAGCGAACGCCGAATTGGTTGAAACCGGTCTGCGCGGCGCTCGCGCAACGATCTGTTTCGGCCTGAGTGATCGAACTATACGGTCGCCGTCATCGGTCAATGCTCGCAGAGTGAGCATTTGGCGATGCGAGCGAAATATCAAATAGGACAATGATGACCTGCCATGACAACGCGCTCGACGAGGCATTGAAAAGCCTGGGCCTCATTCGCTTCGATCCGCCTGCGCCAAAGCCCGGCGGATTGGTCCATGTCTTTCAAATTCTGGGGGAGCTGTCGCACGCGCGGCTCGCCGACATCGCCGAGGAATACGCCGCCCCTGGCGGAGTCGATTTCGGCTTTGCCGAACATCGCGAGTTCAATGCTTTCGCGCAGCGAAGCTCGAAGGACGTCATTTGCATCTATTCGTCGACCGTCAGGACGATGTGGAGCCTATGCAATGCGGTGATGACGATCCGCGAAATTTTCCCCTGGATCGACGACGTCGATCGGCTCGGAGAGAATTCGGCTCCCCCAGCCAAGGGCGAGTTATTTTTCGTCCAGCAGACGAGCGCCGCAAGCGGAGAAATCGAGCCGATCCGCCGCAAATTGGCCACGGCCTTGTTCGATGTCGCGATGGATTTCGCGTTGATGCATGAGGTCGGCCATCTCTGGAACGGCCATGTCGATCTCCTGCGCCAGGAGATCGACCCGCTGCCGCTTCGGGAAATGCGACCCGGCGAAGCCAAGGGTTTCGATTTGGCCGAGGCCCAGGCCTTGGAGTTCGACGCCGATTCCTTCGCGGCCCAGAAGGTCTTCGCGCGGGCCTATCGCGAAAATCAATTCAAGGAATTTTCGGAAGGCTTGCTGAAGGACCATCGGCTTCCGCTCGATGGCGACCATACGGCGACCTGGTATTTCACCTGGTTCGCGATTTACGCCTTTTTCCGCCTGTTCGACGAAGCCTGCGCGGCGGCCGACCTTCAAAAAAGGCCGCAGCCTCGCGCGGCGCTTCGGCAAGCCTGCCTCTTGTCCACGGTCGCAGCGGTGTGCGATCGACAAGGATGGTCAAAACTCACAATGCCGAACTGGGAAGTCCTGGCGACCGCCGCCGGACTCGAAGCGGAGGGAGCGATCTGCCGCTTGCGGCGCGTCGCGCTCGATGCGAACGCCTTCCGTTCAGCCTGGCAAGGCCCCGCCTTTGACCAGATCGAAGCCTATTTGCAGAGCTGGGATGTTTTGGCGCCGCGGCTCAAGCTGTTCAAGCGCGGCGCGATGCAAGCCAAATCTGAGCCCTCGTCAGTGACGGACGCATGAGACGCAGTTCGGCGTCCCGCGACGAGGGTGTGTCCAGGCGGCGACGGACTCGCGCGGCAAAGGCCGCGCGAGCGCGCCATGAGACGCCTTATGGCTATTTTGCCGGCGCCGGCGCGGCTGGAGCGCCTGCTTGCGGCTTCGAGGCGTCAGGCTTGGCGGCTTCGAGGCGCTTGCGTTCTTCTTCGGCCCGCTTCTGCAGTTCGTCCTGCAATTTCTTTTGCTGCTCCTCGAGAACTTTCGGATCGATCGGCGGTCCATCGAAGGCCTTGCCAAAGCCGGTCAGCGGGACCCCGAAAGTGACCAGGTTGTTGACCTGATTCTTGACCGCGACATTCAGGACCGAACCCTTCTTGAGTTCTGCGAGCGTGGTCCCTTTGACCCGGGCTTCGGCGAAACAGCCATTCGGGAAGCAGATTTCGAAATTGCCTTCGATCGTCTCGCCTTTATCGATGGCGAAGCGGAAGCCCGGCCGTAGCATCAGGCCCACGGGCAGCAAGAGCCGGACGATGCGGTTCTCATCCCCGGCGACGTCATAGACGGCGAGCGCCAGAACCGGCGGCTGGTCAGCCTGGGCGCTGAAATCGCGCGTCGTGTAGCAGATTTCCTTGTTGGCGGCCGGATCCTTGCCGCAAACCTTGGTCCAGTCGTTCTGGGTCGGCAAAAGATCGATTTTGATCGGGCCTTGCGGCGGCTGACCGGGAGCCGGCGCATTTGGAGCGGGTTGCGCCGGAGCGGGCTGCGCCGCAGCCGGAGGCGCGGGCTTCTTCGCCTGCGCGAAAGCCTCCGCGCCGCTCAGCAGGAAAAAGCCAGCCAAGCCAGCCGCGCCGAAGCGTTTCAACGAGAACGGCATTAGATTTCCTTTCAAATGATCGGCCTTTGAGAGAATCGTCCTGGAAGCGTCGGCGCGCCTACCAACCCGCAACAGCCCTCTTTTCATGCGGCTTTGGAGGCAACCAGCGGCAGACAAAGCCGACATTGTGCGCCCCCGTCAAGAAACGCGCGGATCGGCGCGGCCTTAATTGTGGCGAAATCGACTTTACCGCTTGGGTTAAGCATATTGTCGTCAGCTTGCAAGTCTGCTCGCAAGCGCAGTCTGGAGCTTGGCTATATTGCTTCGAGCGATCTTTTGAGGCGTCTCGCCGCGGCGGAGGGGCGAAGCGGCCTTCTGCCCAGGCTCGCCATGCGAATCACATTTCGATGGTCTAAATTGCGGCGATGATGAAACAGATGATTCGATTGGCTTCAGCCGTTCTTGCCGCTGGCGTCCTTGCTCTGGCGCTCGCCCATTCTCCGCGCGCCGAACCCGCCGCATCGACGCCGGAGCCGGCGATCGCCATGCATGGCGAGCCCGACCTGCCGGCCGGGTTCGACCATCTGCCCTATGTCGAGCCGAATGCGCCGAAAGGCGGCCGCCTGACGATCGGCTTCCAGGGCACGTTCGACAGCCTCAATCCGTTCAACCTGAAGGCGGGCTCGACCGCGCAAGGGCTCAACGGCAATGTCTTCGAGACCTTGATGACGCGCTCGCTCGACGAGCCTTTCACGCTCTACGGATTGATCGCGCAGACCATCGAAACCGACGCCGATCGCTCCTTTGTGACCTTCCGGCTCGATCCGCGCGCGCATTTCTCCGATGGCGTTCCGATCACCTCGGCCGACGTGCTTTTCACCTTCAATCTCCTCAAGACCAAGGGGCGGCCGCAGCAGCGCGCAGCCTATTCGCTCGTCAAGGCGATCGACGCGCCCGACCCTTTGACCGTCCGCTATGATCTCAAAGGCGTTGGCGACCGGGAAATGCCTTTGACCCTCGCGCTTATGCCGGTGCTCCCGCGCCATAAGATCGACCCGGCGAAATTCGACGAGGCCAGCCTTGAAATCCCGACCGGGTCTGGGCCCTATCGCATCGTCGACGTGAAGCCCGGCGAGCATCTGATTCTGCATCGCGACCCAAATTATTGGGCCAAGGATCTGCCGATCCGCCGCGGCCTTTATAATTTCGATGAGATCGACATCGAATATTTTCGCGACGCCAACAGCCTGTTCGAGGCGTTCCGCGCCGGGCTCCTCGATTTTCGCACCGAAACGAACCCGGTCCGCTGGACATCGTCATATGATTTTCCCGCTATCCGCGATCACAGGATGATGCGCGAAAGCCTGCCCATGGGCGGACCGAAGGGCATGGACGGATTTGTCTTCAATCTGCGCCGGCCGCTCTTTACCGACATAAGAATACGCGAAGCGCTTGGCCTTATGTTCGACTTCGAATGGATCAACGCCAATCTCTATGATGGGCTCTACATCCGGACGAAGAGCTTTTTCGACGAGTCCGAGCTCGCCTCGACCGGGCGGCCTGCGAGCGAAGAGGAGCGCCGCCTCCTCGCGCCTTTTCCGGGCGCGGTCCGCGACGACATTTTGGAAGGGCGATGGCGGCCGTCGGCGACGGACGGGTCGGGGCAAGACAGGACGGCGCCCAAACGCGCGCTCGAGCTCCTGCGGCAGGCCGGCTACGCGATCACGAACGGGCGTCTGGAGAAGGACGGCGCGCCGCTCGCCTTCGAGATCATGGTTACGGATCGCAACCAGGAGCGGCTCGCGCTCAATTACGCCGATTCGCTCGCGCGGATCGGAGTTGCGGTAAAGGTCAGGCTCGTTGACGAAGTGCAATATCAGCGGCGGCGGCAGAAGTTCGATTTCGACATGATGATCGGAAGCTGGATCGCCTCCGCCTCGCCGGGCAATGAGCAGCGCTCGCGCTGGGGCTCCGCCAGCGCCGATCAGGAAGCCTCGTTTAATCTCGCCGGCGCCAAATCGCCCGCCATCGACGCTCTGATCAGCGCCCTTCTCACCGCCAAGACGCAGGAGGATTTCGTCGCCGCCGTTCGAACCTATGACCGCGTGCTTCTTTCCGGGTTCTATATCGTTCCGCTGTTTCATGCGCCGGATCTATGGACCGCCGCGTCGACGAAGCTCGCGAGGCCGCAGCAGCTGCCGCGCCACGGATCGCCGACAGGCGGCGCGACGCTCGATACATGGTGGAAAAAAGAGCCTTGACGCGTGGGCGGGCGCGAATCGCTGATTGGAGACAATTCATGTTCGACGTCCATGCCATTATCGCCGCGGTCGCCATCGCCTTGGTCCTGCTTCTGCTCGCGAGCCTGCGCATCGCCAACCAATATCAAAGGGCGGTTGTGTTCCAGCTCGGCAGATATGTCCGCACCGCGGGACCGGGGCTCTATCTGTTGATCCCTTTGGTCGAATGGAGCCGCACGGTGGATATGCGCACCATGACGACGGCGGTCGAGCAGCAGGAGGCGATCACCAAGGATAATGTGCCGGTCAAGATCAACGCGGTGATCTGGCGCAAGGTGATCGATCCGGAACGCTCGGTCATCGAGGTCGTCAATGTCGGCGAATCGGTCGTCCAGGTCGCCGTGACCGCGCTGCGCGGCGTCATCGGGCAGCATACGCTCGACGATGTGTTGAAGGAGCAGGATACGATCTCGGCGGCTTTGCAGGATTCGATCGATCGCGTCACCGAGCCCTGGGGCGTGAAGGTCGAGCGGGTGCAGATGAAGAATGTCGAAATTCCCAACTCCATGCAGCGGGCCATGGCGCAGGAGGCCGAGGCCCATCGCGAAAAGCGCGCCCGCCGCATCAAGGCGGAAGCCGAGGTCGAAGCCGCGGCTTTGTTGCGGCAGGCGGCGGAGACGATCATGCAAAGCCCGGCCGGGCTCGAATTGCGCCGCATGCAAATGATCACCGAAGTCGGCGCCGAGCAGAACACGATGACGATCATCATGATGCCGAGCGAATTCGTCGAAATGGCGCGGGCGTTCGCGGGGAGCGGTGGGGAAGGGGGACGGTGAGGGGCCGGCTGTGAGCCAGAGCTGGATCGGATTTCTTCCGCCGCGTTGTTCATCACAATCGCATGGTGTGAACAGTGAGGATTAGCCACTACATGTAGTCTAGAACATTGCGCGAATCGCAGTTTCTGGTATGTTCTTTTAGCAAATCAACCAGATTGAGGGCGCGCTTTATGGTCAAGACGCGACGACAGGAACACGATCCGCGATTTTCAGAACGAGACAATCCTGAGGCTAAAATTTGGGACCGACGTCCGGACGAGCGGAGTATTCAGGACCTCAAACAGCATGTGATACAAACTGGCAAGCCGGACGAATGGAAGTGGCATTGCCACTCTACTCCACCCATTGGCAGCCGCATGCCAGAATTAATTGCCGAAGACATCGACATTCCGGAACGCTTACGCAGCGTTGTAGGTGCGGCGCCTTGTCCGCTTTGTTCACTACGAGGGCCTAAATATTTTCACGGAATGCTCGTCTTTTATCGGCAAGAGAAAGCATTGCGTGTTATTGGCCGTGAATGTGGACGAAATTTCTATGGTGATGGCTTCGAAGCAGAGATCAAGGCCTCAAGATTGCGGCGAGCGGATGACAGCGCGCTGGGCTTTCTAATAGACAACCTAGGCACGGTAAGGGATCTCCGTCGATCAATTACTTTACTTCTGCCGCGCGCCCGCCATTTCGACATGCTACGTTCAAAGGTTATCGACACAATCACAAAAAAAAGCTGCTAAGCAAATTTACAGGCATATAAGCTTGGATGGTCTACTTAAGTTATACGAAACAATCTTGGTTCCTCGATTTGCCTACGATGGAAAGCCAATTATTAACTCAAATAACGAAGCAGAAACCAAGCGGGACGAGTATGTTTCTGCTAGTTTTGCTCTCCGAAGTGGACAGATGTTAATTCACAGAGGTCAGCTTTCAGAGGCTCTACTTCATCAGGCCGATAGGGCGCTCGCTTTAATTGATTACGACAATGATGACGCAATAATAGAAGCGTTATTTACTGCCGGGGTCGAGGGGCGCGCCAAGGCGTGGAATGACTTACGCCACGCGTGGGATTCGATCACTGAGGCTTGTAATCTTTGCCGAGAGACTCAAGAATTTCTTGAGGCGGGCAACCTCAAGAATCTTGTTACTTGGACAAATGATTGGCGGGCGCCCATCCATATAAAGTGTGGGTTCGATCAAGCTGGTCGTGTTTGGTTCAAAAACAGCCGCTTTCGTTATGACCTGATACCTAATTCGTCTGACATTACAGCGCCGCTACCCGAAATTCCAAGGAAAGGTTCTCGGTGAGTCGGTTTCTAATCCGGCACCCTCTCGGTTACACAAAACTTCGTAAAACTAGCACATCCAAACCCCGCCCGCGCTGGCCAAATTCTTGCTTTGAGCTTTCTTCATGAGTCCAGCCAGATCCGACGCTTTCATCGCCATCGACGTCATCGCCGATGTTGTCTGTCCGTGGTGCTACATCGCCAAGCGCGGGCTCGAATCCGCCATAGCCGCGCAGGACGTTGGCGTTCATCTGCGTTGGCGGCCCTTCCAGATCGATCGCTCGGTCCCGGAAAATGGCGTCGCCTGGCGAACCTATCTCGCCAAGAAATTCGGCCAGGATCGGGTGGAGGAAGCGCTTCGATCCATGGTCGCCGCCGGCCGCGAGGTCGAGCTTTCCTTCGCCTTCGACAAGATCGAACGCATGCCGAATTCGCTCGACGCGCATCGGCTCGTTCGTTTCGCGAAGTTCGGCGCCCTCGAGGGTCGAATGGTCGAGCGCCTGTTCAAAGCCTTCCTGGTCGAGGGGCGGGACATTGGCGATCGGCGTCTGCTCATCGAGCTTGGCGTCGAGACCGGCCTCGATCGCGACCTTCTCGAGGAGGTTTTTGCGCAAGGCGACGATATTCAATCGGTCAAGGACGAATTGGCGACGACGCGAAGGCTCGGGGTCGCCGGCGCGCCTATGTTCATTTTCGGCGACGATGTGGTCGTGCCGGGGCCGCAATCGAAAGAAGTCTTCGCCGCCGCGCTTTTGAAGGCGCGCCAGGCGCCCTCGCGCGCGGGCTGACGTTTCTCGCCGCAAGACCGCGCTCGCCTCGTTCCGCGAGCAAAGCATGGAATTTGCTTTAAGCTTTGGCGCGGCGTGTTCCAGCAAGAATACAGGAGCGATGGATGAGCGGCGACGAGCCTGGTCCAATTCCAATCGATATCGTCGGCGACTTGGTCTGTCCTTATTGCTTCATCGGCTTACGCCTGGCGCATGCCGTCGTCGGCTCCGTGCCGGGTCTCGCGGTCGACATCCGCTGGTATCCTTTCCAGCTCGATCCCGAGAGTCCGCCGCAGGGGCAAGATCGGCGCGCCTATCTCGAAGCGAAATTCGGCGCTGACGGCGTTGAAGCGGAGCTTGCCCGCGCGGCCGCGCTCGCGCGCGAATTCGGGCTCGAGCTCGCTTTCGACAAAATCACGCGCCAACCGAATACATTCGACGCGCATCGGCTGATCCGGTTTTCCTATGGGTTCGGGGTTCAGGCCCAGATCGTCGAGCGTCTATTCCAGGCGTTTTTCCTTCAAGGGCAGGACATTGGCGATCGCGGCGTTCTTTGCGCGCTTGCCGCCAAATCACGGATGGACCCCGGCTCGGTCGAGCAATTTCTCGACGCCGGCGACGACGCGGCCGCTTTGCGGCGGGAAATGGCCGACATTCGCGCCTCGGGCGTCGAGGAGGTCCCGCGGTTCACCTTCGCCGGCAAGCAGGACATCGTCGGCATAAAAACGGCGGACGTCTTCGCCGACGCGCTGTTCAATTCGATCGACGACGGGTGAGCCCTTCGATCCGCGCCCCTGGGGCTCGGATCGCGTTGAATGCTTGCCCAGCCGTCGGCGGCCTTGCTGTATAGCTCAAGGCTGGCTCGCCTCCCGGCGCATCTTTCCGCTTGGCCTCGGTCGGACGGATTGACGGCTTGCGCGTCATTGCCTTCGGGCGCGCCGCCGCCTATATATTGGCGCTATTCCCGTCATGGCTAAAAGATTTGAGCCTTGCTCGCGAGCCTCGCCCCGGCGCGGCGGGGAGCGCGGAGCACTATTTGGCGCGGCCGCGAAAGCTGCGGGATTTCCCCCTTTTTCGAGCGCGAAGGAGAAAAACGAATGAGCAATGCGCCGCTAATGCCCAAGGCCACCGCCGTCTGGCTTGTCGAGAACACATCGCTCACGTTCGAGCAGATCGCCAATTTCTGCAAGCTTCATCCTCTCGAAGTGAAAGGGATCGCCGACGGCGAAGTCGCCGCCGGAATCAAGGGAAACGACCCTATCACCTCAGGGCAATTGACCAGGGAGGAGATCGCCGCGGCGGAAAGGGACGAGAATCGTCAGCTGCAGCTCGCGGTCTCGAAGGTGCGTCTGCCAGAGCCTGCCCGCCGACGCGGCGCGCGCTACACGCCTCTGTCGCGACGCCAGGACCGGCCGAACGCGATCCTTTGGCTGGTGCGCAATCATCCCGAGCTGAAGGACGCGCAGATCATGCGTCTCGCCGGCACGACCAAGACGACGCTGCAGGCGATTCGCAACCGCACCCATTGGAACTCTGCGGCCTTGTCGCCGGTCGATCCGGTCAGCCTTGGCTTATGCTCGCAAATGGATCTCGATTTCGAGGTCAATCGCGCCGCCAAGGACCGTCCTGTGGTTGAGGAGGACCACGGCCAGACCTTGGTCCCCGCCGAAGTCACCACGCGTTCGCCCCATGAGGAGCGTTCGACCGAGGCCGAGGTCTTTGGCAATGCGCCCGCCAAGCGGCCGGAGCGGGAGGCCGACATCGACGTCGACTCGGTCTTCGCGAAGCTCAAGGATCTCAAGGTCAAGGAATGAGGCGTCTTCTCCTCGGGGGCCTGCGGCTCCGGAAATTTCGCGAGGGCCTCGAACCAGGCGCGCGCATTGGCGGATTGTTAGGCCGAATCATGGCTTCTAAGGGCGTGTCCTAGCGATGCGATTCGCATCGCGCCGGATCTTATGCGCTGGAGAAGATGACAATGATGAGCCTTGCTGCGCGCGCAGGCGCATGTGTTAGCCTCGTTTTGGCGGGCGCTTGTTTTTTTCAAGCTCACGCGGCCGACCTCGACCGCACCTGGGGCGGCTACGCGCCGCCGCGACCGGCTCCTTTCACGGTCGGCGTCGACGCAAGGTGCAGGATTATCCCGGCGCCGGAGCTGGACCTCGTCGGCGACACTGCGCGCTTCCATCCGCAGGCGGTTTGCCAGTCGCGCGGCCTTTATGCGGATTCTCTTGAGTTTCCCGGCGCGCCAGTCTTTTACGGCCCCGCTTATGGCTACGCGCATTACTAGCGCGCGAGACTCGAAGCCATAGGCCATTTCTCGAAAAGAGCCTGCTCAATCAAAAACTTCGGCGGCGATCCATCAGATCGGATCGCGCGCGCGTCAACAATGAGTTTGAGGCGGACGAGGGGCCGAGCGCTATCGCTTCAAGGCGATCCGCCATCGCCCTCGGCTGTCCGCTTGATCGCGATTCAATCTCCGAAAAAGCCGCGACTTGTCACAAATCAGGCGCTAACTCCAGTTTTTGATGTGCGTCGATTTTTCTGGTTCGGATTGGTTCCGCTTCTTGATCTTGCGCGCCCCCATCTCGATGTGATGTGCGATCTGATCGAGATGCGCGGCTTCCAGGGCGGCCGCTCCCGCCGCCGAAGCCGGGCCTCTTCTCTCGCGCGCCGGAAGCCGCTATACCCCCGCCGCGCGCAACCTTTTGCGGACCGCACTGCGTCAGGGGCGCCGCCCCTCGAAGGGATTTCAAATGGCGCAGCAGATCGCGCAAGAGCCCAGTCCATCCACGATCGCGCAGCAGCCAGCCGGCGAGCCCCCCCTTATCCGCCAAAAAAGCAGCTTTGCGGCCTTGGCGCTCGGCTCACTCGGCGTCGTCTATGGCGATATCGGAACGAGCCCGCTTTATGCGCTGCGCGAGTCGCTGCATCACATCAAAGCTGGCGGCGTCACCGAAACAGGCGTGATCGGAACCGTGTCCCTGTTGCTTTGGGCGCTGTTCTTCACCGTCACCGCGAAATATGTCTTGTTCCTGATGCGGGCCGACAATAAAGGCGAAGGCGGCACGCTGTCCTTGATGGCGCTCGCCCAGTCGGCGGTGGGCCATGGGGTCGCGCCGGTCTTCTTTCTCGGGGTCGCGGGGGCGGCGCTGTTTTCCGGCGATGCGATCATCACGCCGGCGATCTCGGTCTTGTCGGCGCTGGAAGGGCTCGAACTCGTCACGCCCATTTTTACGCCCTATGTTCTGTCTGGCGCCATCGCCATCCTGATTTCGATTTTCTGGGTGCAAAGTCACGGAACCGCCCGGGTAGCGGCGCTCTTCGGTCCGATCATGGCGCTGTTCTTCCTGGTGATTGGAGTCTTGGGCGCAACCAGCATTGGGAGCGCGCCGCGCATCCTTCTCGCCTTCGATCCGATCTATGGGCTGCGTTTCCTGCTCGGCCATGGCTTGCTCGGATTCGTCGTGCTTGGCTCGGTCTTCCTCGCCGTCACCGGCGCCGAGGCGCTCTACGCCGACATGGGTCATTTCGGCCGCAGTCCCATTCAAACCGCCTGGATGGTCTTCGTGCTTCCGGCGCTCACCTTGAATTATCTCGGCCAAGGCGCGCTCGTCCTGTCGAATCCGGCGGCGGTGGAAAATCCGTTTTTTCTGCTCGCCCCGCAATGGGCTCTCCTGCCGCTCGTCATCCTCGCCACGCTCGCCACGGTCATTGCGAGCCAGGCTGTCATCACCGGGGCCTATTCCCTGGCGCGCCAAGCGATTCAGCTTGGGCTTTTGCCGCGCATGCTGGTCCTGCACACGTCGGAGACGCAGGAAGGCCAGATCTTCATTCCAAGGGTCAATCGGCTCCTCTTGCTCGGAGTCTTGCTGCTCGTTCTCTTGTTCAAGAGCTCCAGCGCCTTGGCCTCGGCCTATGGCATCGCGGTGACCGGAACGATGGTGGTCACTACCTCGCTCGCTTTCGTCGTCGTTTGGAAGCTCTGGCATTGGCCCATCTGGCTCGCGGCGGTTTTTGTCTCCGCCTTTCTCGCAATCGATTTCGCTTTTCTCGCCGCCAATCTCATGAAGATCGTCGACGGCGGCTGGGCGCCTCTGCTGCTCGCCGGCTGCGTGATGGTCGTCATGTGGACCTGGGTACGCGGCGCCGCATTGCTCGCCAAGAAAACCCGGCGAGACTCCATCTCGATGCAGGATCTCATCCGCATGCTGGAGAAATCAAAGCCGATCCGGGTGGCGGGAACGGCGGTCTTCCTGACCAACACGCCCGAGGTCGCGCCCTCCGCCTTCATGCATAATCTGAAACATAATAAGGTCATGCATGAGCGGGTGTGGCTCATGTCGGTCGTGACAGAGGACACGCCGCGGGTGCCGATCAGCAGGCGGTTTGAAATCCAAAAGCTTTCCGAGGATTTCACCAGCATCATATTGCACTACGGCTATATGGAGAGCCCACGCATTCCGGCGGCGCTCGCGACCTTGCGCAAGGCCGCCGGCTTGAAGTGCGACATCATGACGACCTCGTTCTTCCTCGGCCGGCGCACGGTCAAGGCGGCCCAGCATTCCGGCATGCCGATATGGCAGGACAAGCTTTTCATCGTCTTGTACAAGCAAGCGGCGAACGCCACAGACTTCTTCTCGATCCCCTCCGACCGAGTGGTCGAGCTCGGCGAGCAGGTCACGGTCTGAGCCGCGCCGCTCGACGCTTCCGCCGCGGCGTCATCTGCTTTAGGCTCGCGCCATGCCGAAGCGCGCGAGCCGGACCCTACCACCCCAATTGACCAATTCGAGCCCGCAAGGCGAGGCGCGCGCGCCTGCGCCCGAATCGGAGGAGCAAACGGAGGCGGGCACAAAAATATCGCCGATGATGGCGCAATATTTGGAGATCAAGGCGGCCAATCCCGGATCGCTTCTGTTCTACCGGATGGGCGATTTCTACGAATTGTTTTTCGAGGACGCCGAGATCGCCGCCAAGGCGCTCGGCATCGTCCTGACTCGAAGGGGCAAACATGCGGGCCAGGATATTCCGATGTGCGGCGTTCCGGTCGAGCGCGCCGAGGATTATCTCAATCGGCTGATCGGCCAGGGCCATCGGGTCGCCGTTTGCGAGCAGATCGAGGATCCAGCCGAAGCGCGCAAGCGCGGCGGCAAATCGGTCGTCCGCCGCGAGGTCGTGCGCCTCGTGACCCCCGGAACCATCACCGAGGAGCTGCTGCTCGATCCGGCCCGCGCGAACTGTCTTCTCGCGATCGCGCGGGCGCCGCAGTCTGGCGGCGATTTCAGCTATGGCCTCGCCGCCGTCGACATTTCGACAGGCGCCTTTACCGTCTGCGAAGCGTCGCAGACGGCCCTTGAGGCCGAGATCGCGCGCCTCGATCCGGCCGAAATCGTTGCGCCTGAATCGCTTGTCGCCTCTCCGGGGTTCGCCCGCATCGCGAAGGAGACTCAACGGCCGCTGACTCCGCTCGGCCGGGAGGCTGGCGAGCGGCAAAGCGCCGAGCTGCGGATCAAGGATTATTTCGGTCTTGCTACGCTCGACGGACTCGGCGCCCTGTCCCGCGCGGAGATCGCCGCCGCCGCCGTCGCGCTTTTCTATATCGAACGCACGCAATTCGGCGCGCGTCCCGCCTTGGGTCTGCCCTCGCGGCTCGGGCGCGACGCGCATATGGAAATCGACGCCGCGACGCGCGCCAATCTCGAGCTCACGCGTACCCTGGCCGGCGGGCGCGAGGGCTCCTTGATCGCGGCCATTGACAGGACAGTCACGCCATCCGGCGGACGCCTTCTCGCCGAGCGAGTCTCGGCGCCGCTGACCGACGCGCCGGCGATTCTTCGCCGCCTCGACGCGGCGGCGTTTTTCGTCGACGACCCGGCGCTACGCAAGAATGTCCGGGCGCAGCTCAAATCCGCGCCGGATCTCGCACGCGCCCTGTCGCGGCTCGCGCTTGGTCGCGGCGGCCCGCGCGACCTTGCGGCGCTGCGCGACGGACTTGCCGCCGCCCACGCCCTGGCCGAAACGCTGCCCCAGTCGAGCGCGGCGCTTCCGGAGGAGCTGGCCGAGGCGGGCGCCGCCGCCGGAGCCGCCGATCCGACGCTTGCAGCGCGCCTGGGGTCAGCTCTCGCCGAATCCTTGCCGCTCCATCGCCGCGACGGCGAGTTCATTCGCGCCGCCTATGACGGCGCCCTTGACGAGCTTCGCGCCCTGCGCGACGAAAGCCGGCAGGTGATCGCAGCGCTTCAGGCGCGCTACTGCGATATGGCCGAAACGAAACAGCTAAAGCTCAAGCACAATCATTTCCTCGGCTACTTCATCGAGGTCCCGCAGGCGCAAGGCGAACGCCTTCTGAAGCCGCCTTATGACGCCATCTTCGCGCATCGGCAGACGATGGCCGACGCCATGCGCTTTTCGACCAGGGAGCTAGCAGAGCTCGAGGCGAAGATTTCTTCAGCCGCCGACGAGGCGCTCGCCCGCGAGCAGACGATCTTCGACGAACTCGCCGCGCTGCTCCTCGCTCAGGAGACGGAAATCAAGCGCGCCGCCCATGCGCTCGCCGCGATCGATGTCGCGGCTGGCCTCGCCGAACTGGCCGCCGCCTGCGATTGGACGAGGCCGCTGGTGGACGATTCGCTTGCTTTCGAGATCGAAGCCGGGCGCCATCCGGTCGTCGAAGCGGCGTTGCGCGCGAGCGGCCGGGTTTTTGTCGGCAATGATTGCGCGCTTTCCGGCCTTGCCGGCCGAGGCGGCCGGATCGCGGTCGTGACGGGGCCGAACATGGCCGGTAAATCCACCTATTTGCGGCAGAACGCCTTGATCGCCGTGCTTGCGCAAATGGGCTCCTTCGTTCCGGCGGCGAGGGCGCATATCGGCGTGGTCGACCGGCTTTTCTCGCGCGTTGGCGCCTCGGACGATCTCGCGCGCGGCCGCTCGACCTTCATGGTCGAGATGGTCGAGACCGCCGCGATCCTTAATCAGGCGAAGGAGCGCTCGCTCGTCATTCTCGATGAAATCGGGCGCGGCACAGCGACATTCGACGGTCTCTCCATCGCCTGGGCGGTTATGGAGCATCTGCATGAGAAAAACCGCGCGCGGGCGCTTTTCGCGACGCATTTCCACGAGTTGACGCAGCTCGCCAAGCGGCTTGACCGGCTCGACAATCTCACCGTCCGGGTGACCGACTGGAATGGCGACGTCGTCTTTCTGCATGAGATCATGGCGGGCGCCGCCGATCGCTCCTATGGCATTCAAGTCGCCAAGCTCGCGGGCCTGCCAGGTCCGGTGGTCGAACGGGCGCGAAACCTTCTCGCCGAATTCGAGGCCGCCGACCGGCTCTCCCATGTCGATCGTCTCGTCGCCGACCTGCCCCTGTTCACTATGTCATTCGCGGCTTCCTCTGCGACGCAGGCCCCCGCCGCTGACAGCGCTATCGCCCAAGCGCAAGATGACGCTCTCGGCGAGGCGATCGATGCGATCGATCCGGACGAGCTTTCGCCGCGCGCCGCGATCGAGGCGCTTTATCGTCTGAAGCAGCTTCGGGCCGAGCGCCGCTGAGCGGCGCGGCCAGCGGCCTCGCCTCGACGGCGCCCCTCGAACGATCATCCGTGGTCAGATTCCGCCGCCGTCGACGAAGACGTCGCTGCGCGCCTGGGCCTGCGTGATGTTGCTTCCGGGCGGCACGCTGCGCGTGAGCCAAACATTGCCGCCGATGTTCGAGCCGCGCCCGATGGTGACCCGGCCAAGGATGGTCGCGCCAGCGTAGATCACGACATCATCCTCGATAATCGGGTGCCGGGCGCCGCCCTTCAGCAAGGCGCCGTTTTCATCGACCGCGAACCGTTTGGCGCCCAAGGTGACGGCCTGGTAGAGCCGCACGTGCTCGCCGATGATCGCGGTCTCGCCGATGACGACGCCGGTGCCATGGTCGATAAAGAAGCTGCCGCCGATCTGCGCGCCCGGATGAATGTCGATTCCGGTCGCCGAATGCGCGATCTCCGAAATGATGCGGGCGAGGAGGGGAGAGCCCAATTGATAAAGCTCATGCGCGAGCCGGTGGCGGATGACCGCGACAATCCCCGGATAGCAAAACAGCACTTCATCGACCGAATGCGCCGCCGGGTCGCCCCGATAGGCCGCCTGAATGTCGCTTTCGAGGAGCGCCCGCACCTTTGGCAGACGCGCGGCGAACTCTCGCGTGATCTCATGGGCCCGTTGCTCGCGCTGGACGCCGCTCTCGCCGCGCGACTCGGACGTTAGCCG
This sequence comes from Methylocapsa polymorpha, assembly GCF_045689225.1. Lineage (GTDB taxonomy): Bacteria > Pseudomonadota > Alphaproteobacteria > Rhizobiales > Beijerinckiaceae > Methylocapsa > Methylocapsa polymorpha. Next base: position 1,194,046 of record NZ_CP136862.1, on the reverse strand, counting down.
CAATTCCCGGCGCACTTGCTCGAGGAGCGCCTCGAGCGCCCGGCCGAGCAAGCTTCCGACGAAATAATCGACGCCTTCCTCGGTGAGGCCCGGGCGGCCGAAATGCCTCGGAAAAAGCGCCGCGGACAGACCGTCCACAATGTCGGCGAGCGCTTCCTGCGACGGCAGCTCGTAGATTACGCTATTGGATTTTGTCGTCTCTCGCCATTCGCTGCGTAAAGCTCGCAAATCTGAGACAATTCGATCGAGGTCCCAATTTGACTGCGTGAGCGCGCCTTCGTCGTTTCCTATGAGTTGATAGTCCATTTTGGATCCACTCCGCGTCAAAAGCCAAGAAGAAACGGGCTGGCCATTGTTGATCTTGATTGGCGGCGTCCTTCGGGGCGGCGTCAGATCCGCCATTCTATTACAGCGCCGCTGGCGCGTCGCAACGTATTCGGCTTCAGCCCTTCAAGTTCGACAAGCGGATCTGCCAAACAACGATTTCAAGCGAAAAGCGTATAGCATTACATCGAGAGAATAATATTCTTTTTTACGTTTGCCCAAGCAACGCCAAAATTCTCCATGGTTTTTGTCGATAGTATATAATAGGCATAAACTCTATTATTTGCATCTCCTTAGTTCCGCGATCGCTTATTCTCGGGCCGCGTCGCCTTCGTCAGTGAGCCTTCGCCGGGATGGCGCCCGCGTCCTGACAAATGCAAGAACTGTGCGCCGCTGCGCCCTTCCTGCGCGCTTTGCAAAATCGAGGAGGCCAGCAAAGCTTTCGCCTGCGGCGGCTTCCCGGCCGAAGAATGCCCTAAATCTGTCGAGAGTTGGGGCTGTCCAATAGATGTTAATATAGAGTCGAGCTATCAAGCGTCTGCATGTCTAATAACAAATTAATCGCGTTATTTATTGCCTCTTTTTCAGTCTCACAGCGATCGATTGACGGAGTTAGATAACTTATAGTCGAAACCAGCCAGCCGCCGTTCTTTTTATGGACACAATTAGGAAATAGCGAAGCCCATCTGCAACAACAGAATGGGTAGAATGTTGAAGGTTATCAGTGTAAGTATCGTAGTTTCCGCGTTTATCGGTCTTTTTCCAAATTCATCTTTTGCTCGGTCTCACGAAGGCTCCCTTATCAAAGCCTCGTTCTACACATCAGGAAGCCGGACCGCATCGGGCGAAGCCTTCGATCCAGATGGATTTACTGCCGCTAGCAGAACTCTGCCCTTTGGCGCGCGGCTTCATGTGACCAATCCCAAGACAGGCCGCTCGGTGATCGTGCGGATTAACGATCGCGGTCCGTTCATCCGCGGCCGCGGCCTGGACCTGGCTAGAGGCGCCGCCGCTGCTCTGGGGATCCTTGAGCAGGGCATCGCCACCCTCAAGATTGCTCGCCTGAACTAAAGTCGATCGCGCGTCGATTCTTTTAGGCCGGCTGACGCCGCGAGAGCAGATTCGCCTGGGTAGGCGAATCTGCTCTGCGCCTATGGAGAAGCGTCGATCCCCGCTGCCCTCCGGCCTTGTTCGACGACCGGGAATGCACGCGCCCGCCCTTGGCGGGCTGTCGGCTCTCCGCGCCGCGAGAGGTCGCCTGACTCGCATTGTTTGACGAAGCGCGCGAAAATCGCTGCAGCTTGTGCTAACGTAAAAATTGAAGCTCTTTCCGAGCCCCGGCGAATTGTCTTTAATATTTTAAGTCAGCTTCAAGCCCGCAGCCATGCAAACCCTCACGCGCATTCCCTTCTTCAAGGATGTCGCCGACCTCGACTTCGAGCGGTTCGATCGGCTTTGCGCCTGGCGGCGCTACGATGACGGCGAACTCGTCGTCGATTATGAAGACGAATCCTCCGACGTCTATTTCATCATCGCCGGCGAGGTTCGGATCCTGATCCGGACCATGGCCGGCAAGGAGATCATTCTCGGCGAGAGCAAGGCGGGCCAGTTTTTCGGCGAAATGACGGCGATCGACGGAGCCAAGCGCTCCGCCAATGTGACGGCGCTGACGAAATCCGAGCTTTGCATCATGCCCGCGCATGTGTTTCGCGAGGTGATCTTCACATCGCACACGACATGCGAAAGAATCTTGCGGCTGCTGACCGGGCGGGTGCGTGAGCTCAACGCGCGCCTCGCCGAACATTCGATCTTCGATCTCAAGCACCGCCTCTATTCAGAGCTCTTGCGCATGGCCCAGCCGCGCCCCGGCAAGCCGAGCGAACGCGCGGTGACGCCGCCGCCTTTTCACCACGTTCTCGCCGCGCGGATCGGGTGCCGCCGCGAACAGGTGACGCGCGAGCTCTCGGCCATGGCGCACGAAGGCCTCGTCGAAAAGACCAGGGGCGCGCTGGTCCTCGTCAAGCCGCACGTGCTGCAGACGCGCCTCGATGAGGCGATGCGCGAGGGAGGCTGAGCGCATTGTCGTCAATGACGGAGCCCGCGATCCCCTTCGTCCGTCTGGAAGGGGTGACGAAGCTGCATGGCCAGCTCACGGCGGTCGATAATCTCTCTCTCACGCTCGCGCGCGGCGAGTTCTTCGCGCTGCTTGGGCCATCGGGCTGCGGCAAGACAAGCCTTTTGCGCCTCATCGCCGGATTCGAGGCTCCTGATTCAGGCCGGATCTTCATCGATGGCGCGGACATGACCGAGACGCCGGCGCATAAGCGTCCGGTCAACATGATGTTCCAGACCTATGCGCTGTTTCCGCATATGAATGTTGCGCGCAATATCGGCTTCGGCCTTGTCCAGGAAGGCATGCCGAAGCCCGAGATCAAGCGCCGAGTCGCCGAAATGCTGCGGCTCGTCCAGCTTGAGGGCTTGGGCGAGCGGCGGCCGGATCAACTGTCCGGAGGGCAGAAACAACGCGTGGCGCTCGCCCGTGCGCTCGCCAAAAGGCCCAAGCTTCTCCTGCTCGATGAGCCTCTCGCCGCCCTCGATCGGCGCCTGCGGGAGGAGACCCAGTTCGAGCTTCTGCATTTGCAAAAGAGCTTTGGCGTCACCTTCCTTGTCGTGACGCATGACCAGCGCGAAGCCATGGTGATGGCGAGCCGGATCGCGGTGATGCGCACGGGGCGGATCGAGCAGATTGGAGCCCCGGCCGAGATCTATGAGAAGCCGAATTCCACCTATGTCGCGCGCTTCATCGGCGAGATCAATATTTTCGAGGGAAAGGTTGCGGCGGCGCGGGACAATTTCCTCAGCGTTTCGACCGCGGCCGGCGTCATCGAGGTCGCCAGCGATGTCGCGCATGCGCTGGGCCATGCGGTCGTGGTCGCCGTGCGCCCCGAGCGAATCCTCGTCACCCTGTCGGATTTGACCGAAGCCTCGCCGAGTCCGGTCAATGCTCTTGCGGGCGAGATCGAGGAAAAGGCCTATCTCGGCGAAGCGACGCTCTATCGGATCAGGCTCGCCTGCGGCCTCGTCTTGCGCGCCGCGGCGCAAAACGCGGAGCCTGGCGCGCGCGCTTTCGAACCAGGCGACAAGGTCGCCGCCGGCTTCGCGCCGGAAGCGGCAATTGTTCTCTCGTCATGAGCAAGGCGGCGCCGGCGCGCGGAAAATTCGGGCGAAGGCTTGTCCTCGCCTTGCCCTATATGTGGCTGGTCCTGTTTTTCCTGGTCCCTTTCGCGCTGGTGTTGAAAGTCTCGCTGTCGCAGTCCGCGCTTGGCCAGCCTCCCTATGAGCCGGTTTTCGACTCGCTCGACCCGGCGGAGATTTGGGCCAAGCTGAGCGCATTGTCGATCAGCGCCTATGCCGGGCTCATCGACGATAGCCTTTACCTGCAATCCTATCTCGATTCTCTCGCGATCGCGGCGGCGGCGACCTTCCTCACGCTTCTGATCGGCTATCCTCTGGCGCTTGCGATCGCCCGCTCGCCGGCGCGCTGGCGACCCGTGCTCCTGATGGCGGCGATCGCGCCATTCTGGACGAGTTCCCTGATCAGGGTCTACGCCTGGATCATGATCCTGAAGGATGAAGGCCTCATCAATCATGCGCTGATCGCAGTGGGCCTCATCAAGGAGCCCTTGCATATTTTCGCGACCAATTGGGCCGTGCTCATCGGCATTGTCTATTCCTATCTGCCGTTCATGATCTTGCCGCTCTATGCCGCCATTGAGAACCAGGACAAGGCGCTGATCGAGGCCGCCGCCGATCTTGGGGCGTCGGCGTCAGGCGTTTTCTGGCGGATCACCTTCCCTTTGTCGCTGCCGGGCGTCTTCGCGGGCGCGCTCATGGTCTTCATCCCCGCCGTTGGAGAATTCGTCATTCCCGATCTGCTCGGCGGCTCCGATACTTTGATGATTGGGACGACCCTGTGGAACGATTTCTTCGCCAATCGCGATTGGCCGGCGGCGGCGGCCGCCGCCGTTGCGCTCCTCGCCCTGCTCGTTGGTCCGCTCGTCTTCTATGAAAGATTGCAAATGCGGACGGGAACGGATCGGCCATGAAGCAGCCAAGGACGCCGGCGCGCCTCATCGCTTTGAGCGCGGGGTTCGCTTTTCTCTACGCCCCGATCGCGCTCGTCGTTCTCTACAGCTTTAACGCCTCCCGACTTGTCACTGTGTGGGGCGGATGGTCGACGCATTGGTATGTCGCGCTCTTCGCCAACAAGCAGCTGATGGCGAGCGCCGCGACGAGCCTCGAAGTTGCATTGGCCTCGGGCGCGATTGCAACCGTTCTCGGCGCTTTGGCGGGGCTCTCGCTCGAACGTTTCGGCTGGTTCCGCTCGCGCGGTCTTTTCGCCGCCATGATCTATGCGCCGCTGGTCCTGCCGGAAGTGATCATGGGCCTCGCCTTGCTGCTTTTCTTCGTCGCCCTCGGGTTGGAGCGCGGCTTCGTCACGCTGGTCATCGCGCATGCGACGCTGAGCCTCGGCTTCGTCTCGATCATCGTCCGCGCGCGATTGGCTGGTCTCGATCAATCGCTGGAGGAGGCCGCCAGAGATCTCGGCGCCGGGCCGCTGACCGCCTTCATCACGGTCACTTTGCCCCTCATCGCGCCGGCGGTCGCTACAGGATTTCTCCTCGCCGTGACGCTCTCGCTCGATGACCTGATTCTCGCCAGCTTCAATTCAGGGCCGGGTTCGACCACTTTGCCCATGCGCATCTACAGCGAGGTGCGGCTCGGCGTGACCCCGCAGATCAATGCGATGTCGACGCTGCTGATTGCCTTCGTTGGCGTGAGCCTGCTTCTGGCTGCCTTGGCCGGAGGGCGCGGTCAAAATCAAGCCGCTTCCCAATACCCCAAGTTGAAGCGAGAGTGAAGTCAGTCCTGACGTTCGCCGCCTTGCGCAGATTTGCCGCCATTTGACTTCGGCGACAACAGCGGCGCCGCGGCGTCGGAATGACGGATCAGGCTGCGCACATCAGGGAGGAAGGCCAGATCATCCCACGAGCCGACGACATCGAACCGAAACTGGGGGCTCTCTTGTCCGGGCCTCGGCTCGGCGGCGGATGGCGTGGCGAGGGCGCGGAGATCGAGCGCGCGTTCGGCGAAATCGATCGAGCCGCCGAAACCGAGATTGACGCCCGGGCCGCGCAGCGTTCCCTCCTCAATATCGGCTATGCCTTTTGCGATGCGCAAACCAAACCCGGCGCGATCGAAAGCGGTTCCGCCATGGCGAATGTCGACGGCGAGGGCGAGCGGCCTCTTGTCGATCCGCCGCAAGGCCTGCGCGAGATCGATGCCGACAAGCTCTCCGGGCGCGATCGTGATTTGCGCCTCGCCGTCGAGATTGCGCAGGAGTTCGCTCATGCTGGAGCCCGAACTCTCGACATTGGCCGAGCCGGTGAGAGAGCCGGTGAATCTCCCCGCCCCGATTGCGCCAGGCGGGAGGCCCGCCATCTCGACGCCGGATAATGAGCCATTCGCGCGCACCGAGACGCTGGAACTCTCCGCCGCGACGGATGCGCGGCCCTTGACCTTGCCTTGATAGGCATTCGCCTCGGCCAATGTGAATTCGAGGCGGCCGTTGCGGCTCATCAAAGCGAAGGCGGCGTCCTCCATCTCGACGCTCGGCAAAACAAGGCGCGTCGCCGAAACCCGAAGGTCGAGATCGACGAGACCGAGATCATTTGGATCGAAAGGATCCCTGTTCCATTGTCCGTCGCGGCCGACCGCGGCGGGGAGGCTTGCGAGGAACGGCCGCAAGGAAAGCAGGTTGGTCGCCAACGTGCCCGACAAGACCGGAGTTTTTTCATTGGTCTGAACCGCAAGCGCGCCTTCGAAATCATTGCCGTCTAGCCGCAAGCGCAGGCCTGAGAAGGCCGCGCCCGAGGCTTCGACGCTGGCGTCGCCTTCCAGGGCGAAATCGTCGAAAGCGGCGGGGAGGCGGATAAAATCGCCGCCCCATTCGACAAGCTTGCGCATGGATGGCGCCGCAGCGACGATGTGGCCGCCATAGTGCGCTGTCGGCGCGCTCGTCAGAACGCCTTCGGTTGCGAGCGACAAAGCGGTTCCGTCGATGTTGAGAGTCAGCGCCGACCGCCCGCCGCGCAACAGGTCGGTCGGATGCCCAACCCAAGCAGAGATGTTGGCGGTTTCATCGTGAAAGCGCGCCTGCCCGGTAACGCGCGCCGCGTCGCCGAGCTTTTGCCAGTCGAGAGTCACGTTAATGCCGTCGATCAGAATGTCGGAGGACCCGAGCTTGTTCTTGAGATGAGCGCGCCCGTCGACAAGCGTCACGGCCGCCAGCCGCGCTTCATCGGCTGACGCCGCCTGCGGACTGTTGGATTTCGCATTCGCCGCGCGGCCGATCGCGCTGTCCGAGGGCACCGGCTGGCCGTCGAGGTCTATGACCATGTCGGGCTGACCGAGGCTGGCCCACGCAATCTCGAGTTGGCCCCGCAAAAGCGCGGACACGCGCAAATATCCTTTGAGATAACGCGCGTCGATCCGAAGGGCGCCGGAAGGATCGGAGAGACTGATGTCTTCGATGCTTATATGCGGTTGCGGCAAGACGACGAAAACCGCTTGGCCTTGCGAGACCGTGGCGAGGCCGGTCATCTGGCGGACTTGCGCTTCGATCTCGGTGCGCAGGGCCTTGGTCGAGAACGCCCAAGGCGCAGCCGCAGCGACGGTCCCGACGAGAAGGAGAAGGCCGCCGAGGATCCCGACCGCGCGCGCGGCGCGTCTGCGCGGCCTCAGAGATGCGGAAGCGAGTGGCGCCATTTCGACCATGGCTCTCAAACTGCCCTTGAAGGCGTCGCCGCAACGCCGGCCAATGCTTGCTCTCGCGCTTGACTGTGTCGCTATCAAGGCGAAAAGGCCCCGATCGGTAGGATGTTGTCAAGCGGTGGCGACGCGAAGCACCGCGCCGTTCTCAACCTGCGCGAACTTCACCTACGAATCCTTCCACAAGCCGATCGAATTTATCGATTTTAACATGTTGCTGGCGTCGACCGAAGTCGAGGCTCAATGGCCGACAGCGCCGAACTCCGCCTCCAACACGCCGGCGAGATCGTCGATGCCGAACGGCTTTTGCAACACGGCGCGATCAGCGTAAGCGGAGGGAATGCCGGACCGCCCATATCCGGTCGTGAAGATGAAAGGGCAGGCGCGCCTGGCGAGGAGATCGGCGACCGGGTCAATCTTTTGTGAGCCGAGATTCACATCGAGGAGAGCGCCGTCGATCTGTTCGCGGCCGATAAATTCGATCGCCGAGGCGATGTCGCCAAAGCACCCTGCTATGCTGAAGCCAAGTTCAAACAGCGCGTCCACAAGACTGAGCGCTATGAACGGCTCGTCCTCGACGATCAAGATCCGAGGCCTTGAAACTTTAGCCGCTTGGAGGGCGAGCGTCATGTGGAGACCCGATGTTCCAACAGCACGGACTGTGCCTCGTCACCACTTCAAAGTCCAGGAAATCAAGCGTGATCGCGAGATATTCAACTCGTCGAGCGCTCTAATCCCGATCAAGATTTGTTCTGCCTTGTCCATGCGGCGGCCAGCGACGCGACTGCAACCAAAGCCCAGCCGAAAATCAGAAGCGCTCCGCCTATCGGCGCCGCCATAGGAAAGAGCCGGGCGCCGGTAAAAGCGCGTGTGGCGAGATCCCCGCAAAAGAGCGCGCCGCCCAAAATGAAAAGCGCCGCCGGGACAAGGAGCCAGACGCCACGTTGCGGCGCCGCCAGAGCGAGGGCGGCGACTGCGATTGTAGCGGCCGCGTGGAGGATCAGAAAATTGGCGGATGTGTCGATCAGCGGGCCGTGGGCTGGCCCATGGGCGGCCAGGGCGGACAACACAACGCCCGCGCCGCCGGCGAGGCCTCCCAATGCGGCCGCGATGAAGGCCAACCTGCGCATTGTTGAACTGCTCCCTTGGCGAAAGATCGCTGGCGAGCGAAGCCGGAACCCATGGCGTTTCACGCCGGCGGAAGAAATGCGCCAGTCACAAAACTTTGTGAGGTCGGCAGACTTTCGAGGCGCGAACGATTGCGGAAGCGCTCGACGCGAGACTCGCGAATCAATGGTTCGCTGCTCCGCTGATGACACCGCCGCGCGGCGCAATCCCTCGGATCGCGACACTGATTCGATTTTTCCTCGCCCTGACCGTCGGTCTATTGCTGGTTGATCTTGGCCATTTCAAGATGGCTGCGGTGTGACGAATGTCACAGACTATCAAGGATTTTTGCGCCGCCGCGGTGATCGCGCCGCTCGAAAATGTTTGGATGAATCCGATAGCCGCCTACAGGAGCTGTTCGCAACAGAGCCAAAGCGCCATCAACGTGGCCGCTGTCGCGCGGCGTCTTGTTGCGCCGCCGTCTGCACGATCGGGCGCTGGTCAGACGCGCCGCGCGATCGCCTGGAGTTGAGCCCGATAATCGGCATCGATCTCGATGTCGGCCGCGTCCGCGCTCGCCAGAAGCAGCGCCGCGATGAAGCTCTGGTCGTCAATAGCGTCGGCCAGCGCCGCTTCGATCGGCGGAATGCTGAGGCGCGGGCGCACGAGATTAAAGCGCTGTTGATCGATCGCGAGCGTCCATTTGTCGCGCAGCCATCTCGCCAGCATCGGCGCCAGCTCCTGCACGAAATTCGAGGAGCGAAGCCGCTGCAGCAGACGCAGGCCGGCGTTCCAAATATCTTTCACGTCGAGGGCGTCGCCTTCGAGCATGGCCTTCAGCGCCTGACCCACGGCGTCGTCGAGCGTGACGATCGGGTCGATCGTCTGCATGCAATGGGCGATCGCCGAGGAGCCCGGATAGATCGGGCCCATCTGCTTGGTCAACAGGCCGTGCAGCTTGATGACGGGCTCCCGGTCGTGGTTGAGCCCGGCGGCGATGCAAAACGCCATGACCGCGTCGTCCGCGACCTCCCGGACGCTCTCCTCGCGCAAATCGACGTCGGACAGGCTCGGCACGACGCCGCGTGGAAGCGAGAGCTTTTCGAGCGCAGGCAGCACGCGCAAATAGGCGGTCGCTTCGAGCCAGCCCATGAGGGCGCCCGCAAAAGCCGAGGGATCCCGATCGCGGATCGCCGAATTTATCCTTTCCTTCCGCTGCAACACTTCAGACATTACGTCTCGACTCTCGGAGGTTGGACCCGCATAGTTTCATCGCCGGATTCGCATGGACTGAGGAAAGCGGCGGCTTCAGTTGGCGCTTCCTGCTCATCGCGGTGGGCGGATTCGAGCATTTTTCGTTCCAAGGCTTTGCGCCAGCGCTCGCCAGCGATTTGCTCTTAATCTAAGGGGCGCTTCAGCCTGAGCGCTTTCGAGCGAGGGCGGGGCGGGAACAGGGTTTTCGATGGAAGTCTAAATGCGTTAACTTTTTATCTTATTCTCTATTGGTCTCAGCGTCCGCGCATGAATTGCGCGGAAGGAGCGGAGATGGAGGAGAGCGATGCGATTGCGCTTTGTTTCATTGCTGGCCGCGCTCGGGCTTGTCTCTTCGGGGATGACTGGAGGGGCGCTCGCGCAAGACGTAGGAACGCTGGAGCCGAAGCCTTTGCCGCCGCTCGCGCATCCGGAAGATCCTTTGACTCCTGCGAAAGAATTATTTGGACGCAAAGCCGAGCCTGCGCCTTTGGCCGCGCGGACGATCGGCTTTTATTCGCATGGCTGCCTCGCCGGCGGACGGCCGCTCCCGGTCAATGGTCCGGCGTGGGAGGTGATGCGGCTCTCGCGCAATCGGAACTGGGGTCATCCGGCGCTGATCGCCTTTCTCGAACGTTTCGCGCGCAAGGTTCCGACCGTCAGCAATTGGCCGGGAATTCTCGTCGGCGACATGTCGCAGCCGCGCGGCGGCCCGATGCTGACGGGGCACGCCTCGCATCAGATCGGCCTTGACGCCGATATTTGGCTGACGCCCATGCCGAATCGCGATTTGTCGCGGCTCGAGCGGGAGGAAATGTCGGCGGTGAACGTCGTTCGCGGCGATCGGCTCGACGTCGATCCGACGAGATGGACCCCCGATCATCTCGCCGTCGTCAAGGCGGCGGCGCTGGACCCGGAGGTGCAGCGCATTTTCGTCAACGCCGCGATCAAGAAGGCGATCTGCCGGGAGGCGACCGGCGATCGTTCATGGCTCAACAAAGTGCGCCCCTATTACGGGCATGACTATCATTTCCATGTCCGGCTCGCATGTCCGCAGGGCGAGGAGGCCTGCCGGGATCAAGACCCGGTCCCGCCCGGCCAAGGCTGCGACGCCTCGCTCGCCTGGTGGTTTTCTGAGTCCATCCTGCACCCAACGCCCGGGCCCTGGAAGCCGAGGCGGCCGCTGACGATGGCCCAACTGCCCACGGAGTGCAAAACGGTTCTGCTTGCGCGATAGGCGGCCGGCGAGGAAGCGAAGCCGAGCTGGGTTGAGCGCACCCGCTTACGTCTGCGTCCGCTGAAGCCGCCAAGCCGACGCTCTGCCCCCCTTGAAACAAGGGCCTGGACGCCTTACCTCCGCTTGGCCAATAGTTCGATAGTTGTAAATATATCGAACTATTGCTTACCTCGAAGGATGGAAAATCATGAGCAGATTGTCTGGCAAAACAGCAGTGGTGACAGGCGCTTCCAAGGGCATTGGCGCGGGAATCGCCAAAGGCCTTGCGGCGGAAGGCGCGGCGGTTGTCGTCAACTACGCCTCGAGCAAGGAAGGCGCTGAGCGCGTCGTTGCGGACATTAAAGCCAAGGGCGGCAAAGCGATCGCCGTGCATGGCGACGTCGCCAAGGCGGCGGATGTAAAGAAAATCTTCGCGGAGACGAAGCAAGCGTTCGGCAAGCTGGACATTCTGGTCAACAATGCCGGCGTCTATAATCTTTTGCCCCTCGATGGGCTCACGGAAAACGAATTTCACCGGCACTTCAACACCAACGTGCTAGGCCTGCTGCTGGCGACTCAGGAGGCTGCGAAGCTCTTTGGCGACGAGGGCGGCAGCGTCATCAATATCGGCTCCGCGATCACCGAACTCAATCCGGCGAATTCGGTCATCTATACCGCTACGAAAAGCGCGGTCGACGCGGTGACGCGCGTGCTGGCGAAGGAGCTTGGGCCGAGGAAAATCCGGGTCAATTCGATAAATCCCGGCGTCGTCGAAACCGAGGGCACGCATGCCGCGGGCGTCGTAGGCAGCGATTTCGAGAAGCAATTTATCGCGCTGACGCCGCTCGGGCGGACCGGGCAGCCGGACGATATAGCGCCCGTCGCTGTGTTCTTGGCGTCGGACGAAGCGCGCTGGGTCACAGGCGATACGGTGGTGGTTTCGGGCGGCTTGCGTTAAAGCGATCACGCTCTTGTGATGGCGGCGCGCCGCCGATAGAGAAATGAGCATGATCGTTTCAATTTGAAGCGGTCATGCTCGAAGGTGCGGAAATGTCGGAGCCCACTGGCAAATTGCTGACGGAGGAACAAGCTCTTCTGATCGCGAAGGCCTTGGGCGATCGGCGCCGCTACGAAATCTTGAAGCGTCTCGGCGAACGCCGGGACGCGCTGGCCTGCGGCGCGGTGCGCGACTGCATGGGCATCAATCCGGCGACGCTCTCCCACCACATGAAGGAACTCGAGACGGCGGGGCTGGTTGAGGTCGTCCGGGAAGGCAAATTCGCCAGCTATGTCCTGCGGCGAGACGTGCTTGAGGCGTTCTTCCAACGCCTGAAGGCGGATCTCGCTTAGTAACCGCGATCCGCTTCTTGTTGGCGCGGCGAAAACGGAGACCGACTGCCCTGCTATCCGCCCGAGGCGCTGTGCGACAGACTTTCGCCTTCCCCGTCTACGCGGCGCTTGGCCCGCCGCCTCTCCCTTATACTCTGGGCCAGCCGCTCAAGCAGCTCGACGGAGGTTTCCCAATCGATGCAGCCGTCGGTGATGCTCTGTCCATAGACGAGCGGCTGGCCGGAGACGAGGTCCTGCCGGCCCGCGCGCAAATGACTTTCGATCATGACGCCGATGATCCGTTGCTCTCCGGCGGCGAGCTGGCTGGCTATGTCCTCGATCACCTGTGGCTGGTTTTCCGGCTTCTTGCGGCTATTGGCGTGGCTCGCATCGATCATCAGATGCGGCGCCAGTCCTGATTGGACCGCCTCGGCGCAAGCCGCCGCGACGCTGGCGGCGTCATGATTGGGCGCGTTGCCGCCCCGCAGGATGATATGGCAATCCTCGTTGCCCGTCGTTGAAGCGATCGCGCTGCGGCCGGTCTTGGTCACCGCGAGGAAATGGTGGGGTTGGGTCGCCGCCTTTACCGCGTCGACGGCGATTCTCACATTGCCGTCGGTGCCGTTCTTGAAGCCGATCGGGCAGGAGAGGCCGGAGGCGAGCTCCCGATGCACCTGGCTTTCGGTGGTTCGCGCGCCAATCGCGCCCCAGCTTACGAGATCGGCGATATATTGCGGCGTGATCATGTCCAGGAATTCGCAGCCGGCCGGCAGGCCCAGGTTGTTGATGTCGAGCAGCAGGCTGCGGGCGATGCGCAAGCCTTTGTCGATCGCGAAGCTTCCGTCGAGGCGCGGATCGTTGATCAGGCCCTTCCAGCCGACTGTCGTTCGCGGTTTCTCGAAATAGACGCGCATGAGGATCTCGAGCTCGCCGCCAAGTCGCTTGCGCGTTTCGGCGAGGCGCGCGGCGTAATCGAGGGCGGCGTGGGGATCGTGAATCGAGCAAGGTCCGATCACGACGGCCAAACGGTCGTCCTCGCCGCGCAGGATGCGGCGCAGGGCGCTGCGGGCGCCGATGACGGTCTTGGTCGCCGTCTCGGTGCGCGCGAATTCGCGGATGATTTCGACGGGCGGCGTGAGTTCCTTGATTTCGCGGATGCGAAGGTCGTCGGTGGTCAACACGGGTTCGGCTCCAGGCTATTCGCCATACCCGCGGCGCAAAAAAGCCGCCCGGTAGGCTGGCGGCTTTTTGGGGACTTCTCTGCGATGTCGTTTAGATCATGCGCACTCCGCCTCAGCCGCCGGCAAGGGATATCCATAAAACCAAAAATAAGCGCGGCGAGAAGCGTGCGTCATAATGCAACCGTAGCCCAAATGAGAACCGATGTCATCATTTGTTTCCATCCGCGTGCGGCGTGCGGCGCGGATGAAGCGCCCAAGGGCCTAATATGGCGTCCCCTTGGCGCGTTCCGCCTGAAACGCCCGCGCATACCATTCGAGTTCATTGAGAAAGCGGCCGGTTGGCGCGGCAGCCGCTGGGGGGTCGTGCGGCTCGCCGGTTTCGGAAAAGGCGCTGCTGACGCGGCCAAAAGAGAGGATCGAAGGGATGCTCGGCATGCCGAGTTCGCTCAGGGTCATCCGCAACTGCATGGCCACCCGGACGCCGCCGTAATTGCCGGCCGAATAGCTGACGATGGCGGATGGACGCCAGAAATATTCTTCCAGAAAGTGATCGAGCAAATTCTTCAACGCGGGCGGAATGCCATGGTTGTATTCGCCGCTGACGATCACGAACCCGTCTGTCTTTCGATAGAAATTTGCGAGCTGCTCAAGAGGCGCCGGCGCGTCGCCGGCATATTCCTTGTACATGCGGTCAAGCAGAGGCAGTCGGTAAACCATCGGGTCGATCAGCGCGGTCGTATGGCCGCGGGCCCGAATCTCGGACTCGATGAAGCGCGCGACCCTGATGCCTTGGCGCTCGGTCCTGACGGAGCCGTAAAGGATGACAAAGTCCAGCGGCATGGGCCTGACCTGCTGTGGAGCGGCGCGAGCCGACCGTTGAGCTCGAAGCGAACCGTCCTGGCTTTTTAATATCATGCCGCCAAAGGCTTGGTCCATCGGTCTTGACGTCAGGGGCGGGAATCGGCGTCGTGGGCGTCAGCCATTTATTTGGCCGAAATTGAATGCGAGGGCGAACGCCGCGCGCGGCCCCAGGGGAAGCCAACTTATGGATCTCACAAAGAGCGCTTTGCTCACGGATCTTTACCAGCTCAACATGCTGCAGGCCTATCTGGAGCAGGGCGAGACCGCGGAAGCCGTGTTCGAGTTTTTCGTGCGCAGGCTTCCTGCGCGCCGCGGGTTCCTGATCGCCGCCGGGCTGGAGCAGGCGCTCGACTTCCTGCAAGACTTCCGCTTCTCGCGCGAGGAACTGGACTGGCTAGAAGCGAGCGGCCGTTTCAGCGAGGCCTTTTTGCGCAAGCTCGAAGCGTTGCGCTTTACCGGCGACGTCGAGGCCATGCCGGAAGGGCAGGCATTCTTCGCCAACGAGCCAATCCTGCGCGTCACAGCGCCCCTGGCCGAAGCGCAGCTCGTCGAGAGCCGCCTGATCAACATCCTGCATTATCAAACGCTGGTCGCCTCCAAGGCGGCGCGCATGCGGCTCGCCGCGCCCGGCAAGTCCCTCGTCGATTTCGGCTTTCGCCGCGCGCATGGCGCCGAGGCTGGGCTGATGGCCGCGCGCGCGAGCTATATCGCCGGATTCGCCGGCACCGCGACCGTGCTCGCCGGAGCGCTCTTTGGCATTCCGCTCTATGGGACCATGGCGCATTCCTTCATCGAAACCTTCGACGATGAAGCCGCCGCCTTCGAAGCCTTCGCCCGCGCGAGGCCTGACGGATTGATCCTGCTCATCGACACCTACGATGCGGAGGCCGCAGCCCGGAAGGTCGTCTCCCTCGCGCCGAAGCTGAAGGCGGCTGGAATCAATGTTGCCGGGGTTCGGCTGGACAGCGGCGATCTTGTCGCTCTCTCTCGCCGCGTGCGGCGGATTCTCGACGATGGCGGGCTCGCCGGGACGATCATCTTCGCCAGCGGCGGCCTTGATGAGGATGACCTTCATGCCTTCGCTCGGCAAGGCGCGCCAATTGACGGCTATGGCCTCGGCACGAGCCTCACGACCTCGTCTGACGTCCCTGCGCTCGACTGCGTGTACAAGCTCGAGGAATATGCGGGCCTGGCCCGACTTAAAGCCTCCCCCGGCAAGGCGACTTGGCCAGGTCGCAAGCAGGTCTGGCGCAGCTTTGACGCCGACGGTCGGATGGTTGGCGACGTGTTGTCGCTCGAAAGCGACGCACAGTCGGGCAAGCCTTTGCTCGTTCCAGCGATGCGTGCCGGACGCCGGCTCAAACCGTCGCCGACGCTCGATGAGATCAGGGCGCGCGCCCGCGAAGATCTCGAACGCTTGCCCGAACCCTTGCGAAGACTCGAATCCGGCGCGGCCTATCCGGTCGAAGTAGCCGAACCGCTGCGCCGCCTCGCCAAAGAGGTGGAGCGCCGACTGGGCCTTGCGGAGAAACCGGCGTGAGCCCTCGAATCGCCATAGCGGAAACAGACATCTTTATTGTCGTAGACGTGCAGAATGATTTTTGTCCGGGCGGCGCGCTTCCCGTTCCGGGCGGCGACGAGGTCGCGCCATTGATCAACCGGATCGCGCGCGCCTTCCCCCATGTCGTCCTGACCCAGGACTGGCATCCGCAGGCTCACGCCTCTTTCGCCTCGACCCATCCGGGGCGACAGGCCTACGAGACGATCGACATGCCCTATGGTCCGCAAGTGCTCTGGCCAGACCATTGCGTTCAAGCGACGTGGGGCGCGGACTTTCACAAGGCGTTGAAGGTCCCCCATGCCGAGCTTGTATTGCGCAAGGGCCATCACCGCGAAATAGACTCCTATTCCGCCTTCTTCGAGAATGATCGCAAGACCCCGACAGGCCTCGCCGGCTATTTGCGCGAGCGCGGATTCATCCGCGTCGTGTTGGCGGGGCTCGCGTTAGACTATTGCGTCCGCTGGACGGCCGAAGACGCAAGGCGTCTGGGTTTTTCCGCGGCAGTGGTCGAGGACGCCTGCCGCAGCCTCGATCTCAGCGGCTCGGCGGCGGCGGCGCGCGAGAGCCTGCGCGCGCTCGGCGTCGATTGCATCGCAGCCAATGACATTCTCTGACGCCGCTTTTTTGAATAGCGCCGCAGAACCTGTGATCAGCCTGGTCTCGTTTCTGAAAACGCCAGCGTCCGCTCCTTGAGCGAATCATAGATTGGCGGCTCGCCGAGCATTGTCGCGACCGCCATCGCCGAGAAACAGGCCGCCAGCATCGGCAGAAGCAGCGTCGAGCTTTCTGTCATCTCGGTGACGAGGATGATGCCGGTGAGCGGCGCCCGCACGACGGCGGTGAAGAAGGCCGCCATTCCGACCACCGCAAACGATATAGCGTGGGCTATGGGATCGGCCGCGGCCGGATGCCATAGCCCGCCAAAGAAGAAGCCCATCTGCGCCCCCAAGACGAGGAGCGGCGCGAATATGCCGCCTGGAGCGCCGGAGGAATAAGAGGCTGCGCCGAGGACCAGGCGAAGCAGGTAAAGGAGCGGGATTACGCCGAGCCCATAGGCGCCGTCGAGCGTTTGCTGGATGAGGGCCTCGCCGTCGCCGGCGAGGCTGGGCGCGAACCACGCCAGGGCGCCGATCGCGGCGCCGAGCAATGCCCCGCGTAATTCCGCCGGAACGCGCGCCAGACGGTCCGAGATTGCAAGCGCGCCGAGAAGCACGCGATTGTAGACGACGCCTAGAAATCCCGCGACAACGCCCAAAGCGAAGCACAGAAGATTGTCGCTAGGATCGGGAAATGGGAGGGCTGCGAGGGCGAAAGCCGGCTCCGGCCCCGTGAGGAGCTGAGCCGCCACGATTGCGCTGCCGGCCGCCCCGAGCGCTGCGACGGCGTTGCGCAGATCGAATCGCCGGATCAGCTCCTCCAGCACGAAGGCCGATCCCGAGAGCGGCGCATTGAACGCGGCGGCGAGACCTGCGCCTGCGCCCGCCGCCAGCAGCGCGCGCAGTCATCCGTATTCCGGCCAAACGTCTTTCCAAGGGCATGCGCCAGGGTCGCGCCCATCTGCACTGAAGGCCCCTCGCGGCCGAGCGCGAGGCCCGCGCCTATCGCCAGCAGGCCGCCGAGGAATTTGACCGGCAGGAGCATCAACGAAGGCGGCGGCAGATCGCCGCTGATGACCGCCTCGATATGCGGAATGCCGCTGCCCGCTGCATATTCCATGAAACGGCGCACGAGCCACACGGCGATGGCCGCCGCCGCCGCCGCGCCCACGATCATGAGGAAAAGCCCGACGACAGGCTCATCGCGCCACCACAGCGGCATAGCTGCGCGCAGATGAGCGGCCTGCCTTAGCGACAGCCGGAAAAGCGCGCATATGATTCCCGCGCCCGCTCCGGCGACGCCGGAAAGCAGCGCCAGCGGGAGCAAATCCGAATCGACCGCCAGCGTGAGTCTGGCTCGCGCCGATGCGAGCCATTTTTTTCTTGCGCTACGACGTGATGCTGCGGACCGGCGCCGAAAAGCGTCGACCGGGGTTAGCTGCGCCTCTGTCGACGCTTCTGATGCGTCATGGCGGAACTCGCCGTCGAGGGCCTCGGCGCCGATAGCGTCGGATTCGATCGCGAGGTCGCTCGAACGCCCGATCATGATGAGATGTTCGACATTGTCGCGTCGAATAATGACGAGCCGCCGCCGCTGGTCGATGTCGAACGCATCGGCGACGCCGAGGCGCGGCGAGTCCTTTCCCCCGCTCGCAGGGACCCGAAGCCTGCGCCTGACGGCGAGGCGAAAGATCAACAGAAGCAAACCCAGGGCGACCGGAAGCGCGATCGCGGCGGCGACGAACGTGAGACTTTCGCTCGCGAAAAACGCGTCATTCAAGGGCGGCGACCCTCCGGCTCGCGCGTCAAAACGCGACGCGGGCTCGCATATCTTAGCGCGCGTCGCGTGAACATATGCGCATCGGCCGACAAATTATCGGATTATCTGCGCGCGGCAGGGCCTGACGCCGACCTCATTGCGAGACCGGTCCGCTTAATGTAGATCACGCGCGGCGACGTTTAACGTTCTAGCGGCGCGTAGGCCCTGAACCCCGGCGGGAGTATGCGCTGAGCCCCGGTGATGATCTTCGGCAGGGCGATCGAGGCGAGTCGATACGTGTAAGAATATGTCAGACGTGTTGGGCGGGCCGGCGGCAAGGGCGCATCGGCCGTTTGCGCATCGGTCGTTTGCGCATCGGTCGTTTGAATGTCCGCCGGCGCGGCGGCTTCGATCGCGTCATGCTCCGTCGGCGCGCCGAGCATTGACGCGATCTCTGTCGGGCGCGCTGGCGGCAATGGCGGCTCCGGCAGCAGAGACTCGGACGACATGGATTTCGGCGCATTTGCCCGCGCCATGACGGTCCTGTCGCCAGGCGGAAAGGTTCGCTCTCCCGTGCCGAAGGCCGACCGCATCTTGTCCATCAGACCCGCAAAAAAGGATCCTTGCTCGGCGGGCTGCGGCTCGGCGTGGCTGCGCATCGGAGGCGTTTTGCGTGGCGTGGTCGCGGCGACCATGGTCCGCTCCTCATTGCAATTCCGAACGCCGAGCTCGATCAATTCGTTTCCGCGCAAAACCTTGTACTCGCGCGTCAAGCCTCCGAGCCGCGCCCGCACAGCGGCGGGATAAGAATCGAAGAGCTGCTGCGAAACATTCAGGTCGGTCTGGTGGTTGCGGACATCATAGGCCTGATGGAATTTGAGGATGCTGTCAGGATAGACGCAGACATTGGGCAGGCTCAGCGCCATGGTGCAGGCCGAGCGGCACTCATGCAGCCTGACTTCCCGATCCGAAAGCCGATAGATTTCGGTTTGAGCCTGATAATCCGTGACGAGGCCGCCGACGTCCTTCATGACAACGACAGCCGCTGGCATCGGAGGCGGAGCGAGATAACCCAATCTTCACCTACTCTCAACTTTAACCAACGCAACTCGGCGGCGTTCGGACGGTATCGATTCGTAGTGAACGCATTCTTAAGCAATCCAGTCGAATCTGCCTTTCGAGCAAAAGCGCCAAGTTAATGAACCCAAGTCCTGCATGAACCTGAGACGCCTATTCCGACTGTGCCTTTAAATATGGCGCGACTTTGACCATGCCGATTTATGTGGACGGACGCTCTCGCATTCGCTTTGATCTGAACACAAGCCTGATCGAGGCCTGCAGGGAGGTTCGACGAGTCTTGCAAGATTAGCCGGCTCCGACCATTTGAGGTCTCAGGCTAGGCGATGTTTTTCGGGGCCACGGTTTTAAAATGGCGTGACATAAGATGACGATGGCTAGTCGAACTCATATCGCCGCCGATCCGGGTTTCGGGATCTATGTGCATTGGCCGTTCTGCCTTTCAAAATGTCCCTATTGCGATTTCAACAGCCACGTCCGCGCCAGTCCCATCGATGAAGAGCGCTATCTCGCGGCCTATAAGGCGGAGCTTGCTCATCGCGCCGGCCTCACCAAGGGCCGCACGGTGTCCTCGGTCTTTTTCGGCGGCGGCACGCCTTCCTTGATGCGGGAAAAAACGGTCGCGTCCATCCTTGATGCGATCGCGGGACATTGGCCCATCGCGCCGCATGCGGAGATCACGCTCGAAGCCAATCCGACCAGCGTCGAGGCCAACCGTTTTCGCGGCCTTCGCGCGGCCGGCGTCAATCGCGTCTCGCTCGGCGTGCAGGCGCTGAACGACGCCGATCTGAAAGCGCTCGGGCGGGCTCATAGCGCGGCGGAAGCCATGGCGGCGGTGGGGCTCGCCGCCTCGGTTTTCGAGCGCTACTCCTTCGATCTGATCTATGCGCGGCCGGGCCAAACGGCGAAGGATTGGCGGCGCGAATTGCAAGCCGCGATCTCGCGCGCGAAAGATCATCTCTCGCTCTATCAGCTTACGATCGAACCCGACACGATGTTCGAGCGGTTGCGCGACAGCGGCAAGCTCGCGATCCCAGACGCCGATCGCGCACGCGAGCTATGGGACGCAACGCAGGAGGAGATGTCGCGGGCGGGGCTTCCCGCCTATGAAATCTCCAATCATGCAAGGCCCGGCGCGGAAAGCCGGCATAATCTGATCTATTGGCGTTATGGCGAATATGTCGGCGTCGGTCCCGGCGCGCATGGCCGTATCCTGACGCCGAAGGGCCGCCGCGCCCAGGCCACGGAGCGTCATCCCGAAATGTGGTTGACGGTGGTCGAGACAGATGGGCATGCGCTCGTCGAGGACGAGGATTTGACCAAGGACGAGCAGGCCGACGAATTTCTCTTGATGGGGCTGCGCCTCGCCGAAGGAATCGAGCCGACCAGGTTCCAGGCCATGTCCGGCCGTTGCCTCGATCCAAGCCGCGTCGCCTCGTTGATCGCCGAGGGCATGGTCGAACACGCGCCGGATGGTCGAATAAGAGTGAGCGCGGAAGGCTTTCCTCTGCTCGACGCCGTCGTCGCGGACCTCGCCGCCTGACAAGAACCTCCCACCGGCGCCCTATTAGCTTTTCGAGTCGCTCAAAGAACGGGCGCATTGAGGCGGCGTTTCGAATAAGAGCCGCGTCCTTTTGAATTAGGCGCGGCCGACTCGATGAACAGGTCCACGACTGCTTCAAGTTGAATCAGTCATGGCCTTGTTGAGCTTGATTCGAATGAAGCCAAACATGATTAAGAAATTCGTTCAGCGAATCGAAAACCGATTCGTCGCAGCATCGCGTCGGCGACAGTGTCCGTCGCCGAAATCTCGCCGCAGTCTGCGCCTTCTTCCGTTAATACATTCGACCGCAAGAAGGCCTTTCGCACAATTCCGAAGAGGGCGTCGAAATGCAAACGGAAAGGCTTTCGCGAAACCTGTAGGGCGCGCCGACATATGCTCGCCACATTCAGCGACTTAGCTTGGCAAGTCGCAAACCTGTCGGCTCGGCGGCGATCTCGTGCGAGGGGCATGAACCATCATGTTACGGGACATTAACCGGTCGAGATTTAAGAGCACTCTTGTTACAAATGCGGCTTTCGCCGTTAACCGATCCGCGACGAGCGCGGCGAAACCGACAACAGCGAGTTTTGATTTGCGACAATCGGGCGCCAGCGCGGCTTTCAAAGAGCATGGTCTTTTCGCCGCTGCGACTTACGCCGGCGCCTTTCTGCTCAGCATGTTGCTTCCCTCCTCGACGGAGACCGCGATCGCCAATGGCGATACGCGCACGTTGAGCCTCTATCATTCACATACCGGCGAATCGATCGACGCGACCTTCCGCGTCAATGGGTCCTATGATCCGGCGGTTCTCGAGAAGCTCAATTGGTTCCTGCGCGATTGGCGCAACAACGATCGGGCCAAGATGGACCCGCGTCTTTTCGACGTCGTCTGGGAGGTCTATCGCACCGCCGGCGCGAATGAGCCGATCGTCATCGTCTCCGCTTATCGCTCTCCCGAGACCAACGCCATGTTGCGCCGGCGCTCCCGCGCAGTCGCCGAACATTCGCAACATATCCTCGGCAAGGCGATGGATACGACGATGCCCGGCATGTCGATGGAGAAAATTCGCGAAGTCGGCCTGCGCCTGCAAAGAGGCGGCGTCGGCTATTACGGCGCATCGAACTTTGTTCATCTCGACGTAGGCAGCGTAAGGTACTGGCCGCGCATGAGCTATGAACAGCTCGCGCGGGTTTTCCCTGATGGAAAAACCGTCCATCTCGCCTCGAATGGCAGAGCGTTGCCGCGCTATGAAGAGGCCCGCGCCGAAATCGCCGCGCGCGGCGGCGTCACAAGCGATGCGCCGGCTCCGAGCGGCGGAAACTTCTTCGCTTGGCTGTTCGGCAACCACGATCGCGACCAAGAGGAAGACGCCGAAGTCGTTCGTGGCGCAGGCTCGCGTCGTGACCGCACGCGGGTTGCTTCGCTCGCCGGGGCGGCGCGGGACGATCGGGGCCGAGGCCCAGATCAGTGAAGACGATAGCCGCCGCGCGGTCGCGGCGACGACAAGGACCGCCGCTTCCGATCGCCGTGATGGGCGCTCGGGTCCGGCCCAGCAATCTGTCGCGGCGGCAGCGGCAGCGGCCGCGAGCGAGCCGGAGCAAGCCGCAGCAGGCGCGGGTAAGACCGTCGTGGCAAGCCTCGAGAGCGCCGAGCCTTCGCGACAAGCGCGGCGAGATCGACGATCGCGACGCGGCCACCGGCAGCATATCCACAGACAAGGGCGAGAAGAGATTGGGCTTGGCGGCCCATGCCGCCGTCGCGTCCGCTTGAACCTAGTCGCCGTCGCGGACGTGCCGACGCCGCCCGCGCGGCCCGAGAGCCTCACGCGCGTGGCGGCTTTGGCGACGCGCGATCGCGTCGACGTAAATGCCAAGCCGGTAGGGGCAAAGAGCGATGCGATCAGCGGCCCGAGCGTCGCCGCCGCGGGAAATCCGCAGCTCGCGCGCGCCGCGAGCCTTCCGGTCGTGATCACTCAGGGACCAAAGGATCGAGCCGGCGTGCCCTCCGAAGTTCTCGCCTATGCCGACGGGGGGCCGCAGGCTCCGAGGCTCCGCGCTGCGCCGGGCAAGGATGCGGGCGACTCGCAAGGGACGACGATCGTGCCGGCCCGGCTCGACCATTCCAATTTCCCGAGCCTTACGGGCGACGTCGCCACCGCAAGCGCGCCGACGCCATCCGTCCTCGGCCAAGCGCTCACCGGCTTGCGCCAAGCGGCGCGCATCATCCCCGACGCTTTGTCCGGCCTGCCGACCGCTGGTTTCCTATCGGCCTTTAAAGCCGTCGCGAGCGAACTCGACAGCGCTCATTTCTCCGGTCCGTCGGCGAAGCCGGCCGCATCATCCGTGAGCATAGCGGAAGCTTCGACGCCGCGTAAAAACTGAGGCCGAACGGATTTAGAGTCCCGGTCATTTTCACCGGGACTCGACCGGGGCCTAAGTCTCATCGCGTGGATGTGCGACGGTCGGTCAGGCTCCAAGGGCCGCCTCCGGCCGCCGCGAGATAGAGGAAAATAAAACAGAAGAGCACGGCGGGCTCGCCCTGGTTGAGGGCGGGGAAGAAGCTTTTGCTGGCGTGGGCGATGAAATAGGCGACGGCCATCTCGCCGGACAGAATGAAGGCCACCGGCCGGGTGAACGCGCCAAGCAGAAGCAGAATGCCGCCGACGAGCTCCAGAGCGCCGGCGAAGCCTAGCAGCGACAGCAGCTTGAGGTCATCGAAAGCGGCCACATGGGGAAAGCCGAAGAATTTCGCTGTCGCATGCTGGAGAAGCAAAAGAGCCGAGACGATCCGCAAGACGCTGAGGAGGCGGGGCGACCAAGCGGCGGCGATGCGCGCTAGAGCCATGATGAGAAATCCCTTCGCTGGAATGAAAACAGCCTTGCAACAGGCGCAGGGGAGAAGGCCGCGGCGGCCGCGGAAGCGCAATCAACTTCCTTCGAGCAGCCTCGCGGCATAGGCTTTGGCGCTTGCTGCGAGATCCTCGTCGGTGAGGTCGTAAAGCGCGCCGTGCAGCGCTACGCTCGGCAGGAATTTGGCCCCGACATAGATCGCCGTCGCCTCGAGCCATTTGGTCAGCTCGCTCATGGCGAAGCGGTTTTGCCCACCGGCCTGATAGGCCTCGGCCTTTCCACCAGTCGAAAAAGCGAGTCCGATCTCCTTGTCCTTCAGCTTGTCGCCGCCGGGACCAAAGGCCCATCCATAAGTCAGAACCTCGTCGATCCACTGCTTCAGGAAAGCTGGAGTCGAAAACCAGAATATTGGGAATTGAAAAATGATGCGGTCATGCGCCTCGACAAGTTTCTGTTCGGCCGCGACATCGATCTTTCGATCCGGATAGGCTTCATAGATGTCGTGGACGGTGATCGCATCGGCATGCGCGCGAAGCTCTTCGGCCCAGCGCTTGTTGACGCGCGATCGGGCGATGTCGGGGTGGGCGAGTACGACAAGGGTTTTCTTGGGCATGGATGATCTCTTCGTTAGGGACAAATCCAAAAGGGCGTTCGCCTCGAAGCCGGCTACGCACGAGCGCCTGGGGCGCGCTTCACGAGGCGAAATCCTCGTCTGACGATCCGCCTCGAACCGGGTTTGACTAATCTGCCTCTTCTCAAGCCCCAAAAAAACTGAGAAAAGCTCGCCATTAATCATCGAATTTATAGATGGAGTTCATGGACGGCCTTTCCTTCGATCACATTCGGGTCTTTCTGGCGGTCGTGGAGCAGGGCAGCTTTTCCGCCGCCGCCCGGTCATTGAGCCGGGCGCAATCCGCCGTCACCTATTCGATCCGCAAGCTCGAGGATCAGATCGGCGCGGCGCTGTTCGATCGCTCCGACTACCGGCCTGTTCTCACCGAGGCCGGGCGCAGTTTGCTGCCGCGAGCGCGGCGGATCGGCGAAGAGGTCGGACTATTTCAGAACCAAGCCCGCGGCATCGCAGGCGGATTGGAGCCCGAGCTATCGCTCGTCATTGATTCGATGTTCCCAATGGATGCGCTGGTTGGGGCTTTGAAAGCGTTCCAGGAGCGTTATCCGACCGTTCAGACGCGCATCTATGTTGAGAGCCTCGGCGGGGCGGCCCGCCTCGTCCAGGGGGATCTCTGCGCGCTTGGCGTCCTTTGCGCTTTCGCCAGCGATACGATTGCGTTGAAGCGGGTCCCTCTGCTCGATGTCGAGCTGGTGATGGTTGCTGCCCCGGAACATCCCTTGGCCAAGCTCGATGGGTTGGCGCCCTCGGAGATCCTCCGCGATCACATCCAGCTCGTCCTGACCGACCCTTCCGGCTTCACGGGCGACAAGGATTACGGCGTCTACGCGACGCAGACTTGGCGGCTTGGCGATCTCGGCGCCAAGCACGCCCTGCTGAGAGAAGGGCTCGGCTATGGCAGCATGCCGGCCCATATGGTCGAAGAAGATCTCGCCGCCGGCCGGCTCGTGCGGCTCCTTCCGAAGGAATGGGATGACGGCCGCGCTGCCTCGCTCCCCATGTGCGCCGCCCATCGCGCCGATCGATCGATCGGCCCGGCGACGCAATGGATGTTGGAGCGTCTCGCGACATCATCGAGGAAACCTGGCTGAAGATGCGATTAAACGGATCGCGTTTGCTTCCGCCTTCGCGGGATCTGCTCTAATGTCGTCCGCGTTAGACTTTCTTCGATGGCGGCGAACCAGCTCCCTTCGCATTCGCCTGCTGCGAACGACATAAGAATCGCCGGTGCTCAGCAAACTCGTCTGCCGCGCCCTGGACGCGCAGCCGCTCTGGATGCAGGAGAGGGAGCGCGCCTTGGCGGAGCGCTTTCTCCGTCGTCCGGTCGATCCGGGGCGTCCGCTCGAGCCCGGCGATGTGGTCGTTTGCGGACTGATGGGAACGGCGTCCGGATTGGGCCAGGGCGCGCGCCAGATGCTGAGCCTGTTTCAGCACATCGGCTTGCGGCCGCTCGCCGCCAATGCGAGCCGATTGTTCGCTCTGCTCGAAGATTTCGACGCCGGGCCGTTGTGGCCGCCTGACGCCGGCGCCGGCGGCATTGTCGTGGCCCATGTCAACCCGCATGATTTTCATCTGCTCGCCGCGGCGCTCGGCCGGCGGTTCTCGAGTCGGAAAATTGTCGGCTACTGGGCTTGGGAGCTCGATGTCATCCCGCCTCAATGGATCCGCGCCGCGGTCCAAGTGGATGAGATCTGGGTCCCAAGCCAATTCGTGGCCGCCGCGCTCCGCCGCGCCCTTCCAGGCAAGCCCATTCATGTCGCGCCGCATTTCATCGACGTCGAGTCGACGCCGCTGGCGCCTTGTAGCGATCCTTTGCCCGGCTTCAAGGACCGCACGATCGTCTTCTTTACCTATGATGTGCGGTCAGTCCACGCCCGCAAAAATCCTGAGGCGGCGATCGAAGCGTTCCGGCGCGCGGCGGCGGATGATCCGAACGCCGTCCTCGTCATCAAAATCAACAACAGCCTTGTCTGGCCCGAATCGGCGGCGCTCATTCAGCGCGCAATATCGGGCCTGACTAACGCGCATCTGATGTATGAGACGCTCAGCGTCGAGCAGATGAGGGATCTCATGGCGCGCGCCGATATTGTGCTGTCGCTGCATCGCTCCGAAGGTTTCGGCCTTCTATTGGCCGAGGCGATGGCGGCGGCGAAGCCGGTCATCGCCACCGGTTGGTCCGGCAATCTCGATTTCATGACCTCGGAGTGCAGCGTCCTGGTCGACGTCGCATTTACGGCCGTAGTCGATCCGCAGCATGTCTACGACCGCTACGAGGCGCTATGGGCCGAACCGGACATCGACCAAGCGGCCAAAGCGCTGCGGCGGCTCCTGGATGATCCATTTGAGCGCAAGCGAATAGGGCTCGCCGCGCGCGCGCATGTCGCCGCATTTTTTTCTAAGGAGAAATGGCTGGCTCGTTTGCCGGCAAGCTTCTGGCGCTCGCTTGCCGACCAATCCACGCGCTTGCGCGATGATGCGGCGTCGATGGCGGAGTAGCGCGCGAATCGTTCAGTTATGCCGCGCGTATGAACGGTGGGCGCGCGCCTGCATGAGCCGCGGCAGCGTTCCATGCGTCAGAACGCCCTCGCGCATCAAGGCGCGCCGCAAGGGCCCGATCATCGAAAAGGCAAAAAGACCCGCGCCGCGCAAAAAATCGACCGGAAAAAGATCGGAAAGCAGCGAACGATTGAGGATGTCGATTCCATTCGTTCGCAAGGAAATATCGCCGCGGCGGGCCTTCGCATAGGCCGCGAGCGTCTGCGCGCTTCCTATGTCTTGTCCGAGACCCCGCGCGTCCTCCAAGGCTTCGACAAGGGCGGCGCTGTCTCGCAAGCTGAGATTCAGCCCTTGCGCGGCCAGCGGCGGAAAGACATGGGCGGCTTCGCCGATCAGCGCGATGCGGGGGCGGAAGAGGCGGGCGACGCTCATCCCGGCCATCGGAAAATAGCCGCAGGTCCCTTCGACCTCGATCTTGCCGACGCATGAGTCGACCTGCCGCTCGATCTCGCGCGCGAGCGCGGCGGGGCTGAGCGCGCGCCTGTGGTCCGCGTCCTCGGCCGACATCAGCCAGACCAGGCTCGACCGGTTGGGCCTGCCTTCGAGCGCCCTGAGGGGCACGAGCGTGCAGGGACCCGATCGCGTATGAAACTCTGTCGAGACGTGACGATGCGGCTTTTCATGCGTCAGAAGCGCGGTGAGGGCGACCTGCGGATAGGTCCAGCTGCGCGCGCTGATTCCGGCTTTGGTCCGCGCGAGCGATCCGCGTCCGTCGGCGGCGACAACCAGCTTCGCCTCCACGCGATGGCCGTCGGCCAATGTGGCGCGGACGGCGTCGGCGTCGAAGCTTATGTCGCTCAGCATCCCTTCATGCAGGACGAGGCCTGGCGTCTGCGCCGCAATCTCCGCGAGGCCTTCGACGAGGACGTTGTTCTCGATATTCTCGCCGAAGGCGGCGAGGCCGATCTCGCTCGCCGCGAAGGTCACCGAAGGAACTGGAAGACGCGCCTCGGTCGCGTCGATCATTGTGATCTTCTCGAGCGGAGCCGTCCTGCCGCGAAAATTCCGCCAGAGGCCAAGCGACTTGTAGAAGCGCAGCGACGCTTCGAAAAGCGCGACTGTCCTGCCATTGGCGCGGGAGTCGACGCAGCCGACGCAGACCACTGAAAACCCCGCTTGGACAAGAGCAAGGGCGGCTGAAAGACCTGCGGCGCCGGCGCCGGCGACGAGAATATCCGCGTTCGTATCCGGGGTCGCGAGAGACATGAGTTGCCCTTGGAGCCGATCCGCAATCGCGAAAAAATCGGCTCCCCCTAGCGGTAGAGCATGTCGATATGCTCCATCTCTTTAGATCTGGCGCAAATCCCTATCGGCCAGATCAAGTCCATCCGCCTTGGATGCGCGCTTGCCGGCCTAAATAGGCCGGCAAGCCGCGCCTGGCGAGCGGATGGCCGAGATGTCGCTCTTTTTCAGCGCTTGTCCAGCGGCACGTAGTCGCGCCTGGCGGCGCCGATATAGAGCTGGCGCGGCCGGCCGATCTTTTGTCCCGGATCCTCGATCATTTCCTTCCATTGCGCGATCCAGCCGGAGGTGCGCGCGACGGCGAAAAGCACGGTGAACATGGAGATCGGGAAGCCCATCGCCTTCAGCGTAATGCCCGAATAAAAGTCAATGTTCGGGTAAAGCTTCTTCTCGATGAAATATTCGTCGCTGAGGGCTATTCTTTCGAGCTCGATCGCAACTTGGAGCAAGGGATCGTCCTTCATTCCAAGCTCGTTCAAGACCTCATGGCAGGTCTGCTGCATGATCTTGGCGCGCGGATCGTAATTCTTATAGACGCGGTGGCCGAAGCCCATCAGGCGGAACGGATCATTCTTGTCCTTGGCGCGGGCGACATATTTGGGGATGTTTTCGACCGTGCCGATTTCCGTCAGCATCTTGAGGGCGGCTTCATTGGCGCCGCCATGCGCCGGCCCCCAGAGGCAAGCGACGCCCGCCGCGATGCAGGCGAAAGGATTTGCTCCCGACGACCCGGCGAGGCGGACCGTCGAAGTCGAGGCGTTCTGCTCGTGGTCGGCGTGAAGGATGAAGATGCGATCAAGCGCGCGCGCGAAAATCGGATTGATCTTATATTCCTCGCAGGGCACCGCATAGCACATGCGCAGGAAGTTCGACGTGTAGTCGAGCTCGTTCTTCGGATAGACGAAGGGCTGCCCGATTGAATATTTATAAGCCATTGCGGCGAGCGTCGGGATCTTGGCGATAAGCCGCATCGAGGCGACCATGCGCTGCCTTTGATCCGAAATATCGGTCGAATCGTGGTAGAAGGCGGAGAGCGCGCCGACGCTCGCAACCATCACCGCCATGGGATGCGCGTCGCGGCGGAAGCCTTGGAAGAACCGGGCCATCTGCTCGTGAACCATCGTGTGCCGGGTGATCCGGTAGTTGAAGTCCCTCCTTTGGATCGGCGTCGGCAATTCGCCATAGAGCAGGAGATAGCAGGTCTCGAGGAAATCGCCTTGCTCGGCGAGCTGCTCGATCGGATAGCCGCGATAAAGCAAGACGCCTTCGTCGCCGTCGATATAGGTGATCTCGGACTCGCAGCTCGCCGTCGATGTGAAGCCGGGGTCGTAGGTGAACATCCCGGTCTGGGCGTAGAGCTTGCTGATATCGACGACCGAAGGGCCGATCGTGCCGGTCTTGACCGGCATGCTGACCGTAGTATCGCCGAGGCTAAAGGAGCCGGTCGTCGCGCTCATGGAGGCTGCCTTCTCTAAAAAATTCATGTGTTCGAGCCGAAATCGCCAAGCTTGAGGTAGGCGGAGGGTGGATCGAGGAGATTTGCGTCGCTGCGTCGAATGATGCGGCGCAAAACTACTATATTATGCGCCGCCCCCATTCAAGCGGGCGTCCGCGAACGCGTTTCCAACGGGCGTCGCCGAGCCGTTTTGCGTCCGCCGCATCTGGAAGCCCTGTTTTCATCAGCCCTGGTCCGCCAGACGACCGAGGCTTTCCTCCCGTCCCAGCACTTCCAGCACGTCGAAAATGCCGGGCGAGGTCGAGCGGCCGGTCAGCGCGGCGCGCAAAGGCTGCGCGACCTGGCCGAGTTTGACCTTGGTCTCCTCGACATAGTCGCGCACCGCGCCTTCTGCGCTGGCCGCGGACCAAGTGGAGAGAGACGCGAAACGCGGCAGCAGGCTGGCGATATGCGCCCGGCCGCCGGCGTCGAGAATGGCCGCCGCTTTGGCGTCCAAGGCAAGCGGCCTCTTCGCGAACAGGAAGGCCGCGCCGTCCAAGAGCTCGACCAATGTCTTGGCGCGCTCCTTCAGGCCCGGCATGGCGGCGAGAAGCTTCGCGCGCATCTCGTCGTCAAACGCGGGCGGCCCTTCCGCCCCATGCGGCAGATAGGGCGAGGTCTCCTCGATCGCCTTGACGAGATCGGCGTCCCGGCCTGCTCGTATATAATGGCCGTTCATGCTTTCGAGCTTGACGAAGTCGAAGCGGGCCGCCGAACGGCCGACATGGGCGAGATCGAAAGCCTCGATCATCTCCTGCGTCGAAAAAAACTCCTTGTCGCCATGGCTCCAGCCGAGCCGCACCAGATAATTGCGCAGGGCCTCGGGCAGATAGCCCATGGCGCGATAGGCGTCGACCCCGAGCGCGCCATGGCGCTTCGACAATTTGGCGCCGTCCGCGCCATGAATGAGCGGAATATGCGCCATGCCCGGAACGGTCCAGCCGAGCGCCTGGTAGATCTGCATTTGCCGCGCCGCATTGGTGAGATGATCGTCGCCGCGGATGATCTGGGTGACCCCCATGTCGTGGTCGTCGACGACCACGGCGAGCATGAAGGTTGGCGTGCCGTCCGAGCGAAGCAGGATGAAATCGTCGAGATCCTTGTTGGCGAAGCTCACCCGCCCTTGGACCTTGTCGTCGAGGACGGTCTCGCCGTCCTGCGGCGCCTTCAGGCGGATGACCGGCTTGACGCCTGCGGGCGCTTCGGAAGCCGGCCGCTCGCGCCAGCGCCCGTCATAGCGCGGCGGACGCCCCTCGGCGCGGGCCTTTTCCCGCATCTCTTCGAGTTCCTGCGGCGTCGCGTAGCAATAATACGCATCGCCGGACGCAAGCAGGCTTTCGGCGATTTCGCGATGGCGCCCGGCGCGGCGGAATTGATGGATCGCCTCGCCGTCCCAATCGAGGCCGAGCCATGTAAGCCCGTCGAGTATGGCTGTGATCGCCGCGTCGGTCGAGCGTTCGCGATCCGTGTCCTCGATGCGCAGCAGCATGCGGCCGCCTGCATGACGGGCGTAGAGCCAGTTGAACAGCGCCGTGCGGGCCCCGCCGATATGGAGAAAGCCCGTTGGCGACGGGGCGAAGCGCGTGACCACATCGGTCATGAAAGGAATTCCTGCACGGTTGAAAGCTTTGAGAAAATCATCGGCGGGTCGGCTCCTCGGCCTTACGCGCCGCGTCGGGTCGTGTAACATGGAAATGCCGAAAGAAAAGGGATCTCGGCGACAGGCTTTGTTCATGTGGCGTCTATGTAGGACGCTGCAGCGAGTTCGCTATGGGTTTGCGGATGGCGGAAACGGCCGGAACAGCGATCGCGAAAGGCGGCCTGGCGGGGGCTGGCGGCTTCGCCGCGCCGCTTCGCGCAAAAATCGCCCGGCTGCTCGAGCATATGGCGGAGGCTTTTGAGACGGAGGTCGCGCTCCGCCGCCCTTTTCTTTGGCTGCCGGTCGCCGCCGGCGCAGGCGTGATCGCCTATTTCTGCGCCGACCGCGAACCTTCGCTTTGGCTGATCGCGCTGGCAACCCTGTTGTTTGGCGGTCTCGCCTGGCTCGCGCGCGAGTGGCGGATCGCTTTTATGGTCTTTTGTGGGCTCTGCGCCTTGTTTGCCGGCGAGCTTTCGGCGGCTTGGCGGACCGCGCGAGTCGCCGCGCCGGTTCTCGACCGCGTTCGGATCGCGACGGTCGAAGGGTTCATCGAGCAGATGGATTTTCGCCGCGCCGGGGCCCGTTTCATACTTCGGGTCGAGTCCGCCGCCGGGCTTGCGCCAGAGGAAACGCCCTATCGCGTCCGGCTTTCGATGCGCCGAACGCCGCCTTTCGAGGCCGGCGCCTATGTGCGTCTCAAGGCGCGGCTTCTGCCGCCGGCGCGGGCGAGCCTCCCCGGCGGCTATGATTTCGCGAAAGACGCCTGGTTCGCCCGCCTCGGCGCCGTCGGCAATGCGCTCGGCCGGATCGAGTCGTCGCCCCGCCCGCGCCGCCCGGCCCGATCTTCGCGGCGATGATGGCGATCGACCGCGGCCGCAACGCCTTGGCGCGCCGCATCGATGCGATCGTCGGCGGCGATGCTGGCGCGATCGCCGCGGCCATGGTGACCGGCAAGCGCGATTTCCTCTCCGAGCCGGCAAAGGACGTGATCCGCGAGGCCGGAATCTTCCATATCATCACGATCTCCGGCGTCCAGATGACGCTCGTCGCGGCGATTTTCTTCGTCGGCTTCCGCCGGCTTCTGGCCTTGAGCGGCTCGCTCGCCTTGCGCTATCCGATCAAGAAATGGGCGGCCGGCCTCGCCATGGCGGGGGCGATCTTCTACGACATCGCGACAGGGTCCCGCGTCGGCACCGAACGCGCCTTGTTCATGACCTTGATCATGCTTGCCGCGGTGCTGATGGACCGGCAAGCGCTGACCATGCGCAATCTCGCGCTCGCCGCCCTGATCGTCATCTTGATCGAGCCCGAAGCGCTCATGGGCGCGAGCTTTCAATTGTCATTTGCGGCGGTCGCGGCCTTGGTCGCGGTTTATGAAACGCGCATGGCCGCAAACGACCGCGACCGCGAGGAAAGGCTTCGTCCTTCGGCGCGGCCCGTTCTCGGCGAGCGCAGTCGCCTATTTTGGGAGGCCGTGGCGCGGCATTTGCGGCAAGGGCCCGGCGGCGTTCTCTTCGCGACCTTCTGCGCGACCTCGGCCACGGCCTCTTTCATGGCCTATAATTTCCATGAGCTGAGCCCCTATGTCTTGATCGGCAACCCGCTCACCCTGACCGTGATCGAAATCTTCGCCGTGCCCGGCGCGCTTGTCGGCGCGCTGCTCTATCCGCTTGGCCTCGACCCTTGGGTCTGGCGCTATGTCGGCCTCGGCATAGACGGCATAATGTGGGCGGCGCGCATGGCGGGTGAGTTGCCAGGCGCGACGATCCATTTGCCGGCCTTCGCGCCTTGGGCGATCGTGTTTCTCGCGCTCGCCTTGCTTTCGGCGGTGCTGTGGCGGACCGCGATTTTCCGCGCCATGGCGATTCCGCTCGCCGCGATTGGGCTTTGCGGGGCGGCGGCCGGGCCTTCCTTCGACATTGCTGTGGCGGCTTCAGGCGACGCCGTCGCGCTGCGCGTCCCGGACGGCAGGCTCGCCGTCATCGGATTGCGGCCGAGCCTGTTTTCGGCCGAGCAATGGTTGCGCGCCGACGCCGACGGCCGCGCCGCCGCGCAGGCGGTGCAGAGAACCGGCTGCGACAGGCTCGGCTGCGTCGGCCGCCTCGTGGACGGGCGAGCGGTCGCGCTTGTCCCTCGACAGGTTTGCTTTCGCGGAAGATTGCGACCGCGCCGATATTATCGTCACGCCGCTATTCGCCCCTGTCGGCTGCGCCGCGCGGCTCGTCATCGATCGCGAGAGGCTCAAGCAGACCGGCGCGCTCACTTTGGCTTTTACAAAGAATGGCGTCGAGATGCGCGCTGCGCGCGCCGCGGATGAAGACCGGCCCTGGTCGCGCGCGCCGAAGCGCCGCTGGGGCCGAAGCGCGCCTCTGGCGCTCGACTCATGGGGCTCGCCCGCGCAAGATATGCGGCAGGAGCCAAGGCGGGAGCCGGCGCTGGACCCGCCGGGCGAAGCGGCGCCGGATTACGCCTCCGATGCGGCCGACGCCGACGACGCCTCGCCGCTGGAGTAGCGGGCTGCGGCGCGCCGAGTTTGCCGCCGTCGCCGGCGTAATCAATATCTGCGAATGAGACTGACGAGCTTGCCCTGGATGCGCACGCGGTCCGGCCCGAAGATGCGCGTTTCATAGGCGGGATTGGCGGCCTCGAGCGCGATCGAGGCGCCGCGCCGGCGCAACCGTTTCAAGGTCGCTTCTTCGTCGTCGATGAGAGCGACGACAATATCTCCGGTCTCGGCCGTATCCTGCTTGCGGATCACCACCGTGTCGGCGTCGAATATTCCCGCCTCGATCATTGAATCGCCGCGCACTTCGAGGGCGTAATGTTCGCCTTGCGGCAGCATGTCCGGCGGCAGGCTTATCGTATGGCTGCGATTCTGCAGCGCGGTGATCGGCGTGCCGGCGGCGATCCGCCCCATCACCGGGATGGCGACGATCGAGCGGCCGAGCTCGTCGTCGGTTGCGCTCGGCGTCAGGGAGCGGACCCGCCCCAGATTGCCCTCGATCACGCTCGGGGCGAATTTTTTGCTGCGGTTGACCTCCGGCGGCGTCGAGGAGCCTGGAAGGCGCAAGACCTCGAGCGCGCGCGCGCGATTGGGCAGCCGACGAATGAAGCCGCGCTCCTCCAGCGCGATGATCAAGCGGTGGATGCCTGATTTCGAGCGCAGGTCCAATGCGTCCTTCATCTCGTCGAACGAGGGCGGAACGCCGGTCTCCTTGAGGCGCTCGTGAATGAAGCGCAACAGTTCGCTCTGCTTTTTCGTCAACATCGGCCTTCGCCCCTTTTCCAAGCGGCGCTCGACGCGCGCTCGCCGGCCCCGAATCAATTCGATCTCATCTTCAGCTTAATATACTGAGACTCGGTCCTGCACAAATAGTGAACAGACAGTATCTGTTCGCGCTGCGTTCCGCAAGGGGGCGGCGGGTGCTGTCCGAACTAGGGCACCCAATCTTGGAAATAGGACACTCAAGCGTATCCTGTGCCGGTTCAATCAGATGAAAGTATTACTTGATCAAATTTTTGGATAAGCCGGAACACCCGCTGCGGGGCAAACCTCGGCTCCACGGCGAAGCGCTTGGTAGAGGCGCGGAAAACTTTCGGCGATCTTAATTGATCGTCGAGGTCTCGCGGCAAGGGAAAAGGTTTTGAGGCAGCGCTTTCGACCCGGCCTTGTTCTCAACCTGGGGATGGCCCGTCATAGTCTTCTGGCGGGTTAATCGTATCCCATCGCGCAGCGATTTCCTCACACGCATCGCGAATATGATCCAATTTTCTCTGACCTTGGGGACCTTGAGAACTTCCTGTAAATACATCAACGGCAAGACATAGTTTTTTGTCGGGATCGCCACGATCAAGCATGAAACGATTGCAGAACCGGAAGATCAGGCTCGCAATGGTTTTAGACTGTTCAATTCGTTTTGCCTCAGACGATTCCCCGCGAGAGAAGAGAAGAATCGCTGCGCCAATGCGGTCTTTACCCGTCTCGGTTGGAACATGAATTGTAACGTCAATATCGACACTTATTTTCGCTGCCCATTCGTCCAGTGCCGGAAGTCTCGCTGGCGTCTCACGGCAATCGAGAAGACGAAATCCAAGTTTATTGTAAGCGCGCTGGAATGCGGCGACAGCTTCAATCGACATGCGACTGTCCCGCTTGAGCCAGTCGGACGCATCAGCGCGGTTGCCGCGCTTCTCCAAATAGTCAGTTGTATCAACGAGATGATGAAGGCTGCGCGTGCCGTCTCCCAAAAAACTTACCAGACCTTCACGCGCTTTGCTGTACTGAGCGACGATCGAGCGTTTGGGAAAACGCGCGTCTCGGATAATCGACTTTCGCCGCGTCGGGCTCGCGAGCAAGTATGCGGCTATTTGTGCCGCAGAAAGTTGCGGGTTCGCTCTATATCCATATCTCTTTTCGGTGATGCCCATGGATGACCTCAACCTAACAGTGCGAATCAGTGATTCGCGATCTCTTTGTATAGCGCCGATTTCCTCGCAAATGTATCGAGAGACCGGCGCAAAAGGGTTAGGCGGGGAATACGGCTACTTCATTTTCGAGGTGGACGATGAGTTTTCGGATAGTGGCATCAACATAATTGGCAAGGCCGCATCTGCAGATGCGGCCTTGCGTCTGTTCGAATTGTTAGGCGGGAAAGCTGTTTAATTTTTACCGCCGTCGATTACGCGAAACTGACGACGCGGGCCATGAACCTTACGTGGATCGCGTGGCGCGTTCTCTAAGCTGTGGTTCGTAAAGTACATAATCGCCCAAGGAGCCAAGATTTTTTAACGGACCAAGATTTTTCGGGGCAAAAATTTTGTCATAACGCCGCTTCGACGCGAGGCTTAATCGCCAGGGCTTGCTCAACATGAACGAGAGTAGGCTGAACCGCTAAAAGCGGGTTGCTTCAGGGTTCCGCCGTGGCGGAATTAACTCCGAGGTAGCGCGCTTTCTGGGCGGGGCTACATGCGACGGAACTTTTGGCCTTGCGCATTGTTGGCATGATGTGGCTGGGGCGCGGCCTTTCGATAAGAAAAATATCGGCGCCCGCTCCCGCCGGAGCCCACGGACGAGGAGACCAAAGCATGGACAGACCGCTGCAAATCGTCTTCCGCGACATCGAGCGCCGGACGTTTCCGGCGAGGCTCGTTCGAGAAAGGGCGCAGCGCCTCGAACATTTCCATTCGCATATCATCGGCTGCCGGGTCGTGGCCGAGGCTTCGCCTCGCGGCCCCAAGGCCGCGCCGCAGCCGATCGCCGTCGCTGTTGAGGTCGAAGTGCCCGGACGACGCAAGATCATAGCCAAATCCGACGTCGGGCGGCATGGCGGGAGGGGCCGCCCAAGCGGCGTGATCAACCGCGTTTTCGATTCGGTCCAACGCCAGCTCGAAGAGCTCTCCGCAATCTTGCGAGGCGACATCAAAAGACGTTAAGGGCCGCCCAGGACGAATAGCGACTCCGCGACAACCGCGTGCGTGAATAAATGCGCGCACGCGGTTGCCGGCGCCCCTGTCGCCTGAGGCTCATTTACGCTTCAGCGCAATATGGGCGGAGTTTACGCTGCGCCCATGCGGAATCCTTGGCGAGGAATTGGTCGCGCCTGCGTCAAAGAAATTCGCTTGGGAGGATTACTTGACCGCGGCTTCGTATCGTTCCGAGACATAGTCCCAGTTCACGAGATTATCGACGAAGGCCTTGAGATAGTCCGGGCGGCGGTTGCGGTAGTCGATATAATAGGTGTGCTCCCAGACATCGACGGTCAGGATTGGCGTCGCGCCTTGCGTGAGCGGATTGTCGGCGTTTCCTGTTTTCAGGACCGCGATCTTGCCGTCCTTGACAGCAAGCCAGGCCCAGCCCGAGCCGAACTGGGTCACTCCGGCCTGAACCAGGTCCTCTTTCGCCTTGTCCACCGAGCCGAAGCTGTCGATGAGCGCCTTTTCAAGCGCGCCCGGAATCTTTCCGCCGCCGTTCGCCTTGATCGACTTCCAATATTCCGAATGATTGTAATGCTGCGCCGCATTATTGAAGAGCGGCACATTCTTGCCGTAGGTTTCCTTGACGACCTCCTCCAGCGACTTGCCTTCGAGGCCGCTGTCCTTGAGAAGATTGTTGGCGTTCGTCACATAGGCCGCATGGTGCTTGTCGTGGTGATATTCGAGCGTCTCCTTGGAAAGGTAAGGCTGGAGCGCCTCATAGGCGTAGGGGAGATCGGGCAGGGTGAAAGACATTGAAAGCTCCTGAATAACGAAATGCAGCCGGCAAGGATGACGCCTTTGCGCGGCCGCATGGCTCCATAAGTAGACGGCCTCGCCGAGCGCAGCAACCGTCTGGGCCTATAAACTCATAATTGTCATAATGTATCATCGGGGCGACCACGTCCCGCGAAGGCGCCGGCGGCCATCCGCATGAGAACGATTTGCAACCGCTTCTTTTGCGGCTAGCTTCTACCCCGGCTAATCGGTTCAAATGTCTAAGGTGAAGCAGCGCGTGGGTGGACGGAAATGAGCTATCTGGTTTTCGGCCTGGGGCTCTTGCTCTCGCTTTGCGGCGGCGCCGCCGCCTATTTCGGATATGGAATCGTCGCGGTCGAGCGCGGCTGGGCGAGCCTCATCGCCGGCGCGACGGCGCTGTCTTGCGGGATCATAACGATCGCCCTCGGCTTCATCTTACGCAGTCTTGGCAAGCTGCAAGCCGTGTTGGAGGCGGACAGGGGAACGAAGCCGCTCCTGAGGGAGCCGGCGCAGGGCGGCGGCGCGAATCCGTCCTGGGCGCCGCAAGAACAGGCCCTCGACCTTGAATCGCCGCTCGGCTTCGGCGAGGGGGCGTCCCCAATCCAGGCGCCGCCGGCCGCCGAGCCGATCGCGGAGGCGTCCGCCCCGCCCGTGGAGCCGCTAGGCGATCACAGGGGGCGGGCGCGCATCTTTTCGGCGCGGCCACGAGAGGACGCCAGTGTTTCGCCGGTTTCAATCGACGATGTGCGTCGGCTTGTCGCCGCCAAGATCAAACGATCGCCGTCCGCTCCGCCCCAATCGAGCGCCAGCGAAGATTACAAGGCTGGCGCGAGCGGCGCGCGGGAGAGCGGAAAAGTCAATTCGGCGCCTGCCGCCAATATGACATCCGCGCCGGTTTTTGAACGAGAGGCGGAGCCGCGTCATCCTGGCGACGGGACTGGATGGTCAGGCTCGAGTCCGGGCGCGGCGGCGCGGCCGCCCGAAACTGAAACGGCGCCGATCGCCGCGCCTTTCCGTGCTGCGTCGAAACAGATTGACGAGGGGGCCGGGCGGCAAACGGCGGTCAGACAGGCTGAAGCCGAAGTCCATGAAACGGCCAGGCTTGTTTCCGAGTCGCAAGCTTCCCGCGCGCAACTCCCGCCTGAACCGAGGCCGGGCGGGGCCGAGGCGGCGTCTTCCTCGGCTTCCTTGCATCGCTTGGAAGAAGGGCCCGCCATTGTTGGACGCCATGAGTCGGATGGGACATCTTACGTCATGTACGCTGATGGTTCGATTGATGCTCAATCGGAACGGGGAATCTTTCACTTCAATTCGATGGCCGATTTGAAGGCTTTCATCGAATCGCAGGGCTGAGGCTAACCCCCGCCACGGACAAAGCCGGTCTGTTTTTCCTGCATTTCGCGTAAGACATGGGCGCCGCAGACATAGACGCGCGACCACATGCGGCGATGTCAGGGCCTCGCGCTATCATGGAGGCCCGAGCCGAACTTTCGGCAAGCTTTATGCTTACACGGCCGCGTCGAAAGCCCTCAAGGTCACCGGTTCCGCGAGCTTCATCCGAAGCCGCTGCGAACGAGGTACATTTGCAAACAACCCAGACGTGTTTTCTTGAGGCCGCGACCAGACTTGGATTTAAAAATTGTCGCTGCGCCGTCTCGGCGACAACAGGAAAGGCGCTAAGCTTCCAATGATGCGTCAATCGCGCCATAATGAATTTTTATCATCATCGAGCGATGATGCTGGAGCGTTTCCCTACACCGTCGAATCACGCGATTGAAACGGAGCCGCTCACGGCTCCAACGCGTTCAGTCCAAAGGTCGAAAAGCTTTGCCGCTAATGGTTTGGCGGCGGCGTTGCAACATCCAGAAGAAGAGCAGCTGAAGCGGCATGGAGAAAGTCATCGAATTGCGGCGCGCGCCAGCCGCCGAGCGCGAAGCGCGCCGCGTGGTGATCCTTGGCGCGACCGGATCGATCGGGAAATCGACCGCAGACATAATCTCCGGCGCTGACGGCGCTTTCCAGGTCGAGGCGGTCGCCGGCGGCCGCGACGCGCAGGCTTTGGCCCGGGTCGCCCGCGAGCTTGGGGCGAAATTCGCCGCCCTCGCCGATCCTTCGGGCTACGCCGAGCTGAAGGAGGCTTTGGCCGGCACCTCGATCGAGGCCGCTGCCGGCGGCGACGCCGTTGTCGAGGCGGCTTTGCATCCCTCCGACATCGTCATCGGAGCAATCGCCGGGGCGGCCGGGGTCGGGCCGACCTTCGCCGCGCTTTCAGCCGGCCGGACGATCGCGCTCGCCAATAAGGAATGTCTGGTCTGCGCCGGCGCCCCCTTCATGCGCCAAGCCGCCGCCAAGGGAACGAGGCTGCTGCCCGTCGACAGCGAGCATAACGCGATCTTCCAGGCCATGGGCGACGCCGATCTCGCCACGATCGAGATGATCACCCTGACGGCTTCGGGCGGCCCGTTCCGGACCTGGACCAGCGAAGCCATCGCTTCAGCCACGCCGGAGCAGGCGCTGGCCCACCCGAACTGGTCGATGGGACCAAAGGTCACAGTCGATTCCGCCGGGCTCATGAATAAAGGCCTCGAAGTCATCGAAGCCCATTACCTTTTTGGCATAGAGGCGGCGCGGCTCGACGTTCTCGTTCATGCCCAGTCGGTGGTCCATGGCCTTGTCGCCTTCACCGATGGTTCGGTCACCGCCGGCCTCGCCGCGCCCGACATGAAAGTGCCTATCGCCCATTGTCTCTCCTATCCGGCAAGGATCGCGACGGCGGCGCGGCGTCTTGATTTGGCGGCCGTCGGCCAATTGACCTTCGAGCGTCCGGATTTCGTTCGCTTTCCCGCCTTGCGCGTCGCCCTGGAGGCCTTGCGCGCAGGGCATGGCCTCCCCACTGTTTTAAACGCCGCCAATGAAATCGCGGTCGAGGCTTTCTTGAATCGGCGCATTTCCTTTCACGAGATCGCCAGCATGGTCGAACAGGCGTGCGACGCGGCGCTGGCCGATGGCGTCGCGCATGAACCGGAATCTGTCGCCGACGCGCTTGCGATGGATCAGGCTGTACGCGAACGCGCGCGCGCCTCTTTGGCGCGGCAAGACGTTTCAAGTGCGGTCAGGCATTGATTTTGCTTTGGGGTAGAGGGCATTCCGATTGGATGGAAGATGGCGTCATCCAATCGGTAAAAACTGCTTCAAATCAATAAGCTAGAGCATGTTCCGAAAAAGTTGATCAACTTTTTCGGAACATGCTCTAAGGCCTATTTAGACGATTTTCTAGGAGTGCGCCGTGAAGGCGCCGCTTGCATCGCTATCGCATCCTGAGTTACGAGGTCTCGCCGCCGAAATCCTTTACCGGGGCGAAACCCGCAAGGGGATATTCATGTTTTGTCAAGACATGAATTTACGGTAGTTTGCTGAATTCGGCCGGATGGCGTCGTTTCGAGCCAGAGCTTCGTCCTAAAAGCTTCGCCGAGCTGCAACCGGGTTTGGCGGGATTCTATCTGTCTGTCCGTTTAATTCGTCGCATGATCCGAAACGTTTATTATTTTTCGCCGATCATGTTCTAGGAGCTCCAATGTCAATCATAGCGCATATCTGGTCGGTCGGCGAATATATCGTCCCTTTTATTTTCGTCTTGAGCCTCGTCGTCTTCTTTCATGAAATGGGGCATTTTCTCGTCGGCCGCTGGTGCGGCGTCAAGGTTGACGCTTTCTCCCTTGGTTTCGGACCAGAGATCATCAGCTTTGTCGATCGCTACGGCACGCGCTGGCGGCTCGCGATCCTTCCGCTCGGCGGCTATGTCAAATTCCATGGCGACGCCAATGGCGCCTCGGTGACCGACGAGGAAGCCGCTGCGGCAATGCCCGCGCAGGAGCGGGCGGTCAGTTTCTTCGCCCAAAAGGTCTGGAAACGCGCCGCGATCGTGGCGGCCGGGCCGATCGCCAATTTCATATTGGCGATCGTCATTTTCACCGGCGTCTTTTACTTCAACGGCCGGGCCGTCCTCCTGCCTTTGGTCGATAATGTCGCTGCGGGAAGCGCGGCGCAGGACGCTGGCTTTCAATCGGGCGACCTGATTGTCGCGATCGATCACTCCAAAATCGACAGTTTCGAGGACATGCAGCGCATCGTCCAGACTTCGAGCGACACGGCCTTGACCTTTGACGTGGACCGGCAAGGCAAGATGCTCGAGCTCGTCGCGACCCCGCGCCGGCGTGAAATCAAGACTCCGTTCGGGACCACGCGCGTCGGCGTCCTTGGCGTCGAGGCCGGGGCGAAACCGGAAAACTGGCACGTGCAGCATTTCGGTTTCGGCGAGTCCTTCAAGCGCGCGACGTCTGAGACCTGGTACGTCGTGGCCCGGACCGGCTCCTATGTTGGCGGCCTGGTGATGGGAAGGGAATCGACCGATCAATTGTCCGGGCCGATCCGCATCGCCGAGGTCTCGGGCGAGATGGCCAAGATCGGCCTTGCGGCTTTGCTGAATCTCGCCGCAATTCTGTCGATTTCAGTTGGGATCCTCAACCTGCTTCCAATCCCGCTCCTCGATGGAGGCCATCTCTTCTATTATGCCGTCGAGGCGGCGCAGGGCAAGGCCATGCACGAAAAGGCGCAGGAGTTCGGGTTCAAGCTCGGCCTTACGTTGGTGGCGGGATTGATGATCTTCGCGACCTATAACGATATCGTTCGGTTGACCCGTCAATTTCTGCATTTGGGCTGAGTAAATGCTGGGCGAACGAAGCGTTAACCGTAACGGTTAACGTTTTGCTCACCGCAAAGCGTGTCTTGCCCGCCACGCCAGTCCGAAAACGTCACATCAAAATGAATCTTGATTTGCAGGGGACCGCAAACGCTGTAGAAGCAGAGCTCAGGGCATTACGGCGCATTGCTCTTGCGCTAGAATAAAGCCAGTTGGATCAACTCCTTGGCGTCAGGAATATATAACTGGCGTCAAGGCGCGCGGGGACCGGTCTCACAATGCAGTTCATGCGTAGCCTTTTGAGCCGGTTCGTTGTAGCGGCCCTTGCCTCCGCCTGCCTGATCTGGGCTGCTTCCGGAGCCGCCGCCCAGAGCGTTTCCGTGCAAGGCAACAAGCGCGTCGATAGCGACACCATCGCGGCTTATTTCACCGGCTCGGATCAGGCTGCTGTCAATAAGGGCGTGAAGGATCTGTACGCCACGGGCCTGTTCGCCGACGTTCGGGTGCGCCGCGAAGGCAATCGGGTCATTGTGAGCGTGACCGAAAACAACATCATCAACCGCGTCGCATTCGAGGGCAACAGCAAGGTAAAGACCGAATCGCTCCAGGCGGAAATTCAATCGAAATCGCGCGGGCCCTATAGCCGGGCCACGGTTGACGCCGACATCGAGCGGATCAAGGACGTCTACCGTCGCTCTGGCCGCGCGGCCGCCACGGTCACCGCCCGCACCGTCGATCTGCCGAACGGGCGGCTCGACGTCGTCTTCACCGTCGACGAGGGCGAGAAGACCGGCATAAAGACCATCAATTTCGTCGGCAACGTGGCTTATTCTTCGGGAAAGCTGCGCGATATCATGCAGACGACGGAAATGAACTTC
This sequence comes from Methylocapsa polymorpha, assembly GCF_045689225.1. Taxonomy (GTDB): domain Bacteria; phylum Pseudomonadota; class Alphaproteobacteria; order Rhizobiales; family Beijerinckiaceae; genus Methylocapsa; species Methylocapsa polymorpha. Next base: position 1,151,190 of record NZ_CP136862.1, on the reverse strand, counting down.
ATGTCGTTCCTGAAGACCTCGGATGTTTATGATCCGGACAAGATCGCCTCCGATCTTGAGCTCATCCGCAGGTTCTATCTCAAGAATGGCTACGCCGATTTCCATGTCGTAGGCTCGGACGCCCAATTCGATCCGGCGCAGGGCGGCTACGTCGTCACCATCACGGTCGAGGAGGGCGCTCAGTACAAGGTCGCTTCCGTCGTCGTGGACTCCCATTTGGCCGATGTCGACGGCCCGTCTTTGCTTCCTCTCGTGCGATTGGCTCCGGGCGAGACCTACAATGGCGATATGGTCGAGAAGTCCGTGGACGCCTTGACGAAGGAAGTCGCCAGACGCGGCTATGCGTTCAGCCAGGTGCATCCGCGCGGCGATCGCGATCCTGCAACCCGCACCGTCACCATCGCCTTCGTCATCGACGAAGGTCCGCGCGTCTATATCGAACGCATCGTCGTCCGGGGAAACACAAGGACGCGCGACTATGTCATTCGCAGGGAGTTCGAGGTCGGCGAAGGCGACGCCTATAATCGCGCTCTTATCGACCGCGCCGAACGCCGCCTTAACAATCTCGGCTATTTTAAGAAGGTGAGGATCACCAACGAACCGGGTTCAGCCCCGGACCGCGTGATCGTGGTCGTCGATGTCGAGGACCAGGCGACCGGCGCATTGTCGCTGTCCGGCGGCTATTCGACCTCCGACGGATTCATCGCCGAGGTCTCCGTGACCGAATCGAATTTCATGGGCCGGGGTCAATACGTTAAGCTGGCCGTGTCCGAAGGGCAGCATGCCCGCGGCGTCGAGTTCAGTTTCACGGAGCCCTATTTTCTCGGCAACCGCATGGCCGCCGGCTTTGATCTCTACGCAAAGAAATCCGACGTTTCGCAATATTCGTTCTACAGCAATTTCGTGACTGGAGGCACGCTCCGTCTCGGCCTGCCTATAACAGAGGAAATCACCTTCTCGCCGCGCTATTCCATCTATAACACCGACATCACGGTCCCGAATGACTCCAATCATCCCTATAATGATTGCACCTATCCGATTTGGGGCGTGACGCCAGGCTTCAACGGCACGACGGTCAACTACTGGAACAATTGCTTGACGAACGGCGAAGCCTCGCTGGCGATCCAGCAGGCGCAAGGCAACTTCCTCACCTCGATGGTCGGCTATACGCTGTCCTACAATACGCTCGATAATAACAAGTCTCCGACAGGCGGCCTCTACGCCGAATTGCGGCAGGACGTGGCGGGCGCTGGCGGCGATTCTCATTTCGTGCGCACCACGGGCGATTTGCGCTACTATCACGAGATCTTCGATCAGATCGTCGGGCTTGTGCACCTCCAAGGCGGCGATATCACAGCGTTAGGAAGCGACCAGCTTCGCATCGTCGACAATTTCAATATGGGACCGAGCCTGGTGCGTGGATTTGCCCCGAACGGAATCGGCCCGCGCGACATATCGAGCATAGGCGTCTCAGGCAACTCCTCCGGCAATCCTCTGGGCGGCACCAAATATTTCGGCGCCAGCCTCGAAGTGCAATTCCCGATCTTCGGCCTGCCGAGGGATCTCGGCCTGAAGGGCGCGATCTTCACGGACGCCGGCACTTTGTTCGGCTATAATGGGAAGACAAACTTCGCCGGCGGCGGCCAATGCACCTACACCGATGTCGCGCCTACGTACACGCAGGGCACCTGCATCACCGTCGGCGCTAATTCGTCGCTGATCCGCACCTCCGCGGGCGCGTCGATCATTTGGGCGTCGCCGCTCGGACCAATCCGCTTTGACTTCGCCAAGGCGATAACAAAGAGCCCATACGATCAGACCCAGTTCTTCCGCTTTACCGGCGGCACCACTTTCTGACCTTACGCCCTTGCGTCAATCTGCTTGCGCAGCTGACGCGCGGCTTGCGGCAAGGGCTTGGGCCTCTCCGCCTATCCGTCAAATCGCCGCACGCCCGGAGTTGCCGCCGCCGCTCCGGTGGAGACCGAGCCCGGCCGGGCTCCCAGGTCCGCTTTCGGGCCGCCCAAGTTCTGACCAGGCGGCGGGAACGGCATGACCAATCCGGTATTCTTCTGGCGCGAGCTGCGGCCCTCGCTGGCGGATATTGTCGCCTTTACCGGCGCGAGGGTCGCTGAGGATGCCGACCTATCGTCTCTCATCGGCGGCGCCGCGCCTCTCGATGAAGCGGAGCCTGGCGAGCTCGCTTTCGTCGATCATCCAAGAAACAGCGATCTTCTAGAGACGACGCGCGCCACAGCCTGTTTCGTCACGCCGCGCGATGCGGCCCGCGTTCCCAAAAGCGCCGTCGCGCTGGTGACCGACGACCCGGTGCGCGCTTTCGCGCTCGCGCTTTCGCGGATTTTTCCCTCGGCGACGCGCCCAGCCTCCTTGTTCGCAGCGGCTGGCGTCAATCCGGGCGCCTCGATTCATCCAGAGGCCCGTCTCGAACCCGGCGTGATCGTCGATCCTGGCGTCGTCATCGGGCCGCGCGCCGAAATTGGGGCCGGTTCGATCATAGCGGCGAACAGCGTCATCGGCCCGGACGTCCGTATTGGGCGCGACTGTTCAATCGGGGCTCAGGTGACGATCTCCCATGCGCTGGTCGGCAACCGCGTCGTCGTTCTTCCCGGCGTGCGCATCGGCCAGGCGGGCCTCGGCTTGGAAGATTTCGGTTCTCACGCGAACTGGCGCAGACCTCCAAGGACGCCGCAGATTGGCCGCGTCATCATTCAGGACGACGCCGAGATCGGCGCCAATTCGACGATCGATCGCGGCGGGACGCGGGACACGGTCATTGGCGAGGGAGCCTATGTCGGCAATCTTGCGCAGATCGCTTGCGATGTCACGATCGGGCGCTATTGCGTCATCTTCGCGCAGGTCAGCGTGGAAGCCTCGACGAAACTTGGCGATTTTGTCGTCGTAGACCGCCAGGCGGCCCTCGCCGGACGCTTGCGAATTGGCGCCGGCGCGCGGATCTCGGCCCAATCGGCCGTCGTTTCCGATGTGCCGGAGCGGGCGCATTTTGGCGGGAGTCCAGCGCGGCCCCTGCGGCAATGGCTGCGCGGCCTGGCGACGCTCGACTGGCTCACGCGGGCCAAGCCGCATCTGCGCGCTCGGCGGGATTGAGCATTGAACGAAATCCGTTTCGACAGGGGCGGATTTGATCTAAAGCATGATCTGCAAAAGCGGACGATGGTCATGCAGATCAAGCGCGATCGAAAAGCCGACGCGCCTTCTCGGCGACGGATAAAAACAATACAGGAAACGCTACAAGATGAACGAGGCCGCGCCCACGACGATCGAAACGCTCGATATTCAACGAATATTGAAGTCGCTCCCGCATCGCTACCCGTTCTTGATGGTCGATCGCATCATAGAGGCGAGGGGAGATGAGTTCGGGATCGGATTGAAGAATGTCAGCGTGAACGAGCCGCAATTCATGGGCCATTTCCCGGAGCGCCCGGTCATGCCTGGAGTCCTGCTGATCGAAGGCATGGCGCAGACCGCGGGAGCAATCTGCATCAACGCTCATTCCCTCGGAAGCGAGAAGGCACCGCTGGTCTATTTCATGAGCATAGATAAAGCGAAATTCCGCAAGCCGGTCACGCCGGGCGACCGCGTTGAGTTCCACATGACCAAAACCAATCGGCGGCGCAACATGTGGTGGTACGGCGGCCGGGCTCTCGTCGACGGCGCTCTTGTCTGCGAGGCCGAAATCGCCGCCATGCTGATCGAGGAAGGTCCCGCCAAGGCCTGACGCCCGCGCGCCAGTCTTGCCAGCGCGTCGCATGCGCCGCATGATGGTTCATCGCAAAGAGCGGGCAATCCTTGCGGCAAAGCAGCCGAGCGACGGATCTCGCCTCAGATGGATGAAAACAATGACCAAGGCTGTCCGTGTTCACGAGCTTGGCGGACCCGAGGTGATGCGGATCGAAGAGATCGAGCTGGCGCCGCCGGGCCGCGGCCAAGTCCGCGTCCGCAATCATGCGATAGGCGTCAATTTCATCGACACATATTTTCGCAGCGGGACTTATCCGGTTCCTTCGCTTCCCTTCACGCCCGGTAATGAGGCCGCGGGCGAAGTGGTCGAGCTCGGCAAGGGCGTGACCGATTTCAAGATCGGCGACCGGGTGGCCTATGTCGCGACGCTCGGAGCTTACGCCGAGGAGCGGCTTGTCGAGGCCTCGCGTCTCGTCAAACTGCCAAAAGCCATCGCTTATGAAACCGCCGCGGCGGCTTTGCTGAAGGGCCTCACCGCGCAATATTTGCTGCGCCGGACCTACAAGGTGAAGGCGGGAGACGTGATCCTCGTTCATGCCGCGGCGGGCGGCGTTGGGTTGATCCTCACCCAATGGGCGAAGGCGCTGGGCGCGACGGTCATCGGAACGGTCGGCTCGGCCGAAAAAGCCAAGCTCGCCAAGAAGGCCGGCGCGAAACATGTGATTCTCTATCGCGAGGAGGATTTTGCGGCGCGCGTGAAAGCGATCACCAAGGGCCAGCTTTGCGATGTGGTCTATGACGGCGTCGGCAACGCGACCTTCCCGGCGTCGCTCGACTGCATCAAGCCGCTCGGGCTCTTCGTGAGCTTCGGCTCGGCCTCGGGGCCGGTCGAGGCGTTCAGCCTGAGCCTCCTTGCCTCCAAAGGATCGCTGTTTGTGACGCGCCCGTCCCTTCACACCTATGCGGAAAAACGCGAAGATCTCGACAAGATGGCGCGCGATCTGTTTCGCGCAATCTCGAGCGGCGCCGTCGAAATTCCATTGCGCGCGACTTTTCCGCTCGATGATGTGGTCAATGTCCATCGCGCCTTGGAAGGCCGCGAGACGACCGGCGCGACCGTGCTTCTGCCGTGACGCCTCATCCCCTTTCTCGCCCGCGGCGGAAGGGAAACCGGTAAGATCCTGCATGGAATGGCGGGACGAGGGCCTCATCATCGGGGTGAAGAAGCACGGGGAGACGAGCGTCATCCTCGAAGCGATGACGCGCGCGCATGGGCGTCATCTTGGCCTTGTCAGAGGCGGGCGCTCGAAGAGGATGCAGCCCTATCTCCAGGCGGGCAATAGCGCCGAGATCGTCTGGCGCGCGCGGCTCGACGAGCATCTTGGAATGTTCGCCGTCGAACCGACCATATTGCGCACCGCGCGTTTGATGGCGAGCGCGGAAGCCTTGCATGCGGTCGGGCTCGTCTCCGGCCTGCTGCGCCTCATCGCCGAGCGCGATCCGCATCCCGGGCTCTTCGAGACGGCGACGCTCATCGCCGACCATATCGATGACGCGGAAGGCTTGCCGCAGCTTCTCGTGCGCTTTGAGGCCGCCATTCTGGCCGAGGCCGGCTTCGGCCTTGATCTCGCGCGTTGCGCCGCGACGGGCTCCGCGACCGATCTCGCCTATGTCTCGCCGAAGTCCGGCCGCGCCGTCTCCAAGGCGGCCGGCGAACCCTATAAAGGCCGGCTGCTCCCGCTTCCGGCCTTTCTGCGCTACGAGCCGACGACAGAAAGCCCGCCGCCCGGCGACATCCGCGACGGGTTCAGGCTGACGGAATTTTTTTTGATGCGCGATCTTTTCGGGCCGCGCGGGCTCGCTTTGCCGCAGGCGCGGTCCGCCTATCTCGCGGAACTCGCGAAGCGCTCCGGCTGGAGTGCGTGAGCGAGGCGAAGACTACTTGATCTTGGTCTCTTTGAACTCGACATGCTTGCGCACGACGGGATCATATTTCTTGAAAGAGAGCTTTTCGGTCTTGGTGCGGGCGTTCTTCTTCGTGACGTAAAAATAGCCCGTGTCCGCGCTGGACAGAAGCTTGATCTTGATCATCGCGGCCTTGGCCATCTCATTCGTCCTTCAACTGCGGCGCAAGGCGCGCGTTCCGGCCCCGTGGGCTCGGGAGAGTCCGGGAAAGCCGCGAACATACGGATCGCGCCCCGCTTGTCAAGAAATCCTGCGGGCGGCAAGTGAATCAGCTCAATTTTTCGACTTTTCACAGCTGTTTGAGTGCTTTTGCTTGCAGGGCTTACCTTGCCACGGCTAGGTTCCCGATATGATCGATCAATTCCTCAAGTACATCGTTGGCGAAGGGGCTGTGATCGTTAAGGCGCCAGTCGCATTCATTGCAGCCATGCTCGTGGCGTGCGGTTTAATCTACACCGCCGTTAATTTGATTTATTCGACAGTCCTTTCAAATAGGGATGCGCGAATTTCGGTTCTCGAAGAACGAATAAAACTACGGGACGATCAGCTTGCGGACAAACTGCACTCGACGCCACCGGATGAGGCGAAATCTATAATTCAAGGCCTGGAGGCCCGCCTTAAGAAGCTTTCACCAAGACGGCTTGAAGAATCTGGGCGCGCGATCATGGCGGAAAAACTCAAGCTTCCGCCTGGCAAAGATTTCCGAATTGACATCCAGCATGATGGGGCATGTGCTGATTGCAACATTTTCGCCGCTGATTTTTCAACTTTGTTCAGCAGCCTGCAGGGATGGTCCGTTAGAAATACAACCGTCATAGGGCTGGGACAAATACCTCCGTCGGGGATCGGCGTAATTGTCTCAAATCCTGGCGCTCTGTCAGAAGCAGAAAAGATCGTAATAGATGCAATGAGTTCTGCGGGCATCAGGCTCAATCTACTGCGTGGCCCTCAACGTGAAGTAAACGTCGTTCTATTGTTTACCGCGAAGACCAACTGATTTCCCTCAAGACCCCCGCGCCCGCCACCCGACCACGCAGAGATAAAGCGCTAGCAGCGCTGCAATGCTGACGAAAAATCCGTCCGGCGCGAGCAGATCCATGCCCAAGCCGATCACCGGCGGACCGGCGAGCATCCCGAGCGCATAGAGCATGACGAAGGCGGCGTTGGCGTTGGCGAGCTCGGCCCCTCGATATTGGGCGCCGAGATGGGCCAGCGCGACGGCGTAAAGGCTGCCGACAACGCCGCCCCAGACGACGAGCAGGGCGCCGAATAAGAAAAGGCTCGCGGGTCCGATTAAGCTCAAGGCAAGCGCCCCGCAAAGGCTGAAAAGCACGATCAGCAACAATAGCTTGCGCCGGTCCATCAGGTCCGAGATGAAGCCGACGGGGAGCTGCGCCAAGACATTCCCCAGCGCGAAGAGCGTGACGAATATGGCCCCCGTCTCGGCGGTGAGGCCGGCGCGAAGCGCATAGACGGGCAGGAGGCCCATGCTCGCCGTCTCGATTGCGCCATGCAGCAGGCCGGCGAGGGTGGCGGCGGGGGCGCCGAGGAGAAAGGCGAGAACCGGCACCGAGGCCGCGCTTTTAATATTGGGCGCGGCGCTGCTGCCGGCGACGATCGGCAAAGCCGCCACGGCGAGAAGCGCAATAGCCGCGATGAAAGGCGTCGAACTCGCCGTCCCGACCAGGGCGAGGAGCGAAGGACCCGCGGCGAAGCCCAAAGCCACGCTCGAGGCGTAGAGGCCGATGACCAGGCCGCGCCGTTCCGGCGGGGCGATCGCGTTGATCCAATATTCGCTCACGACGAAAAGCGCAGTCAGGGCGAGGCCGAAGATCGCCCGAATGCCGAGCCAGATCCAAAAGCCGTTCGTCAGCGCCAAGGCGGCGAGGCTGAGGTCGGCGATGAAGAGCGAAAGAAACAGAAGCTCCTTGACGCCAAGCCTCCGCGCCCAGCTTGGAACAAAAGCCGCGCCGATCAAGGTCGCGACGCCCGCAGAGGCAGTGTTCAAGCCGATGGCGCGCGCGCTATAGCCTTGCTCGCCAAGCCGAACCGCGATGAGCGCGATGGTCAGCGACAGTCCGACGCCGACAATCGATACGCTCGCGATGGCGCCAGCGAGCGCGGCGGCGTTGCCCGGAGCCGCGACGGATTTTGTCTTGCGGCCGGTCTTAAAGCCTTGCCAAGCCAGGGTCGGCTCCTTCCCATCAGGCGCCCTCCCCAGGGCAAGACGCTCCTCACGCGGCGGATGCGCGGTCGATCGGAGCTTTGGCGGTCTCGAACCCATGCATGCGCAATGCCCATTGGTGGGCGATCAGGCCGCCCTTCATGATCGGCAGGAGCCAAAGCGAGAGAATGAGCGTCAGCGTCGGCCAGACCATGGCGTGCAGCCAGATCGGCGCATCGGGCCAGAATTCCTCGGTCGCGAGCATGAACGTGCCGACAATATGGCCGACGACGAATATGGTCAGATAAGGCGGGGCGTCGTCGGCGCGGTGATGATGCAATTCCTCGCCGCAATGCGGGCAAGACTCATTGACCTTGAGATAGACGCGAAACATTTTCCCTTCGCCGCAGGCGGGGCAGCGGCCGCGCAAGCCTTTTACGATGGACTGCCAGATGTCGCGCTTGGGGCGATCATCGCCCTTTGGCGCAAAGGCGGGAAATTCCAGCGCCGGCGTAAGCATTAAAGCCTCCTCATTCGATCGTTTCGGCATGGATACTTCCTTCAATGACGGCGGGTAAACCGCATTCGCGCCTTCGGGGCGCGACGCGCGGTTATGACGCGCCAGCCTGCTCCAATTCCTTGAAGTTTAAATGAGTCCATTTCAATCAGATGCGCCCATTCGATCAGGAAGCGCGCTTACGGGATCGCCGCGGCCTCCCCCAGCGCGGCAAGGGCGTCGCCAAGGGCCGCGACGACCGGGTCCACGGCGCTTCCGAGCTGATGCCGGGCGGCAAGCCAGGCCGGATCATTATAGGTCAGCCAGACTTTCCCATCCGCGTCTTGCCAGACCAGCGCCTTCAAGGGAAGATCTATCCCGATCTCCTGGTTCGCCTGCATCAAGGGCGTGCCCGCCTGCGGATTCCCGAAAATTAATAAAACAGTCGGGCGCAAGGGCATGTTGGCGTCGGCGGCGCCTGCTGCGTGATCGATCTTGGCGAAGAGCGTCACACTATGGGCTTTGAGCGCCGCCTCGAATCGGCTGATCGTCTCGTCGATTGAATGGGCGCTCGGAAGAGTCAGCAATCCGTCATCCGGCATGGTCAGCCCTCGCGGTCACGCTCTCGATCTGACGCTGCGACGCGCCGACCTGTTCGATTTCTCGTCCCTTGGCCGCGCTTTCGCGCGTGGCCGCGCCTCGCTTAAAAGCTCGAAACGCAGAGCCCCGGCAAGCGGCGCGGCCTCCACGAGCTTGACGGTCACGATGTCGCCGAGCCGGTGCATTTTACCAGTTCGGGAGCCGATGAGCGCGTGCAAAGTCTCGTCATGACGGAAATAATCGTCGCCGAGCATGGACGCGGGGATGAATCCATCGGCGCCGGTCTCGCTCAGCCTGATGAAAAGGCCGGCGCGCGTCGCGCCTGAAATCCGCCCCTCGAAACTTGCGCCTATCTTGTCGGCGAGATGGGCCGCGATCAGCCTTTCCACCGTCTCGCGCTCGGCCGCCATGGCGCGGCGTTCGGCGGCGGAAATCCGGGCCGCGACCTCGGCCATTTCCTCGACACCCATCGCGGCCGGCAGGCCGTCGGAGCCAAGCCGCAAGGCGAGGATCAGGGCGCGATGGACGATGAGATCGGCGTAGCGGCGGATCGGCGAGGTGAAATGGGCGTAACGCCTGAGATTCAGGCCGAAATGACCATAATTCTGGACGACATATTCCGCTTGCGCCTGAGTCCGCAGCACCACTTCATTGACGAGGTGCTCATTATCCGTGTCCTTGACGCGGGCGAGAACGCCGTTGAATTGCGCCGCCCGCATGACCTCGCCCTTGGCGAGCTTGATCCCGATCGAGGCCAGAAACTCCGCCAGATTATTGAGCTTTTCTAGCGAAGGCTCGTCATGCGCGCGATAGATGAAATGCTGATCATGCGCCTCGAGCGTTTCGGCCGCAGCCACATTGGCGAGGATCATGAATTCCTCGATCAGTCGATGCGCGTCGAGGCGCGGCGGCGTGACGACGCTGCCGACCGTCCCTTGCTCGTTCAGGATGATCTTGCGCTCGGGCAGATCGAGATCGAGCGGCCCGCGTTTGTCGCGCGCCATCTTCAGCGCGCGATAGGCGTCATAGAGAGGCGCGATGACCGGCGCGAGAAGCGGGGCCGTCGTCGCATCGGGCATATTGTCGATCGCTGCTTGCGCCTGGGCGTAGGAGAGCTTGGCGGCGGACCGCATCATGATGCGATGAAAGCTATGCCTCAGCTTGTGGCCGTCGGCGGCGATGACCATGCGCACAGCGAGCGCCGGACGATCCTCGTTCGGGCGCAAGGAGCAAAGATCGTTGGAGATGCGCTCCGGCAACATGGGCACGACGCGATCGGGGAAATAGACCGAATTGCCGCGATCGAGGGCCTCGCGGTCCAGCGCCGCGCCGGGCGTCACATAGGCCGCGACATCGGCGATGGCGACGCGCAGGATGAATCCGCCCGGATTGGCCGGATCGGGGTCGTTCTCGGCATGAACTGCGTCGTCATGGTCCTTGGCGTCGGCGGGATCGATGGTCACGAGCGGAACGCTGCGCCAATCCTCGCGACGGTCTATCGCCGCCGGGCGGGCGCGCTCGGCTTCGGCGATCGTCTCGGGGCGAAAGACATTCGGGATTTGATGGGTATGGATGGCGATGAGGCTCACCGCCTTTTCGCTGTCGATCGCGCCGAGCCTTTCGCGCACCCTGGCGGCCGGGAGACCGAAGCGGCCGGAGCGCAAAATCTCGACCGCGACGAGATCGCCGTCGCGCGCCTCGCCCTCGCCGCCGGGCGCGACCTCGAGCTCGCCGCGATTGGCGTTCTTCTTATCGACCGGCTGGATGCGCCCGCCGCCGTCCGGATGCGCACGAAAAATGCCGAGAACCTGCGTTTTCGCGCGCGGCAAGAGCTTGACGACGCGACTCGAATAGGCGGGCTCCCCCGCCTTCGCATCCGGCAAGAATTCGACGCGCAGAAGGGCGCGGTCGCCGACGCCAGGGGTAGGCGCGCCGGGCCTTTGCCTGCGCGGCATCGAAACGACGATTTTTGGAATGGGTCCTTGCGTCGCGTCCCATTCGACGGGCGCGGCGAGGAGATCGCCATCGCGGTCGCGGCTGAAAATATCGGCCAGGACGATCGCCGGCAGGAGTCCCGGCTTGTGCCAGGTCTTGCGCCGCCGCTCGACCGAGCCTTCGGCCTCCAGCTCCTTCAACATGCGTTTGAGGGCGATCCGATCGGCGCCCTTGATTCCGAAGGCGCGGGCGATTTCGCGCTTGCCGATCTTGGCGGGCGCTTTTTCGCCCAGAGCTTCGCGCTCGCGGGCGATGAAGGCGAGGATGTCGTCGCGGGACGGAAGCGCCGGAGCGCCTTGATCCGGCGCTTGCGCGGGATCGCTATCATCTTGGCCGGACCTTCTCGTGCCGGCGGCTTTGTTCACGCTTGCTTGGCCTTTTTCGATTTTGCCGGCGCCGGTTTGGCGCCAGGTTTGGACCGCGTTGGCGCGGCTTTAATTTGGGATGTCGGCTCGAACGGCGGCTCTTCCGATTCGTCCGAGGCTTGGTCGTCGGTCAGGGCGTCCGGCTGCGTCTTGCCCTTTGTGGCGACGGTCTTGCCAGTTTTGGACGGCGTCTTCTTCGGCGCTGTTTCTTTGGCTGCAGGTTCCTTTGGCGCGGTCTTCTTGGCTGCTGTGGGTTTTTTCTTTGCGGAGCCGGTTCCGGCCCCTTCTTTATCCTCGATCAGGCGAATGGCCTCTTCAAGGGTGATTGTCTCCGGCGAAGAGCCATTTTTAAGGGTCGCGTTGATCTTCCCATAATTGACATAAGCGCCGAAGCGCCCTTCGCGCACTGTAATCGGCCCGCCGGCCGGATGTTCGCCAAGCAGACGGCCTTGCGTCGCGCCGCCGTCAGTTGATTTCGCGGCGAGCAGCGCGAGCGCCTCTTCAAGACTAAATGTGGTGGGGTCGGCGTCGCGCGGCAAGGTCGCGTTGATTTTGCCGTAATTGACATAGGGGCCGAACCGCCCCGCCTTGATCGTAACTTCGCCGCCCGAAGGATGCTCGCCGAGAGCGCGCGCGGCCGAGCTCTCGGCTTTGCCAAACCGCCGCCCAGTGAGGCCGCTTTCCTTGGCGACGATGAGGTCGATCGCCCGATTGGCGCCGATGCTCAGAATGTCTTCGTCCTTGCCGATATTCGCATAAGTCTTGCCATGCTGCACATAGGGGCCGTAGCGGCCAATGCCAGCCAGGACCGGCTCCTTCGTCTCGGGATGTTTCGCCACCTCGCGCGGCAGCGAAAGCAGGCCGATCGCCTGATCGAGGCTTAATTCGGCGGGCGCCATGGTCTTGGGCAGCGAAGCCCGCTTCGGCTTTTCGCCTTCGCCCTGCTGCACATAGGCGCCGAAACGCCCGTCGCGCAGCGTGATCTCCTCGCCGGTCTCGGGGTCGAACCCCAATGATTTCACGCCGGGCCGTTCGCCCTCGACTTCGCCCGCCGCCTCCGCATTCGCCAAGGTGCGGGTGAACTTGCATTCGGGATAGTTCGAGCAGCCGATGAAGGCGCCGAACTTGCCGAGCTTCAGCGAGAGTTGGCCATCGCCGCAGGAGGGGCAGGCGCGCGGGTTTGAGCCGTCGGCCTTGGCCGGAAAAATATGCGGCCCCAGAATTTCGTTCAGGCTGTCCAGCACTTGGGTCGTGCGCAAATCCTTGGTGCCGGCGAGGGCGCCGGAAAAATCCGTCCAGAATTCGCGCAGAACCTGCTTCCAGTCGATCTCGTGGTTCGACACGCGGTCGAGCTTCTCTTCGAGATCGGCGGTGAAGTCATAGCCGACATAGCGGGTGAAAAAGGCTTCGAGAAAGGCGGTGACGAGCCGGCCCTTGTCTTCCGGGTAAAGTCTTTTCTTGTCGAGGCGCACATAGTCGCGCTCCCGCAGCACCGCGAGCGTCGAGGCATAGGTCGAGGGCCGGCCAATGCCGAGCTCCTCCATGCGCTTAACGAGGGTCGCTTCGGTGAAGCGCGGCGGCGGTTCGGTGAAATGCTGGGTCGCGTCGATTTTTTCCTTGGTCAGGACCTCGTCCTTGCGCATCTCCGGCAGGCGGCCGCTCTCTTCATCTTCCTCGTCGTCATGGCCTTCCTGGTAGAGCTTCAGAAAGCCGTCGAAGCGGATGACCTGCCCGGTCGCGCGAAGGTCGAGCCTGCGCGCTCCGGCCTGCGCCAGGATCTCCACCGTCGTGCGTTCGAGCTCGGCCGATTCCATCTGGCTGGCAATGGTGCGCTTCCAGATCAGCTCATAGAGGCGGGCCTGGTCCGGCTCGATGCTGCGCGCGACCTTGGCGGGCAGACGGGCGAGATCGGTCGGGCGAATCGCTTCATGCGCTTCCTGCGCGTTTTTCGCCTTCACATTATATTTGCGCGGCGCGCTCGGGACATAGGCGGCGCCGAACTCCTTGCCGATCACGGCGCGGGCGCTTGCGATCGCCTCCGGCGCGAGATCGACGCCGTCGGTCCGCATATAAGTAATGAGCCCGACGGTTTCGCCATCGATTTCGGCACCCTCGTAGAGGCGCTGGGCGAGCTGCATGGTTCGTGCCGGCGCGAACCCGAGCTTCCGCGACGCCTCCTGCTGGAGGGTCGAGGTCGTGAAGGGCGCCCAGGGATGCCGCTTGGCCGGCTTCGCCTCGATGCTCGCCACCGAGAATTTGGCCGCCTCGAGGGCGGCCTTGAAGGCTTCCGCTTCAGCCCCGGCGCCTATATCTAGCCTGTTGATTTTCTTGCCGTCCGCGCCGACGAGCCTCGCTGTGAAAGGCGCGCCGGCCTCGGTCTTCAGATGCGCCAGGATCGACCAATATTCGCGCGAGACAAATTGCTCGATTTCGAGCTCGCGATCGCAGACAAGGCGCAAGGCGACGGATTGAACGCGTCCGGCCGAGCGCGCGCCGGGCAATTTGCGCCAGAGAACCGGGGAAAGATTGAAGCCGACGAGATAGTCGAGCGCCCGGCGGGCGAGATAGGCGTCGACGAGGGCGGCGTCGATCTCGCGCGGGTTCTTCATGGCTTCGAGGATCGCGGCCTTGGTGATCGCATTGAAGACGACCCGCTCCACCGGCTTGTCCTTGAGGAGGCGCTTCGCCTTCAAGACTTCGAGGACATGCCAGGAAATCGCCTCGCCCTCGCGGTCCGGGTCGGTCGCCAGGATCACGCGGTCGGCGTCCTTCACGGCCTTGGCTATGTCGGACAGGCGTTTGGCGGATTTCGTGTCGACGTCCCACAGCATGGCGAAATCGGCGTCGGGATCGACCGAACCGTCCTTCGCGGGCAAATCGCGGACGTGGCCGTAGGAGGCGTAAACTTCATAGCCCTTGCCAAGATATTTATTGATGGTCTTGGCCTTCGCCGGCGACTCGACAATGACGACATTCATTGACAGCGGTCCTCAAATTCGCACGGCCGATCAAAATGGTCCGCGGTCTTGCCTAAAGAATAAAATTACGACAGGCGCGCGTCGGGCCTCCCTCCCGGAGCGTCATTGGCGCTGGGCGTTTCGGGGCGGAAGATGGGGGAGGGAGGGGCTATAGTCAAATCCGGCCCCTCCGGCGCGGATGTCCATGCCAGAGGCGAAGCTCATGAACTTTTCGCCAAATCAGGGATTATCAAGCGTCTGCCGAGCATTGATCCTGGCTGAAACAGGCGCGACAGGGCCTCAACAGCCAAGATTATGGCGGCGCATTTGGCGCGTATCAATGATGCTTGTCAATTGTCGACAGCGCGTTGATTGATGCGAGTATTTTTGGTGGATCGCATCAAACTCCTCTGACCGGACCGAAAATCAGGGAAAGGACACTCATGCCGTTGCATAAGACGCTGAACGATCTGACATCGAACGCCAAATCCGTTTCGATCGATCTTTTGAATGCGCGCGTCGCCGACGCGATCGATCTCGCTCTTCTGACCAAGCAGGCGCATTGGAACCTGAAGGGCATTCAATTCATCGCCGTACATGAAATGCTCGATCTGTTCCGCAAGGAATTGGATGCGCATGTCGATACGATGGCCGAGCGGGTCGCCCAACTCGGAGGGACCGCGCTCGGAACGACGCAGGCCGTCGCCGCCAAGACCTCGCTCGATCCCTATCCGACCGATATTTACAAGATCGCCGATCACCTCGCGGCCCTGATCGGGCGATATGGCAAGGCAGCAAATGCGGTCCGCGCCGGGATCGCGACGGCCGACGAAGCAGGCGACGCCGACACGGCCGATATATTGACCGCTTTATCGCGCGCGCTCGACAAATCTCTCTGGTTTCTCGAGGCGCATATCCAGGAGCCGGCGTAACTGGCAGGATTTTCACGTGGCAGACCCTGGCCGGCAAGGGCCGGGGTCTTTCGCCATGCGAGCGCTAGCGCGTAATCTTGACGCTCTGGAACGTATTCCCATTCCCCGCCGACGCCAACTCGGGACTTATGTCGAAAGCGTAGCTCGGCCCGACGCTATTGCTCACAAAGTCGAAGGTTGCGTTCCCGTCGCCCTTCGCGTCGGTCTTGACCGTGCCGAGCTGATGATCGCATTTCAGCTTGACGCGGAAGGTTGCGTTGGGCGCGGCTCCGGTCAAATGGACGCTGACGCCGGTCAACTGGCTCGACGCGCGAAATACGGTCACGGATCCGCCGAGGACCGCCGCGTCGGCGCTGCTGACGTCGTCATTGGTGCAATTCGATTCGTCCTGGCGCACGAGGGGGACTGTTTTCGCACTCTTCGTGCCGAGCGGCACTTGATAGGGGCAGGCCCCGCCGTCCCGCGCCGAAATGACATAGGAATAGGCCGTGCCGCCGCTGTCCCCCGTTCTCTCGACTGCACCCATTTTCGCGGTCGCCGGAGCGCCGGAGGCCGAAGCGAATGCGCCGTCGTCATTATACCAACAAACAAGGGCTTGGTCTTCAGCGACCGCCGGAGCGGCATGGATGGCCGCTGCTGCGGCGGCTGCAATTAGGATTTTCTTCATGGCTTTCCATTGTCCAAACGGAAGATGACCGGAGTGACCGGGGCCGCTCATAACACGCCGGCGCGCGTCTGAATATTCCCGCTGCGGTCAAGAGCCACGCATGGCCCTCCGTTTCGTCGACCGTTCGCCGGAGATCAGGCGGAGGCTGCTTCGTCAGCGAACCGCCGAATTGCCGCCGTTGGCTCAAAGTCCGCGCTGATCGAAAGGGCCTTCATGATTTGAGCGCGATTCCAGAGGCACATTTCCCGAGGCGGATAGGGCGCGATAAAATCATCGAAGCGATAGAACACATCCTTTGGAAGTGAGAACGGTGGAGAAAACAGGTCGATCAGTCGAAACTCGCCTGTCAAAATATCACTGTTTAGAAAGCCGTCTTCGTTCTTATGCGTTGTCGTTAATAGAAATTCCGTTCCAGACGCAACGAAGTTTTTGAGAAATGACAAAATGTCATCGTAACTTAAATGAAATAAGCAATCACGACATATGACTATGTCTCCTTTTGGAATTTTGTCAGTCACCAAGTCGGCTAATATGAATCTGAGATGAATGGAAGAATATTTCGCGCTATTCGCCGAAATAAGCTTTGGAACTATATCAATTCCTGTATAGCGCATATCATTATCAAATTTAACCAACTTCATCCAATTGAAGTCCCCGCAGGGCGCATCTATTATATTCTTCAAGTTCCATTTTAAGAATATTACCGGGAGCTGCGCTCTGATCTCACGCGTAGCCAATTCACTCGAGCCGGAGCCGCTGGCGCTTTCCGCATTTTCCCAAAAGTTGTTATTATATATTTCAGAAAAAGTGTATTTACGGTCTTTAGATAAAAGTGAAACGGCTCGTCGAAACGTTAGCATTAAGCCGTTTCGGCGCCAGAATCTTATAGTTTTCAGAAGAAGCCGTATCACTATGTGTCCCCCTATATGTTACAATTCCGCTTCGCACTTCATAGAAATTCTTAGGGCGAGGCAAGGACCTAGGGCGCGCTGCCCTTTCAGCCGGGGCGACCGCTCTTGGAAAGGGAGGAGATTGAGGCGAACTGGCCCAATCTTCTCCCTCCCGACCCATGCGCCTTCCGTTCGGACGGAATCGTCCGTTCAAAAGGACTCATTTAAAATCAGAAGCTTGGAGCTTTTTATGATCGAAAATCTCGATCGCCTGTTCAGAACATGCTCCTAGCCGACCTCCCCGCCCGCCGGACTTCCAGCGATCGCCACGTCCCATGCAGGACGCCGATCTCTATATTGAAAGGCTTCGCTACAAGCGTCAACAGAGTCACAACTATAAGACGCATTATATTACGATATTACGAAACAGCTGGCCGTGGGCGCCGCGGGCGGCTTCTGGAATTTCCCGGGGCAAAATATGTGCGCGAATTGGCGAGGCTTGGCGAACTCATGTGACGGAGCCGGTTTGCTCCTGTAAAAGCCGATTCATGCCAAGCCCGCTTCGAGAGCTCAAATTTCCGCACCGGCATTTGCTCGGGATAGAAGGCCTTTCGCCGCTGGACATAGCCATCCTCCTCGATCTCGCCGAACAGGCGATCGAGGTCTCGCGTCAGGTCGAGAAAAAGCGCTCCACCCTGCGCGGGAGAACGCTGATCAACCTTTTCTTCGAGGCTTCGACCCGGACGCAGTCCTCCTTCGAGCTCGCCGGCAAACGCCTCGGCGCCGACGTCATGAACATGTCGGTCGCGACCTCGAGCGTCAAAAAGGGCGAGACCCTCATCGATACGGCGATGACCCTGAACGCCATGCGCCCCGACATTATCGTCGTGCGCCACGCCCAGGCCGGCGCGGTCCATCTTCTGGCGAAAAAGGTGGATTGCTCGGTTGTCAACGCCGGCGACGGCGCGCATGAACATCCGACCCAGGCGCTTCTTGATGCGCTGACCATCAGGCGCAACAAGGGCTGCGTCTCCGGCCTCACGGTCGCGATCTGCGGTGACATTCTGCACTCCCGCGTCGCGCGCTCCAATATTCTGCTGCTGTCGGCGCTTGGCGCGCGCGTGCGGGCGGTTGGGCCTTCGACCCTGCTTCCCTCTGGAATCGAGCGCATGGGGGTCGAGGTCTTCCGCGACATGCGCGCCGGCCTCAAGGACGCCGATATTGTGATGATGCTGCGCCTGCAGCGCGAGCGAATGCAGGGCGGCTTCATCCCCTCCGCCAAGGAATATTTCCGCTTTTTCGGCCTCGACGAGGAGAAGCTTCGCTACGCTAAGCCGGACGCGCTGGTGATGCATCCGGGGCCGATGAACCGCGGCGTCGAAATCGATTCGAGCGTCGCCGATGGGCCGCATAGCCGGATCCGCGAGCAGGTCGAGATGGGCGTCGCCGTGCGCATGGCGGTGCTCGAGGCCCTGGCGGAGCATTTGCCGAATGGATAAGCGGGGAGCGGCTGCGACATGAAGGCTCTGTCATCCCCCTCGATCGCGCATCAGCCGTTGGCGCTGATCAACGCCCGGCTGATCGACCCGGCCGGACCAACCGAGACTCGGGGCGGGGTCCTCATCGTCGATGGCCTCATCCGCGATCTTGGTTCCGGAGTCGTCGCGGCCAATCTGCCGACCTATGCGCGAGTCGTCGACTGCGGCGGCGACCTTGTCGCGCCGGGCCTCATCGACATGCGGGCTTTCGTCGGCGAGCCCGGCGCCGAGCATCGCGAGACGATCGCGACCGCCACCGCGGCGCGGCGGCGGGAGGCGTCACGACAATCCTCGCCAGGCCGGACACCAATCCGCCGGTCGATGAAGCCGCCGTCGTCGATTTCCTGCTGCGCCGGGCGCGCGACACCGGCCGCGTGCGGATCCTGCCCACCGCCGCCCTCACGCGCGGCCTCGCCGGCGAGGAAATCGCCGAGATCGGCCTGTTGCGGCAGGCGGGCGCCGTCGCCTTCACCGATGGGGCGCAATCGATCCGCAACGCGCGGACGCTGCGCCGCGCCATGGCCTACGCGAAGGATTTTGACGCGCTTGTCATTCATTACGCGGAGGATCGCGACCTCGCCGCCGAGGGGGTGATGAATGAAGGCGAATTCGCCTCCCGTCTCGGCCTCGCGGGGATCCCGCGCGAGGCGGAGGCGATCATTCTCGATCGCGACATCAGGCTCGTGAACCTCACCGGCGCGCGCTACCACGCCGCGCTCGTCACCACCTCTCTCTCTCTCGACATCATCGCCAAGGCGAAGGCGGCTGGCCTCCCCGTCACTTGCGCGACCTCGATCAACCATCTGACCCTCAACGAGAGCGACATCGGCGATTACCGCACCTTTCTGAAGCTCGCGCCGCCTCTGCGGCATGAGGAGGAGCGGCGCGCCCTCGTCGAAGGCCTCGCCTCCGGGCTGATTGACGTCATCGTGTCGGACCATAATCCTCAGGACGTCGAGACCAAGCGCCTGCCTTTCGCCGAGGCCGAAGACGGCGCGATCGGCCTGGAGACCATGCTCTCGGCGGGGCTGCGGCTTGTCAGCTCTGGGGACGTTTCCCTCGCCAGGCTTCTCGCCGCCATGACGATCCGCCCGGCCGAGATCTTGGGCCTGCCGCAGGGAAGGCTGAAAATCGGCGCGCCCGCTGATCTCATCCGCTTCGATCCCGACGAGCCCTATGTCGTCGATCCCGCAAAGCTGCATTCGCGCTGCAAGAACACGCCCTTCGACGAGGCGCGCATGGAGGGCAGGGTGAAGCTCACCCTCGTCGCGGGGGAAATTGTTTTCGCGGCGGAGTGAGGCTTTGTTTGTTTGGGCGCGAAGGCGCCGGCTATCGGCGCCGACGCTCCGGGTGCATGGAACAATGGATCCGTCCCCTGCACCCGTCGCATCCAACAGGCAATTGGCAAAATATACCTATCCTAGGATGCGCTAATCTGGACCGTCGTGGCGGCCTCGAAGATGGTCACTTTCGTCGGGACATGATCCTTCGGGATAACGAATGTTTGCTGATATTCCACCGGGGTCGGCGTAACGTGCTGCGGCTCGATCCCGGTAGGGGCGACCACGGATAGGACCAGCGCCAGCGTCGAGGGGTCGGTTCCTGGCAGCTCCACGCGGACGAGGGTCAGTTTGTAGCCGGGAGTCGGCTCTTGACACACGCCCTTGACGGTGAGTGTGACCGCATCGATCCCGTGCGTAGAGGTGGCAGTCCATTTGCAGGCGTCGGCGTGACGCTTTTCATAAGATTCCTTCTCTCCCCCGGCCTGCGCAAAGGCCTGGGATGTCGAGGCGGCTGTGGCCGCGGCTCCGACAGCGACGGTAATGAATTCGCGACGCTGCATGGTTTCCTCCTGATAATAACTGTTGAAATCTCAAATTGAGCTATTCGGCTTATTGGCAAGGCCAAGCCTACCTGGGCGCTTGCTAAGGTTATGAACATCCAACAATCCATAATGTTCCGCTGTAGCGGACTGCTTGTTGGGTCTGACGCGCCGTCACATTGTTCTGCTGGCAATGATGCAATTTTAGAGAACGCCGAGCGATTGCTTAGCAACGCAAGATTGCTCTTTGAACGCGGCGATTCCTTTCATCTGGCGCCCGCGCCCATTGTAGTATCAAGGAAGTTTGAAAAACGATTTCTGGCGCGTCTCTAGGCTTTTTTAAAACAAAGCGCCGTTACCGCTTATGGAGGGTTCATAAAATTCTTGTCTCTTTCGATAAACATGGCTTCGAGATTAAGCAGATTGATATTGCATCAGAATATATAAGGCCGGTCGCTAATACGACATTGATGTCGATTCAAATAATATAATATTATCTTGGTCTAGTTGCATTGACGATGTGGCGGAAAGGCGTATCATCGGCGCACAGGTGGATATGTCTATTTTCGACATTCTGCCTAGGTGGATTGTGTTTCTTTTGACCTGCGCTGAGTCAGAAATAACCGGCTACAAATCCACCGCCTGGCTGGCCGTTGTCAGTCGAGATCAACGGTTTCAGATCAAGCCTCCTCATGTCGATTTTCTCCTTGGCGTCGGGGGAAACGCTATCCGATGGGAGGGACCGATGATTTGGCCTGGAACCCTAAACCTGGATCTCCAAGCGCTTGTGAAGCGCCGCCTGCGAGCGGCGTCACCGAGGCGCTTTCGCTTCGACGGAGATCGAAAAGATGACGACGGAACCCCGCAAATATGACGACCTCAAAGTCGGCCAGCGGATTCATTTTACCGGCTACCCAGGAGACGCAGCGAATCCGAGCGGCGACGGCGAAATCATAGCAGCTCACGAGGCGGGCCCTAAATCGATGGCGAATTACGACATTCGCCTGGACGACGGCCGCGAAAAGACGAAGGTCATTCATCTGGCCTTCAAGCCGAGCGCCAACCGCTGCTACATCATCGCCGAAGAGCACAACGCAGCCGCTTGATTCCGCAGGCGCGCTAGACCTGTTTGGCGCGCCGCCTTTCAAACGACACTCTCAGGGCCAGTTTCTTGCTTAACCCTCCGCGCGCCGACGCCGATGGGAGAAACTGAATGCCGCGCTCGCAGACCGCCTTTCTCGCTCGCAAGGACGCCCCCATGCGCAAGGCTTTGCAGGAGGCGATCGACGGCCTCAAATTCAAGCTTGCGCTCGACGACGCCTATGCGCCCTTCAAGACCGCGGGCTATCTGCCCTGCACGCTCGAAGGCGAGGATGCGGGGTTCGACATGCGTTTTCAGGAGGTCGAGGCCGATCTCTCCAAATTCCCCGCCCTGCAAGCGCAAATCGGCGGGCGGGATGCGGCAATCGCCTTTCGCTGGAGCGGCGACGCGCGGGAATACGCCAGCGCGATGATCGTCGGCGCGGCCTTGGCCAAGAATTTCGGCGCGATCGTCCATAACCCCGACGAAGATGTCGTTTACAGCGCGGAAGATCTGATCGAAAAGGCGCGGAAGGCCGTGGCGTCCTTGTCCTTATAGGGCCGGCCCTCTTGATTTCAGCTGGCGATCGAGGCCGCACAGAAGATGACCGACAAGGAAGCAATTCTCGCCGCGAACGCCGCTTATTACCACGCCTTCGTCACCGGCGATTTCGCCAAGATGAGCGGAATCTGGGCCGATGACGATGTTTCTTGCATCCATCCCGGATGGCCGGTTCTGATCGGTCGATCGGCCGTCTTGGACTCCTATCGCGAGATTCTGCGCAATCCCATGCAAGAGCCGATCGAGCATCGCGATCATAAGACTCTGGTCTCGGGAAGCGAAGGCCGGGTCTTCTGCGTCGAGATCGTCGGCGGCGCGGCGCTCGCCGCAACCAATTGGTTTAGGCGCATCGACGGCGCCTGGCGCATGATCCACCATCAAGCGAGCCCGATCGCGGCATTGATGGAGGAGCCTACGGCCAGACCCCCTTCCAGCCGGCTGAACTAAGCGTTTTCTGAAAACGGTTTGCCGGGTTTCGGGCTCGGGAGGCTGCAAAAGCCCCTGGAAGCTGGTAGGAACAGGCGAGTTTTACCAAGCCCGATCGAACTGGACATTGGCCGGCGCAAGCGCGTCGGCGTTTCGAGAAGCGGAGACCTTAAAGCATGAGCGAACAGCAGCAAGACGAAGAAACCCTGACCAAGCAGTCTCTTCTCGACAAGGCCAAAGAGCTGGAGAGACTTGCAGAGAGCATCTATCGGGCCGCGGAGGGACGCAGGCCGCTGCCGCATTCGCTCAGCGACTCCTTGAAGCAGATCGGGGAACTCGCGGCCGAGTCCGAGGAGGCGATCGCCTCGCATCTCGATCACGCCTATGCCGAAGCAACCTTGGAAGCGGTGGCGACGGCGCTCACCGCCGTGCGCAGCGGCATCGACAGCCTGGTCGTCTTCCAGGCGCTTGAGGGCTCGTCTTACGAGACGCGGACAGTGGCCAACGACTGAGCAGCCCGCTCGTTCGAAGGCGCGCCGGTTGCCGCGCGGCCGCGGGGAAGCTAGGCTATGCCTTCTCTTTCGGTCAAAGCCGGTTCCCCGACGTGCCTTCGATTTTCGCCTTCCTGTTCGGTTATGTCCTCGGCTCAATCCCTTTCGGCCTGATCCTGACCCGTCTGGGCGGGACGGCGGATCTGCGCTCGATCGGCTCCGGCAATATTGGCGCGACCAATGTCCTGCGCACCGGCCGCAAGGACCTGGCGGCGCTGACCCTTCTCCTCGATCTCTTGAAGGGAACCCTGGCGGTCCTGGCCGTCGCCTACTGGGCGCCGGGACAGCCGGCGCTTTACGCGGCGCTCGGCGCTTTTTTGGGGCATGTGTTTCCGGTCTGGCTCAAATTCAGAGGCGGCAAAGGGGTCGCGACCTTCCTTGGCTGCCTTTTGGGGCTTGCATGGCCAGCGGCTCTTGCTTTCGGCGTCGTTTGGCTAACGGTCGCTGGAGTTACGCGCTTCTCGTCGGCGGCGGCGCTGGCCGCCAGCGCCTTGACGCCGGTCGTTCTGATCGCCCTCGGCCGGACCGACGCGGCGGTCTTGTTCGGCGTTTTGGCGATCATTCTATGGGTCAAGCATCGCTCCAATCTCTCCCGGCTTCTGGCCGGCACGGAAACCCGGATCGGACGGACCTGAGTGCCGCAACCATTCGCGCCCGAGGCCGCAAAAGAGCTGACCGAGGCGCAGCGCTTCGATTGGCTGCGGCTGGCGCGCTGCGAAAATATCGGACCGCGCACCTTTAGCGTCCTCCTCGACCGCTATCGAAGCGCCGCCGCGGCGCTGGAAGCCTTGCCGGAGCTGATCCAGCAGCGCAGGCCTGGCCGGCCGATCCGCATTGCGACGATAGCGGAAACCGAGCGGGAATTAGAGGCGATGCGCCGCTGCGGCGCCATCTTCATCGGGTTTTGCGAACCGGCCTATCCGCCGCTCCTGCGGCGCATCGATACGGCGCCGCCGCTGATCGCCATGCGCGGCGATCTTGCTTGCCTGCGCCGCTCAAAGGTCGCGATCGTCGGCTCGCGCAACGCCTCGGCGGCGGGGCTCGCCTTCACCGAGCAGCTTGCGCGTGGGATCGCGCGGGCCGGCCATGTCATCGTCTCGGGGCTTGCGCGCGGGATCGACGCGCGGGCGCATCAGGCCGCAATTGAGACCGGGACGATCGCGGTGCTCGCCGGCGGCTTGGGCAATATCTATCCCGCCGAGCACGAGGCGCTGCTTGAACGGATCGTTGAACATGGCGCGGCGATCAGCGAAATGCCATTCGGCTGGGGGCGCGCGGCGCGATTTTCCGCGCCGCAATCGCATCGTCGCGGGCCTGTCGCGCGGCGTCGTCGTGGTCGAGGCGGCGCGCCGGTCGGGCTCGCTCATCACCGCGAAATTCGCTGCGGAGCAGGGCCGCGAGATCTTCGCCGTTCCGGGTTCGCCGCTCGATCCGCGCGCGGAAGGCGCCAATGACCTCTTGCGCGACGGAGCGACATTCTGCACCAGCGCGCAAGATGTGATCGAGGCGCTCGCCAGGCAAAATTTAGAATTGGAGGACGCAAATCTCGGCCTGTCGGAGCCGGATCTCTTGGCCGGACTCGATGCGCCGCTATGGGACGAACTCGACCTGCCGGAGATTGCGACGGCTTCTGTCGCGCCGGCGGGCATTGAGGCGAATCGCGACGCGGCCTGGCCTGTCGAGGCCGACGAGGCTTCGGAGAATTTCGCGCCGCCGGGGGATCAGGGCGCGCAGCCGGCTGAGCGGTCGCGGGCGGATCTCGCCTCCCGCGTCATCGAGCTCTTGGGACCCACGGCTGTTTCTGTCGACGAACTGGTGCGCGCCTCTGATGCGCCGGCGCGAGAGGTCAGGACCATATTGCTGGAACTCGAACTCGCGGGCCGGCTCGAATGGCGCGGCGGCGATTTGGTATCCTTGCTCCAGAAGCCTGGTTGAGCGGTCAAGCGCCGACCCGACGGGGCCGCGTCGCGGTTTGATCCGCGTGTAGACGCGGTTCAGGCGGAGGAAGCCCTGACGCCTCCCGTCGGCGGCGCTTCAAGGGCGTCCGCTTTCGCCTCATCGCTTGGCCAGCCCAAGCCCGGAACGAAAGCGTCGAAAGCGGCCCAGAACTGCTCCCGAAACGACTCGCGCTCCATCAGGATTTCGTGGCGCGCATGGGGGAGCGTGATAAATCTCCCGGCCTTCAGCCGGCCCGCGAAATCTTCCGTCGCGGCGGTGTCGACGACTCTGTCGTCGCCGGCGGCGATGACCAAGGTAGGCGTCAGGATCCGGCGCGGGAATTCCGCGTCCTCGAACTGCCGCATGAGCCGGAAAGCTGCGTTGACCCATCCGATCGTCGGATCGCCGATGGCGAGCTCGGGGGCGAAATCGAGGATTTCGGCGGAGCGCATGTGACGCACCGGGTCGGAGGTCAGCACGTTTCCTTGAAAGCCGGCGGACATATAGGGCTTGCCCCGGCCGCCGGGGACGAAAGCGGCGCCGAAGCCGAGCAGGGCGAGGCCGTTTGCGAAATATCGCGAAGCGCGCGGGAAGCGCAGCCCGTGGAGGTTGATCATGGGCGCGGTCAGGACCATGCGTTCGAAGGGCGAACGCCCTGCGCGCGCCTGGGCCAAAAGAATGGCTCCGCCCATCGAATGGCCGAGCGCGAACCAGGGCGGGCGGCCGAACGGTTCGAGGACTTGGGCGCGCAAGGCGTCGAGATCGCGGTCATAGGCGCGGAAATGCCCGACATGGCCCCTCAGACGATCACGCAGGAGGCGGTCGGAAAGGCCTTGGCCGCGCCAATCCAAGACCACGACGTCGAAGTTGCGATCGAGCAATTCGCCGACGGCTTCAAAATATTTTTCGATGAATTCGGCGCGTCCCGGCAAAATCACGACCGTGCCGAGAGACGCAGGTCCGCTGCTCCAGCGCGCTGTGCGCAAGGCCAATCTGTCCTGCGTCCTGATCCAGGCGACGGTGGCGCCTGGCGGCGCCGGGTTTTCGGCGGTCGTGTGAAGATCCATCGCGAAACTTTTTGGCTCCTGGCCGCCGGGAGCGGCGGAGATGCAAAGGTCGAGCGAACCTATCAAGGCTTCCAACTTACCGCCAGCCGCTCTCCATGTCTCGATTTGAATGGCTCATTTTCGCCGCCGGGGACCCCTTGCAACAGCGGGCTGGGCTCCCACATTTTCGTCGCGCGGGCCGCTTCAGGACGCGCGGGAAGAGAGGCGGGTGTCGGGCGCATCGCCGGCTCCGTCTCGGATCGCTTCATGATGGAGGATATGTAAATGCGTCAGTTTGATCTTTCTCCGCTCTATCGCTCGACGATAGGCTTCGACCGGCTGTTCAGCATGATCGACCAGGCGGCTGGCCTTGAGGCGGCGCCGAGCTACCCGCCCTATGACATCGAGCGCACCGGCGAGGACGCCTATCGGATTTCGATCGCCGTCGCGGGCTTCGCCGAAAAGGATCTTTCGATCGAGACAAAAGAAAACACCCTGACCGTCCGTGGTTCGAGAGAAACCTTGAGCGAGAGCGGAGCCCAGAAGGCGGAAATGCTTTACCGAGGAATTGCGGCCCGGGCGTTCGAGCGGCGCTTCCAGCTCGCCGATCACGTTCAGGTAACCGGCGCAAGCCTCGAAAATGGACTGCTTCACATCGACTTGCTCCGCGAAATTCCGGAGGCGAGGAAGCCGCGTCAGATCCCGATCGGGAAAGGCGCTGAGGCCAAGCCTCAGGTCGTAGCGGCGCAACAAGCAGCTTAATTCCGCCCGCCGGGCATCCCCCTCCCTGGCCCGGCTTGGTGGTGGTGGAAGGGCGTCTCGCATGAGGCGCCCTTTTCCATGAAAAATGCTACATTTTGCGAACCCGCATCGAGGTAGATTGAGATATTTTAGAAGTGGGGAATTTGTTAAGTGGGCGAAGCGAAAAGAAGGACTGCAGCAAACTCGAGCTATGGAAAACCAAAGCGTGGGCTCGTTGTGACCTGTCCCATGGAAATTCAAGGCACTTCGCTTCGAATAAAATCCACCAACTTAGACCCGCAAGAAATTCGTTTTGCACTACTGTTTTGGGACCAACTTGTTTGGCCATCGTCTCGCTTAATCCATATAATGAGCGGTCCCGACGAGATCTTCCTCGAACAAGCTGGCGTGCTGACGCGGCCTTTTTATAACGTTTACGGCGATGTGGCCCAAGGCATTGCAACGACACAAATTAGTGCGTTCAAGGATCTAGACAAGAAAGAGCCTGGTAAGTGGGCGCTCGCCCAAGGTGAAAACTCGTTACTAGTCCGTGACCGCGTTCTAGACGAGGGGCGAGGAGCGCTTGTTGAGCTTCACCGTGCTATTCCAGTCCCGGATAAGGATGTGCCGCTGAACGAAATTTTGGAGTTCAAGGCGAAGCGGAATGACGAACTGCAACTCCTCCGAACTGAGATCGATGCCTTATTCGCTACTCTGGACACGGCTGACGACAAGGCTGGTGAACTTTCGAATCATATTGTTCGAATAGATGCTGCTTGCGCTAATGTTTTGAAAATCGGGAAGGAGTGGCGATGTCCTGTTCGGCTCTCCAACGTCAAAGCATCGGTCGAAGTCCGGCCGTTCGTCACAGCATTCGGAGGAATCGCCGCGTATGAATTAGCTACGCACCATGCTCTACCTGCATCCGCTGCAATTCTTGCTGGTTTGGCAGGCGCAGCGAGTGGAACTGCGCCAGCACTAAAGCTTTCGGCAGATTTCGGATGGCGTGGGCTTCGTCCACGGCCTGAGCCGTACAGATACGTTTACCATTTCTACAGCGAAGTGTTTTAATTCTCCGGCCAAATATAAATACCATCCAGTCGGAAAGGTTTAAGTATCACGCCCTTGTCTGTGGAAAGCAAAAGGGGGCGTTGCTAGCTGCCTGTGTATCCGCGTTCATGCCCGTCCTTGCGCAATGGCGACAAAACGCTCGACGTCGGAGCTGAGGGTCGCGAAAGACGTCACCAGCCGAACGAAAACCTCATCCTGCGCCGGCGCGGCGATTCCAGCGTCAAATCGGCGCGAGCTCCACTCGTAATAGAGCGCGCCCGCGGCTTTCAGAGCCGTATCGGTCCGGCGCGGCAAAATCGCGAAAATTTCATTCGCTTGGCGTGGCCAGACGATGCGCACGCCGGGGGCCTCTGCCAAGCCCTGGGCCAGGCGGACCGCATGCGCATTGGCCGTTTTCGCAAGGCCGAGCCAATGGCCGTCTTCGAGATAGGCGACCATTTGCGCGCCGAGGAAACGGCCCTTGGATAAAGTATGCCCGCTGCGTTTGCGTTGATAGGGAAGGCTCGAAGCCTTGGCGGGATCGAAAAAGATCACCGCCTCGCAGGCGAGCGCGCCATTCTTCGTCGCGCCGAAAGACAGGACGTCGACGCCAGCCCGCCAGCTCATGTCCGCGGGCTTGCACGGCAAGGCGACCAGCGCATTGGCGAAGCGCGCTCCGTCCATGTGGACTTCGAGCCCCGCTCCATGCGCGATCGCCGCAAGGTCTGAAATTTCCTCGCAACTATAAAGCGTGCCGCTTTCGGTCGCCTGTGACAGCGACAGGGCCGCCGGCTGGACCTGCTTGACGGCGCCGCGCGGAAAAGCCGCAATCGTCGCCGCGAGATCCTCGCCGCCGATCTTCCCGGCATGGCCGGGGATGCCGACAAGCTTCGCCCCTGCGGTGAACATCTCCGGCGCGCCGCATTCATCCTCCATGATATGCGACTCCTGATGGCAGAAGACCGCGCCGAAGGGAGGACAAATCGCGCCGAGCGCGAGCGCGTTGGAGGCGGTGCCGGTGGCGACGAGAAAACAGGCGATCTCTTTCTCGAAGACTTCGCTCAGCAGCTCGGTAGCCTTGGCGCTGAAGGAATCGGCCCCATAGGCCGCCGCCGGACCCGCGTTCGCCGCCAGGATCGCATCGAGGATGCGCTGGCTCGCCCCGGCGGTGTTGTCGCTCGCGAAATCCATTGCGTTTCAGCTCCAGCATGACACTGGCAGAAATTCCTTAAGAGACCAATGTCTGGCTAACGCGTCGGACTGCCACATTATGCGGCGGAGCGACGTGACATTTTTGCTCCGCAAGCATCCGCGTTGTCACCAAACGGCGCGGGTCGAGCCCCTACGCCGCCGACGCCATTGGGCATTTGCCGGGCCGGGCGAGGAGTCCGCGATGTTGCTGCGCAGCAGAGCTTAGCGATGGCGATGGACGAGCCACAAGGAGATTTTCAGCCCTTGTGATTCGATTTGGAATCGGTATTATTTCGCCGCTGTAATTAGGACAGGGCTGCTGACCATTTTTGTCCGAGGCTTCAATCCGCCGAGCCCGATCGGCGGATCGATGTTGGAGCTTGGACGCGATGAATGGCGCCCGAGGGGGAGAATAGCGGCATGGACTCTGGCGGCGCGCGAAAAATCTCGCCTCGACAAGCGGATTTTTCTGATAGAGGGCTAGAGATGGCCGATCCCATTTCCCTTGACCCGACATCTCTCGGTTTGACCCATCTCGACCCGGGCCTGCCCGCCGAGCAAGGCCTTTATTCGCCGACCCGCGAACATGACGCTTGTGGGGTCGGCTTTGTCGCCAATCTCCACAATCAAAAATCGCACCAGATTATTGAGATGGGCCTCGAGATCCTCCGCAATCTCGATCATCGCGGCGCGGTCGGCGCGGATCCAAAGGCTGGCGACGGCTGTGGGATGCTGGTCCAGATTCCGCATCGCCTCTTCGCCGAAAAGGCGCGCGAGCTTGGCTTCGCCTTGCCGGAGGAAGGCGATTACGCCCTCGGCGCGCTCTTCTTGCCGCGCGATCGGGAAGGTCGCCGCATCGTCGAGGCGATCGTTGAAAAAACCATCGCCGAAGAGGGACAGATCTTCCTCGGCTGGCGCGACGTGCCGGTCGACCCGTCTTGTCTTGGCGAGAGCGTCAAGCCGACCGAGCCGGTCAGCCGGCAGATCTTCATCAAGCGCGGTCCGCATGTCGAGGATCGGGTCGCTTTCGAGCGCCGCCTTTTCATCCTGCGCAAGGTGATCTCGAACGCCGTCTATAATTTGCGCGATCCGCGCACCGCGGGCTTCTACCCGGTCTCGCTGTCCTCGCGCACCTTGGTCTACAAGGGCCTTCTGCTTGCGACCAAGCTCGGCGAATATTTCAAGGATCTGGCCGATCCCCGCTTCGAATCGGCGCTCTCGCTGGTGCATCAGCGCTTCTCGACCAATACGTTTCCGACCTGGTCGCTTGCGCATCCCTACCGTCTCGTCGCCCATAATGGCGAGATCAACACCTTGCGCGGCAACGTCAATTGGATGGCGGCAAGGCAGGCCTCGGTCGCCTCGGGTCTGTTTGGCAATGACATCAGCAAGCTCTGGCCGATTTCCTATGAAGGGCAATCGGACACGGCCTGCTTCGATAATGCGCTCGAATTCCTCGTCCAAGGCGGCTATTCGCTCGCCCATGCGATGATGATGCTGATCCCCGAAGCCTGGGCCGGCAATCCGCAGATGGACGAGGCGCGCCGCGCCTTCTACGAATATCACGCCGCCTTGATGGAGCCTTGGGATGGGCCGGCGGCTGTCGCCTTCACCGACGGCCGCCAGATCGGCGCGACGCTCGACCGCAACGGCCTGCGTCCGGCGCGCTATATCGTCACCGACGACGGGCTCGTCGTGCTGGCCTCCGAAGCTGGCGTCCTTCCGATCCCGGAGGAGCGGATCGTTGCGAAATGGCGCTTGCAGCCGGGCAAGATGCTGCTTGTCGATCTGGAGCAAGGCCGCATCATTTCCGACGACGAGATGAAGCACGCGCTTGCGACTTCGCATCCCTACGCCGAATGGCTGCGGCGCACGCAAATCGTGCTCGAAGACTTGAACATGGTCGAGCCGCGCGCGACGCGCACCGACGTGTCTCTGCTCGATCGCCAGCAGGCGTTCGGCTACACCCAGGAAGATCTGTCGCTTTTAATGTCGCCGATGGCTGTGACCGGCCAGGAAGCGGTCGGGTCGATGGGCACGGACACGCCGATTTCGGCGCTGTCCTCGATTTCGAAGCCGCTCTTCACCTATTTCAAGCAGAATTTCGCGCAAGTGACCAATCCGCCGATCGATCCGATCCGCGAAGATCTGGTGATGAGCCTCATCTCCTTCATTGGTCCGCGCCCGAATATTCTCGATCAGGAAGGAAATGCGAAGCGCAAGCGGCTTGAAGTCCGGCAGCCCATTCTCACCAATGGCGACCTCGAGAAGATCCGTTCGATCGGGCATTTCGAGGAGGCGTTCGAAACAAAGACCCTCGACATCACTTATGCGTCCGAGGCGGGCGCCGAGGGAATGGAGGAGGCGCTGACGCGGCTTTGCGATCGCGCCGATCACGCGGTGAACGGCGGCTTCAACATCATCATTCTGTCGGACCGCCTCGTCGGGCCTGACAGGATTCCGATTCCGGCGCTGCTCGCGACGGCGGCGGTGCATCATCATCTGATCCGCAAGGGCCTGCGCACCTCGGTCGGCCTCGTCGTCGAAACCGGCGAGCCGCGGGAGGTCCACCATTTCGCGCTTCTTGCGGGCTATGGGGCGGAGGCGATCAATCCCTATCTCGCCTTCGAGACCCTGTCGGCCATGGCGGACGAATTCCTTGAGGAAGTCGACGGCTACGAGGCCTGCAAGCGCTACATCAAGTCGATCGACAAGGGCCTGCTGAAGGTCATGTCCAAAATGGGCATTTCGACATATCAATCCTATTGCGGCGCGCAGATCTTCGACGCCATCGGCCTCGCGGAGGATTTCGTTCAGCGCTACTTCACCGGGACAGCCACGCGCATCGGCGGCGTGGGCCTGCGCGAGATCGCGCAGGAGAGCCTGCGCCGCCACAAGGACGCCTTCGGCGATGCGCCGATCTATCGCAACGCTCTCGACGTCGGCGGCGATTACGCCTTTCGCGTGCGTGGCGAGGCGCATTCCTGGTCGCCGCAATCGGTCACGCTCCTGCAGCACGCCGTGCGCGGCAATAATGAGGAGACTTATCGCGCCTATGCTGCGCTGTTGAACGATCAGGCCGAGCAGCCTTTGACCATTCGCGGCCTGTTCCGCATCAAGAGCGCGGAGGAGGACGGCCGCGCGAAAATCCCGCTTGAAGAGGTCGAGCCGGCCGCGTCGATCGTGCGGCGTTTCGCGACTGGCGCAATGTCCTTCGGCTCGATCTCGCGCGAAGCCCATACGACGCTCGCGATTGCGATGAACCGGATCGGCGGCAAATCGAACACCGGCGAAGGCGGCGAGGAATCCGATCGCTTCAAGCCATTGCCGAACGGCGATTCGATGCGTTCGGCGATCAAGCAGGTCGCCTCCGGCAGGTTCGGCGTGACGACGGAATATCTCGTCAACTCGGACATGATGCAGATCAAGATGGCGCAAGGCGCAAAGCCCGGCGAAGGCGGCCAATTGCCGGGCCACAAGGTCGACGCCGTGATCGCCAAGGTGCGCCATTCGACGCAAGGCGTCGGCCTCATATCGCCGCCGCCGCATCACGACATCTATTCAATCGAGGATCTGGCGCAACTCATCTTCGACCTGAAGAACGTCAATCCCGCGGCCGATGTCTCGGTCAAGCTCGTCTCCGAGGTCGGCGTCGGAACCGTCGCCGCCGGCGTCTCGAAGGGCCGGGCCGATCACGTCACCATTTCCGGATTCGAAGGCGGCACCGGCGCCTCGCCGCTGACCTCGATCAAACATGCCGGCAGCCCATGGGAGATCGGGCTCGCTGAAACCCATCAGACCCTTGTGCTGAACCGGCTGCGCGCGCGCATCGCGGTGCAGGTGGACGGCGGATTGCGCACAGGGCGCGACGTCGTCGTCGGCGCGCTCCTCGGCGCCGATGAATTTGGTTTCGCAACCGCGCCACTGATCGCCGCAGGTTGCATCATGATGCGCAAATGCCATCTCAACACATGTCCGGTCGGCATTGCGACGCAGGACCCGGTGCTGCGCAAGCGCTTCACCGGCCAGCCGGAGCATGTCATCAATTTCTTCTTCTTCGTCGCCGAGGAAGTGCGCCGCCTGATGGCCGAGATGGGCTATCGCCGTTTTGATGAAATGATCGGGCAGATGCAGATGCTCGACAAGCAGAAGGTCGTCGAGCATTGGAAGGCGCGCGGACTCGATTTCTCGAAGCTTTTTCACAAGCCGAAGGCGGCGCCGAATGACCCGATTTTCCATTCGACGAGTCAGGATCATGGGCTCGAGAAAGCGCTTGACCGCAAGCTGATTGCGGAAGCCAAGGCCGCGATCGAAACCGGCGCGCCGGTGCGGATCGAGACCGCGATCAACAACACGAACCGGACGACGGGCGCCATGTTGTCGGGCGAGATCGCGCGCCGCTACGGCCATGCCGGCCTGCCGGACGGGACGATCCATATCGCCGCCAAGGGGACCGCGGGACAAAGCTTTGGCGCTTGGCTCGCCGCCGGAGTTACGCTCGAGCTCGAGGGTCAGGCGAACGACTATGTTGGCAAGGGCCTGTCCGGCGGGAGGATCGTCATTTATCCGCCGGCCGCATCGCGGACCGCGCCGGAGCATTCGATCATCGTCGGCAACACGGCGCTCTATGGCGCGATTTCAGGCGAATGCTATTTCCGCGGCGTCGCCGGCGAACGTTTTGCGGTGCGCAACTCCGGCGCCATGGCGGTTGTCGAAGGCGTCGGCGATCACGGCTGCGAATATATGACCGGCGGAATTGTCGTCGTGATCGGCGAGACAGGGCGCAATTTCGCCGCAGGCATGTCGGGCGGCATCGCTTATGTCCTCGATGAGGATGACAGCTTCGCCGAGCGCTGCAATCTCTCGATGGTCGAACTTGAGCCGATCGCGGAAGAAGAGGAACTGATGCAGAAAAGCTATCATCAAGGCGGCGATCTCGACTCGCATGGGCGCGTCGACGTCATGGGCGACATGACGAGGTTCGACGCCGAGCGCCTGCATCAGCTGATCGCGAACCATGCGCGTTATACGGGCTCGGAGCGGGCGAAGCAGATCCTCGATCAATGGTGCGAATATAAGCGAAAGTTCCGCAAGATCATGCCGGTGGAATATCGGCGCGCGATCGAGCAAATGATGGCGGAGCAGGAGCAAACCATTCTCGCGACGGTTGGGATTTGATCGCACACACGGGGGTAGAAAGTGACCGGCGGGATGAGACGTCGGCGCCAGCCTTGAGGCGTGCCGGCGGCGTATATTTCCTTCCTTGACATCGCCGCAATTCCTCGATGTTCATAGGCGCGATCCCTCACGCCATGCCATCTTGGACGTGGGCGGAAGTTTCAATGCCGCTAGAGCATGTCTTTGAAAAAGTTGATCGACTTTTTCGATGGGGACATGCTCCAACTTTTTGAAATTGAGCGGGTCCTGATCGATCAAGTGATTTCATTTGATCGGGACGCGCTCTAAGGATCTTCCATGGGCAAAGTGACAGGCTTCCTTGAAATCGACCGGCGCGACCGACGGTATGCGCCGGCCTCCGACCGGATTCGCCATTACAAGGAGTTCGTGATCCCGCTTTCGGAGGAGGCGACTAAGGATCAGGCCGCGCGCTGCATGAATTGCGGCATTCCTTATTGTCACACGGGTTGCCCGGTCAATAATCAGATCCCCGATTGGAACGATCTCGTCTACCGGTCCGATTGGGAGGAGGCCTCGCGCAATCTTCATTCGACCAATAATTTTCCGGAGTTCACCGGCCGCGTTTGCCCGGCGCCTTGCGAGGCGTCCTGCACGCTGAACCTCACCGACAATCCGGTGACGATCAAGACGATCGAATGCGCGATTGTCGACCGCGCCTGGGCGAATGGCTGGCTGAGGCCGGAGATCGCCGACGTCAAGACGGGCAAGAAAATCGCCGTGGTTGGCTCGGGACCGGCCGGGCTCGCTTGCGCCCAGCAGCTCGCGCGCGCCGGCCATGACGTGCATGTGTTCGAGAAGAACGCCAAGCCCGGCGGTTTGCTGCGCTACGGCATTCCCGATTTCAAGATGGAGAAACATCTGATCGACCGGCGGATCGATCAGATGCAGGCGGAAGGCGTGAGCTTCCATGTGAGCGTCAATGTCGGCGTCGATCTCGACGCAGCGGCCCTGCTGTCGGACTTCGATGCGATCGTTCTCTCGGGCGGCGCGGAAAAGCCGCGCGATCTTCCCGTCCCCGGCCGCGATCTTTCGGGCGTGCATTTCGCCATGGATTTTTTGCCGCAGCAGAATCGGCGCGTCGGCAGGGAGCCGATTCATAGCAATGAGCCGATCCTTGCGGCCGCGAAGCACGTCGTCGTGATCGGCGGCGGCGACACCGGCTCGGATTGCATCGGAACTTCGCTGCGTCAGGGCGCGCTTTCGGTGACCCAGCTCGAAATCTTGCCGCAGCCGCCAGAAAAGGAAAACAAGCTTCTGACTTGGCCGAACTGGCCTTTGAAGCTGCGCACGTCCTCGTCGCAAGAAGAGGGCGCCAAACGAGAATTCTCGGTGCTCACAAGGGAATTGCGCGGCAAGGACGGCGTGGTCAAGAAGCTCGTTTGCGTGCATCTCGACGAAAATCTCAAAGAGATTCCGGGCAGCGCGTTCGAGCTCAAGGCCGATCTCGTTCTGCTCGCCATGGGATTCGTCTCGCCGGTCCATGAGGGGCTCTTGGAGAACCTTGGGGTGGCCTTCGATTCGCGCGGCAATGTCGCCGCGGACCAGGTGACCTATGCGACTTCGGTTCCCAAAATTTTTGTCTGCGGCGACATGCGGCGGGGGCAATCCCTCGTCGTCTGGGCGATCCGGGAAGGACGGCAGGCGGCGCGCTCCGTCGACGCCTTCCTGATGGGTTCGAGCCTCTTGCCTAGGTAAAGGAGGGCCGGGCGGGTCGGGCCGGCCGAGACGGATCGCTAAAGCACCACCACCCTGGCGCCGATCCCGACGCGTTGATAGAGATCGATCACGTCGGCGTTCATCATGCGGATGCAGCCGGATGAGACGGCCTTGCCGATGGTGTCCGGCTCATTGGTCCCATGAATGCGAAACAGCGTGTCCCTGTTGCCCTGGAACAGATAGAGCGCGCGCGCGCCGAGCGGATTTTCAAGGCCGCCGTCCATCTGCTCCGGCAAATCGGGCCGCCGCTGCAGCATTTCCTTCGGCGGAATCCAACGCGGCCATTCCGCCTTGCGGCCGACCCGCGCGACGCCTTTCCACTCGAATCCTTGGCGGCCCACGCCGATCCCATAGGCGATGGCGCCGCCGCCGGATTGCACGAGATATAAATGCCGCGACTGGGTGTCGATCACGATCGTGCCCGGAGGCTCACGGGTGGGGTTTTGCACGGTCGTGGCGGTTCTCGCGCGAAAATCGACTCCGAGCTCGAGATCCTGCTGATCATAGGCCGCATGATAGGATGAGTTGCGCGTCCGCGGTCCATAAGGGTCGCCGGGGGCGTATCCATATCCATAGGATGGCGCCGCGGGCTGGCCGTAAGCATAGGGGCTGCCGCGATAAGGCGGCGGCGGTGCGGCCGGAAAATAGTTCGGATAGGCCGGATAGTCGTAAGGCGGATAGGTGGGATAGATCTCATAGCCCGAGTAGTTTCGCCATTGCGCTAAGGCCGGCGTGGGTAGGGCGAGAAGCAATAGGCCTATTGCCGAAATGGCCAGGCTCGTCACGACAAGGCTCAGGACTGAACGACGCATCTTCAAGACTCGACTTTGCTTAAATTTTTAAACGTTCCCCCGCCCGCATGAAACATATCGGATGAAAGCGGCGAAAGCAGGAAAAAGCTTCGCGATCCATCCGGCAATCCCTCTGTATTGAAAACAAAGAAGGACCGATTCGGCGCGAGCCAGAACCGGTCCAGTTTTGCTTCCAACATTTGCTTCGGAGTTAAAGCACGATCACGGGCGCTCCGATTT
Organism: Methylocapsa polymorpha; assembly: GCF_045689225.1. GTDB lineage: Bacteria > Pseudomonadota > Alphaproteobacteria > Rhizobiales > Beijerinckiaceae > Methylocapsa > Methylocapsa polymorpha. The sequence goes on along the minus strand of NZ_CP136862.1, from coordinate 1,114,551 downwards.
TCACCCGTTGATAGAGATCGATCACATCGGCGTTGAGCAGGCGGATGCAGCCCGAGGACACTGCTTGGCCGATCGTGTCGGGTTCATTGGTTCCATGGATGCGAAACATCGTATCGCCATGGCCGTTATAAAGATACATGGCGCGAGCGCCGAGTGGATTGGCGATGCCGCCGGTCATAACCCGAGGAAGGTCGGGGCGGCGCTTCAACATGGCCGCAGGCGGCGTCCAGGTCGGCCATTCAGCGCGCCGCCCGATATAGGCGCGGCCCTGCCAAGCGAATCCGTCTCGGCCGACGCCGACGTCGTAGCGCATCGCGCGACCGCCCTCCATCGACAGATAGAGATAGCGGTTCTTGGTGTCTATCGTGATGGAGCCGACTCGCTCGCCGGTCGGATCGTTCACGATCGCGCGCGTCGAAAGGCTCTCGCGATTGAGTTCAGTCGGGAGGTTCGCCCGTTGAATGTGGCTCGGCTGCTGCGGCTGGCCCCCGAAAAGGCTCGAAAAGGCCCCGCCGTCGAAGGCCTGCGCGCTGGTCGCGAGAAGCGACGCGGCCGCCGCTGCCGCCAAAACATTGGACCTGGAAAAGCGGATCTGGAACATCAGGTAGCAACCCCGTTCGAAGCATTGTGTTTCTCTATCGGATGCCGAACGCACAAGCTGTGCGGTTTGTTCCATGAAAAAAACACAAAGCGGACGTTTTCCCGCCGTTCGCCAGCGCCGCGCCCTTAGTTTTGCGGTTCCCCCCATCGGGTGCGAAAATCCAAAATCCCGCCTTTTCGAATTCATGAGCCCTCGAGCGGGATCACGGTTCACATTCTCATCTCGTAATTGCCTATAGTGTTCGGGCTGCCTCTTCTGAGTGAGCCATGGTCCGGCGCCTGTCTTCTGGCTGCTCATTTGGGCGACGCCAATCTCTTCACGGCGTCGATTGGCTTCGGATCCTAGCGATCATCGCCATTTTAGAAGGGCTCAGCGCGCATTCCGGCGCGCTTGCTTTCATCTTCGCGCCAATATATATCGAATTTCGATGGCGAAACCCGATATAATCGGCTCAGGTCGAAAACGGAATGCAGCGAGCGGTTCGAAGGAAACAAGGTGGCCGCGCAGCTCGGCGCCTTCAGAGACCGCCAATCGCGAACTCTACGCCGGCCTCATACGCCTCCATGTGCTCCATCACGCGGTCAAGGAGCCGACCTATGGCTTTGCGATGATCGAAGAGTTGCGCCGACACGGATATGAGCTGAGTGCGGGCACGCTCTACCCGATCCTGCACGGCCTTGAGCGGAAGGGCTTGCTGAGGTCGGCCAAAGAGCGCGCCGGCGGCGCCGAACGCAGGGTCTACCGCGCGACGCCGGCGGGACGAAAGGCGCTCTCCGCCGCCAAGGCCAAGGTGCGCGAGCTGTTTGGTGAATTGTTCGAAGACGAAGGCGAGACATCATGAGCGGCGCCCCTCCTAGATACGGCGCCCCTCCTAGATACAAAGGCGGATCGGCTGACGAGAGCGCAAGGCTCCTCGCTACGCGCGCCCCATGCTCGCCCCGCCTAGCTTTTACACCTGCCCGAGGATTGAAGCCGTGACGATCGATCGCCGCTCCCTTCTCAAATATGCTGGACTGGCGCCCTTGACAGGCGTCGCGCCGCGGCTGGCGCGGGCCGCTGGCGACGTCGTTGCCGAGAAGGCGGACTACACGCTGCGCATCGGAACCGGCCTGGTCGAGTTGGCGCCGGACCACATCGTTTCGACCACCCTCTATAACGGCCAGTTTCCGGGACCGCTGCTACGGTTCGAGGAAGGGCGACGCGTCGTCGTAGATATCTACAATGACACCGACACGCCGGAGCTGGTCCATTGGCACGGCCAGATGATCCCAAGCGACGTGGACGGCGCGGCCGAGGAAGGTTCGCCTTTCGTGCCGGCGCACGACATGCGCCGGATCGCCTTCACGCCGAAGCCTTCGGGCTTCCGCTTCTACCACACGCATGTCGCAGCCGGGGGCGACCTGAATCGCGGCGCCTACACCGGTCAGGCCGGTCCGGTCTACATCGAACCGAAGAACAGTCCCGGGGCCTATGACCGTGAGGTCTTTCTGGTGTTGAAGGAGTTCGCGCCGGCCTTCAGCCGCGGCGGCGACATGGCGCTGGAGGCGCTTGCCGGCTCTCCCCTCAAAGACCTGCAACAGATGGGGGAAACGGCTGACGAAGAAGCGCGGGAAAAGACCAAGGGCTTCGAAGTCGGCTACGACCTGTTCGGCGTCAATGGCCGAATGCTCGGCCATGGCGAACCCATCCACGTGAAGCAGGGCGAACGGGTGTTGCTCCATGTTCTCAATGCGAGCGCGACCGAGATCCGCAGTCTCGCTCTGCCCGGGCACATATTCCGCATCGCAGCGCTCGACGGCAATCCGGTTCCGACGCAAGCGGAGGTTCCGGTGCTGTGGCTCGGCACGGCGGAGCGCATCTCGGCGATCGTCGAAATGAATCATCCGGGCGTTTGGGTCATGGGCAATCTCGCCGATGACGATCGTCGGCGCGGCATGGGCATTGTCGTCGAATATGCCGGCCAGAAGGGCAAGCCGCAATGGATCAAGCCGAAACCCTTCCGCTGGGATTACGTGCGATTCGGCAATGCGAGTGCTGCGTCAGCTTCGCCTGACGAGACGATCGAGATGACGATCCTCAAGCGCAACGCCGCGCTCAACGGCTTCAATCAATGGACCCTCAATGGCGAAGCCTTTTCGATGGAGACCCTGAAGCCGAGCTACACGGTGCAGAAGGGGCGCCGCTACCGGCTGAGGATTCGCAACGCGAGCGACGACATCCATCCACTGCACCTGCATCGGCATAGCTTCGAATTGACGCGCATCGGCGGCAAGCCGACCGCGGGCGTGATGAAGGACGTGGTGATGCTGGGCGGTTTTCAAGAGCTCGAATTCGACTTTGTGGCCGACAATCCGGGGCCGACGCTCTTCCATTGTCACCAGCAGCTGCACATGGACTTCGGGTTCATGGCGCTCTTCAACTATGCGTAGGCGGTCTGGGCGCATGGCTAGTGAAAGACCGAACACAAGATGACGATCGCCGCGCGCTCCGCCGCGACTAAGGACCGGCAACCAGGGTCGCCTCTCGAAGTTCTCCTTATCTTCCTCAAGCTGGGCGTCACCTGTTTCGGCGGACCGATCGCGCATCTCGGCTATTTCAGGGAAGAGTTCGTCGTGCGCCGCCAGTGGCTCGACGAACAAGCCTATGCGGATCTCGTCGCCTTGTGCCAGTTCCTGCCTGGACCGGCGAGCAGCCAGGTTGGATTTTCGATCGGTCTTCTGAGAGCCGGCTATCTCGGCGGGATCGCGGCCTGGACCGGGTTCACTCTGCCGTCGGCTATCGCCCTCGTGCTCTTCGCCTTTGGCTCGAGCCTGCTCCAAGGCGCCGTCGGCGGCGGGGTTCTGCATGGCCTCAAGCTCGTGGCGGTCGCGATCGTCGCCCAGGCGGTTTGGGGCATGGCGCAAATCCTGTGTCCCGACCGTGCGCGGGCGTCCATCGCCGTCACGGCGGCCGTGATCCTCTCCTTCAGCGCCTCGTCCGCGGCGCAGATCGCGACCATTGTCATGGGCGGCGCCGCAGGGCTGTGGCTTTGCCGCGTTGAGCCACAAGCTGGCGACGGTGAAGGGCGACTATCGACCCCGGTCTCGCGCCGCGCAGGACTTTCGGCGATCATCCTTTTCTTCCTGCTCCTTGGCGGCCTGCCGATCCTGGAAAAACTCGGCCACTCCCAGGCCGTCGCGCTCTTCGACGCCTTCTATCGTTCGGGAGCCTTGGTCTTCGGCGGCGGCCATGTCGTCTTGCCGCTGCTGCGCGAGGCTGTCGTGGCGCCGGGATGGATCAGCGACAATGTATTTCTTGCGGGCTATGGGGCGGCTCAGGCCGTGCCCGGGCCTCTTTTCACTTTCGCGGCCTATCTCGGAGCCGTGGCGGGGCCGTCGCCGAATGGAATAGCGGGCGCGGCGCTCAGCCTCATCGCGATATTCCTCCCCGGTCTGCTGGCGCTCATTGGCGTCTTGCCCTTCTGGGAGATTTTTCAACGCCGCGCTGGCGCTCAGGCGGCGATGCGCGGAATCAATGCAGCGGTCGTCGGCCTGCTCGGCGCGGCGCTCTACAGCCCTGTCTGGGTGAGCGCCGTTGCTACGCGCGCCGATTTCGCCCTTGCGCTCGTCGGCTTCGTCTTATTGACGGCGTGGCGGGCGCCGCCCCTCCTTGTCGTCGCCGTCGGCGCGCTCGGCGGCGTCGCCCTCGCCTTGAGCGCGTCGTGACGCGCGGCCTGGAGTGATCGACATGGAAAATAATCAGGCGAACCCCTTTGCGGCGGCTGCGCCGGATATTCCCCGCCGCTCCGCCATCTGGTTCGTCATTCTCCTCGGCCTCGTTAGCCTGTTCGCCGACGCAACCTATGAGAGCGCCAGATCGATCGTCGGGCCCTATCTCGCCGTTCTCGGCGCAAGCGGCGCCGTCGTCGGCGTCGCCGCCGGAGCCGGCGAGCTCGTCGGATATGGCGTTCGCCTGTTCTCCGGCGCGCTGACGGACAGAAGCCGCCGCTATTGGTCGATCACCATTATTGGATACGCCGTCAACCTTGCCGCCGTGCCCCTGCTGGCGCTCGCAGGAAATTGGCCGATCGCGGTCGGCCTGATGATCGCGGAGCGGACAGGCAAGGCGATAAGGACTCCCGCGCGGGACGCCATGCTCTCCCATGCAACCCATGCGACCGGTCGCGGCTGGGGCTTCGGCCTTCACGAGGCGATGGACCAGCTGGGCGCAATGGCGGGACCGCTGGCTTTGACCGTCGTCGTCGGCAGCGAGCAGGGATATCGCACCGGATTCGCGCTTCTGGCGATTCCGGCCACCCTCTGCCTTCTCGTTCTCGCCGCGGCCAGGTTTCTCTATCCGAACCCTCTCGCCCTCGAGGTCACCAAGACCGAGATCGCCGCCGCCAAGTTTCCGCGCGTCTATTGGATCTATCTCGTCGCGGCGGGGTTGATCGCCTTCGGCTATGTCGATTTTCCCTTGATCGCTTATCATTTCGAAAAAGCCGACGTCGTTCCAGACGTCTATATCCCGGTCTTCTATTCCGTAGCTATGGCGAGCGCCGCCGTCTCGGCTTTGGTCTTTGGCAGGCTTTTCGATCGAATTGGCCTTTGGGCCAATCTGATGGCCACCATCCTTGGGTCGCTTTTCGCGCTTCCGGTGTTTTATGGAGGATTCGCCTTCGCGCTCCTTGGCATGATCCTTTGGGGCGTCGGCATGGGCGCTCAGGAGTCGATTCTGCGCGCCTTTGTCGCCGAAATCGTCGCGCCGGAACGGCGCGGCCGCGCCTATGGGTTGTTCGGGGCCGTCTATGGCGTCGCTTGGTTCGCAGGCAGCGCCTTGATGGGCGTTCTCTACGATCACGCCTTGTCGGCGCTCATCGTCGTATCGGCGGCGTCACAGCTCGCGGCCGCGCTCGTCATTCTGACGATCAGGACGAAAGGCGGCGTCACGCTTCGCCATTGAGCTCGATCCTGACCGGCACATGGTCCGAGGGCTTATCCTCGCCCCGCAACTCCTTGTCGATCGTCACCTTGACGAGCCGGTCCGCCGCCTGCGGCGAAAGCAGCACATGATCGATGCAAATGCCTTTGTTGCGCTGCCACGCGCCCGCCTGATAATCCCAGAAGGTGTAGAGCCCGGCTGCGTCGGTCGTCGCGCGCAAGGCGTCAGTCAGGCCGAGATTGAGAAGCGTATGGAAACGCGCCCTGGTCTCGGGCAGGAACAAAGCGTCGCCCTCCCAGGCTGCGGGATCAAAGCAGTCGCGAGCCGATTCGATCACATTATAGTCGCCGGCGAGAACGAGCCGCTCTTCGAGCAATAAGAGCGACTTCGCATGGGCGATGAGGCGATCCATCCAGGCGAGCTTGTAGGCGTATTTGTCGGTCTGCGGCGGATTGCCGTTAGGCAGATAGATCGAGGCGACGCGGACGATTCCCGCGCCATTCGGCACGATCGCCTCGATATAGCGCGCATGGTCGTCATCGGGGTCGCCGGGGAGGCCGCGCGTGACTTCGATCGGCGCCTTGGCGAGAATGGCGACGCCGTTAAAACCCTTTTGGCCATGCACGGCGACATTATAGCCCTGCGCTTCGACTTCCGCGTGCGGGAAGGCCTCATCGACGCATTTCAATTCCTGCAGGCAAAGGACATCCGGACCGACTTCGCGCAAATAGCGCAAGAGATGCTCCGTCCTCTGCCGCACTGAATTGACGTTCCATGTCGCGATCTGCACGAAAAGCTCCTTTGGAGGGCGCAGGTTTCGCGGCGAGACTAGCAAACAATCCTGGGTTCAGCGACAGAGCTTTTCAAGGCCGCGGGAAGGACCCTCGGCGGTCGCGCGGGCGAGCGTCTTGCCGTCCTTGTCCAAAGCCTCGATCATCCAGACGTAGCGATGGCGCGCGCCGGGCGGCGAGCGCGGTCCGATATTCTGGATCGCGCCCTGCGGATCGCGTCCGCGGCTAATCGCGTAAGGGTGTCCTCGCGGTCGCTGAATTTGGCGTGCGAATGATCTTTCGCGGCGAATAGCGGCGAGCGTAGAACTTGTCTATTTCATGCGGGTCGCAACTATTTGGCCGATCAACTCGCGGCCCTCGCAACGCGTCGAATAGCCGCCGTGAAACGCGCCACAATTTTTCACGCATATCGGTCGCTCTCTCCACGAATCCTACAGCCCAGTTTGAGCCTCGAATTATGCTCATTCACTGGCGCGGAATAAAAATAGAATAGGAATCGCAACGTTAAATTACAGTTGCGGCGTTTAGCCTCTTACATAAATTTGTGGGCTCGTTCCGCCGCTTCCATCCGGGCAGTCAACCGAGCCTGCCACATCGAACCTTATGTTATTTGTGGCTCGCGAAAGTGCGAAGGGTCACACTTTGCGTTGCGGTTTGTACGTCGATCCCCGTTCGGAGCAAAAGATAGAGCACCGCGGCGTTCATGAGATGCCAGATAAAATGGGAGCCGAGTGGAGCTGCGGCGCAGATTGAACGATCGATCGTGCGAAAGACGACAGCGACGGCGAATATAGCCGCTGCGGCAAGCATGCCGCGGCGAAGGGCTTCGGCGCGCGCGGATGCGCCTATGGCGATCAAAGCAATGAGCGGCGGCAGATAGTCGCTTGAGCCGTTGAGGGCAGGGGGCGGCAACAGATAGGAAAGCGCGCGCGACGCCAGAGCAAAAACGATGAGGGTGAAGAAGACCGAGGCGAGCGAAAGCCGCAGAAATCGGCGCAAGGCGAGGAACAAATAGCCGTAGATGAACAGTGCGATGGGAATCACGTCGGCAAGCACGGCGCCGCGTGTGGCGATTGTGTGGAAGATGAACGAGCCAAGACCGACAAGGCCAGTTATGACAATGAGGGCGAGCGTCGCAGGATCGCGCGCGCCGCCCCCTCGCCAACGCATGTAAGCGGCGGCGGCGGCGAAGAGAAACGCGACATTCGTCAGCGCGTTTGCGGGCTCCGCCCAAAACGAGGGATCGGCGCGCTCGCAATAGAGATCGATTGGATCAGACCAGGACATTACAGGCAGCTCGCATTCATGATTGGGCGCACTCCGTCACGCTGGCGGAGAGATCCTTCAGAGTCTCGCGCATCTGCTCCAGCGCAAAGCCCAGCGCAAACAGTTGCTCAAGGGCGTCGCCGGACAATTCTCGCGTCACGCCGTCCCTACGCAGAGCGGCGATTTCCTTCGCGAAATTGTCGAGAGCAGCGTTCACAGCGGAGAGTGACGGCGCTTTGCGCCGGCCGATAAGAGAGGCGCCCGTCGCGCGCAAATAATCATCCGCGGTCTCGGCGATGCGCGTGAGCAAAGGGCCAAGTCGCGGCTGCACCGTCGCCGAGAGCGGCGTCGCTCCGGCCCGTCCGATCATGATGAGGTCATGGCGCAGCCTGAGGAGCGCGCGCGCCAATGGCTGTGGGTCATTTCGATCGGCGAAGCGGGTCATCCGTTCATGCCCGGCCTCTGTCGCGATCGCGTTAAAGCGGGCGAAGGCCTCGCCGATGCTTCTCTGGATTCGCTGAATCGTCGCCCGATCGGAGCCGCGCGTGAAGCCCGCGAACAGTCCATGCAGAGAGCTCGCCATGAGGTCGATCATGTCGGCTGCGGCTTCATTCGCCAAGACGTGAGCGCGCGCCGGCAAGACCAGGAAGGAAACCAGTAGCCCGATCCCGCCGCCGATCGCGACCTCGAACACGCGATAGGAGGCCGATGCGATCGGGCCGATATGGATGGCTCCTGATCCAAGAACCACAAGCACTGCGGTGAACGGCCCCACCCGAAAGTTGGGACTTATCGCCGCCAGCAATGCAAGCGGCGCAACTGCGAGGCCGAGAACGCCGAGGTATGATATTTCAGTGGTATGGGGAACGAGCGTGGCGATCGCGCCGGCGTAAAGCGCGCCGCCGAGCGTGCCGACGGAATATTCGACCGCGGCCTTTAATGAGCCGCCGACGCTCATTTGCGTCACGACGACCGCGGTCAATACGGCCCAAAGGCCGCCGAGGGGGATGTTCACGAATTGCGCGACGACAAAGGTCAGCGCGACGGCGACGGTCACGCGGACAGATAACCGCAATTGGGCTTTGCGCTCTCGGACCAGCGCTGCGGCCCATCTGAAAGCTTTTGCGATGCGGCTCATGCCGGGCCCCGGCTGCTGCAAAGCTCGTCGCCATGACTGCGAATGTCGAGAACCAAGCGTGCTCCGGCAATCGAGGGTTCGGCGGCCTACGGCGCCGCATTCGGCGTTACATATGCCGCGCTTCCGCTCTTCGCGCCAGAGCCTGGACCAATATATAGAAGCGTCGGCGCGCGTGTTTATTCGGGCGGGCAAAAGGGCAGAATGTCGTTCACCCATCCGATGATCTGCACAAAGGGCGCGCGAATCCCGGCTGAGTCGGCTGAGCCCTTTACGACCTCCTCTGAATGGCTGTGGCTATGGGAGCCGCTGACGGAGAATGGGCCCCAACCGACGGATGCGCCTGCGTCGATTAGGCTGTTCGCCTCTTTGAGCTCGGACGATGAGAACTCGCCGGCGATGGTGAGATTCTTGATCGCGAGGAGGGCTTGCGGGAGCAAGGGGAACAAGGTCCTCTCCTGCCCTATGCGAGAGCCGGAGGACAGCATGCCCTTCCTCACGGCCGTTGTCTGCCAGCCCGGCATGTTGAACAAAAGATCCGCGAGCCAGGGGCGTCGCTTCGCGACCTCCATCCGCCAGCCCGGCAGGCTGAACAGATGGCCGGCGAGCCAGGGCCGGCGAATGGCGATGAGCGCATATTGATAGGAGATCTTGATCGATTCGGCCGAGGCGTCGGACTGGAAGCTCGGGCTTGAAGACGAAGCGCGATCGCCCGCCGACCACAGGCCGACGGAGAAGCCGGCGCCATGGCAGTATTTCAAATAGTCGGAGTCTGAATTGACGGCGGCCGTTGCATTGTCGAAATGCGCGGTTGGCCAATTGTCGCTGACGCTTGGTTCGAGCCAATTGGGCGGCAGCAGCTGGGAATAGCGCCTCGGCTCGCCCTCGTCGAACTGCATCTTGTAACTGTCGAAGAGTTCGATGGCGTCGGCGAAGGCCCGCTTGACCTGTTCGGCGCTGGAGGATTCGATCGCGGCGAGCGCGCTTTCAATTTCATCGGCCTGGCCCGCGCGCCAAGCGCTCCAGGCCTGCTCCACCGCCGCCTGCAGCGAGGGCGCGCGCAGCGCCCAGTCGGCATCGAGCTTGGGATCGGCAATGGTCGCGGCATAGGCGCTGCGGAGCGCCGACGCCGCATTCCGATAAGCGGCCCGATTTATCTGATATGTTTGGTATGCTTGCGCCTGCTGAGGCGAAAAGCGACCCGAGACATTAGGGTTCGGGACCTTGGCGTTGAGAAAGTCGTAACCCCTTCTGTAGGCGTTCTTCGCGGCCTCGCTCGGCTGATCGTCGGCGGTAATGACGGCGCGCAACACCTGCTCATAGAGCTCGGAGACCTTGGCGCGGCCGGGCGTATGGCGGGCGCAGAAAATGGGCGCTTCGTCGGCGAGGTCTGAGATATTGTCTGCGGCGTCGCGGCTGCCATTTGGATCGCACAGAGTCCAAGCGTCGGCGAAACTTTTCGGCTCTATGATGCGGCCGCGCGGCTCCAGCGTGAAGAAGATCTTCGCGGGGTCGAAGGCCGCCCTGCCGCCGTCGCCTTGGGTAAGGGTATCGAAGATGCGGTCATAAAGGCGGTGAACAAGCACGTCGGAGTCTTGCTCGTTCATCGGAGGGCCTCGCGACGCATTTTTCTCTTTTAGCGTAGGCGCGCCTGCGCAATGCCGTCAAGCGTTCATGGCGATGCGACGCCCAAACTGATGGCCAAGCTCGAATGTCGCCGGCAACAGGAGTAAGGATAATCCTGTCAAAGGCTAGGGCGCGAGGCTCGCAGCGGCGCGGCAGTCGACCCACGGCCTCAGCCTTTGGGCGGCGCGGCGGGACGCGGCGGACAGAATCTGGACTTCAGTCATGCGGCCGCTCCTGCATCCGACCTTGCTCAACGGACGCTTCGGCGATCCGGCGCTCTATGTCGAGACGCTCTTCGAGAAACACGCCATTCTGTTCGATCTTGGCGATATCAGCGCTCTCCCGCCGCGGAAGATCCAGCGCATTGAGCATGTCTTCGTCTCGCATGCGCATATCGACCATTTCATCGGATTTGATCGTCTGTTGCGCGTCTTGGCGGGGCGGGAAAAGCAAATCAATTTATACGGCCCGCCTGGATTCATCGATCGCGTAGGCCACAAGCTGCAAGCCTATCAATGGAACCTCGTCGATCGTTGTCCTTACGATCTCGTCTTCCTCGTCACAGAGATCGGTCCGGGCGACGACGCGCGCGCCAGTCGCTTTCGCCTCAAGACAGCCTTCGCCATGGAGGACATGGGGCGCGCGCCAGTTGTCGATGGCGTGATATTCAGCGCCCCGACCTACAAGGTTTCGGCGGCGACGCTCGAGCACCGCATTCCTTGCCTCGGCTACTCCATCGAGGAGATGGCGCATGTCAATATCTGGAAGAGCCGGTTGACGGAGCGTGGGCTTCCGGTCGGGCCATGGCTGCACGCGTTCAAGCAAGCCGTCGTCGAGAACAAGCCGGACAATTTTCTGATTCATGTCGACGAGCGATCGGAGACGAGCCGCCTCGCATTTCCGCTCGGCGCTTTGCGCGATGCGCTGACCGTAACGGCGGGTCAAAAAATCGTCTATGTCACGGACGTCTCGGACACGCCGGAGAACGGAAAAGCGATCGTCCGGCTTGCCCAGGGAGCCGATCTCTTCTTTATCGAGGCGACCTTCGCCAAAGCCGATGCAAAGCTCGCCGCTGACCGCGCGCATCTGACGACCGAGGCGGCTGGCCGCCTCGCGCGCGAGGCAGGCGCGCGGCGGGTCGAGCCATTTCACTTCTCGACGAGATACGAAGGCCATGAAAGTGAAATGGTGGCCGAGGTCATGGCCGCCTTTGCCGGCGCTGACGCAATGCCCAGCGGTTCGGTGCGGAGACTAACGTGAGATTGGAAGAGTTGGGCGAGGAAGCCCCGGAAGCATGCGCCATTTGATCCAAATCATAGCTTTAGGCCTCTCGCGGGGTGCATGAGTTGATTGGCGGATAAACTTAGAGACAACATGCGGCCGAAAAAATGGGCCAGCCGCGAGACGAGCGCAGGGCCGGCGGCCCTTATCGGCTTGCGGCGCCTTCCGCCTCGAGGATGTTCGCTGACAGGAGAAATGAATGACCGGCTTCACGTTTTCCGCCGAACAGGTGAAATCGGCTCCGCCCGAGGTGCGGCGCTGGATCGAGAGCGAAATCAGCAAGGCGCTCGGCGTGTCGGCCGCCGCCCCGGCCAACCCATCGAAGATGGAGGAGAGCGCGCTCGCCATATGCGCGGCCGATGAAATCGCGGAGCTCTTCAAGCTCATCTCCGGCAATTTTTTCGTCATGCAGGTCCTGTTCGAGCTGGGACGTGAAACGCCCGTCAGTCACGCCGAGGCGCCGCTCCATTCCTTCAGTCTCGGAGAGATGTTGCGTCACGCGCAACTCGCGGATGGCAATCAGCTTTTCGAGTGTTTCGATGTGATCAACCGGGCCTTGCAAAAAATCCGAAATGATCCGAACGCCTCGGTGTTCGCCTTTGACGAAGCAAGCCATGTCTATATCCATGAGACCACCTATCGCAGCATTCGGCAGGTGTGGGGGCAATTGGTTCTCGCGCATTCATTGGCCGGGAAGAGCCAACCGACCGATACGGGAAACGCGGCGTCGTTCGGTCTGCCGCCTATTCGGGCGGAGCCCTACGAGCCCATCATGCAGCCCGAACACGCCTTCGCAGGCCCGAAAGCCGGAGCAATTTAGCGTCAAGGGCGCGACGGGCGCGCAGGCTCGGACCGAAGCGTCCCTCTTCAGTTTTTCAAATCCGCGATCGGACCGATAGGCAAGGCGCATGGAACGTGACATCACGCTGAATTGGATGTGGTCGGAGGCCTGCGAGACGCTGGTCCGCGCCGAGCGCCTGCATCGTGCGTTCTTCAGGCCGGTCCGAAGGGCGTCGCGCTTGCCCGCCTGGGAGCCGCCCGTCGATATCTTGGAAACCGAGCGCGAGGTTCTCGTGCTCGTCGCTTTGCCGGGAGTCAGCGCCGATCGGGTCGAAGCAACGATCGAGGGAGCTGAGCTGGTCTTCGCGGGCGTTCGCGTGCTTCCCGCCGAGCTGGAGACCGCGGTCATTCATCGTATGGAGCTTCCGCAAGGGTCGTTCGAGCGCCGCGTCCGGCTCCCGCCAGGGACTTATAGCGCCATCCGCCGCTCCGTCGTCGACGGTTGTCTCCTGATCACCCTCCAGAAAGCAGGCGCATTCCGTGGCTGACATGGATTTACCCGGCGCGTCAAAAGAGGGCGCAACAAAGGCGGGCGCGCCGGCGTCGGCGCTGCCGCCTGATGCGCTGATCATCATTCCGGTTCGCAACCTCGTCTTGTTCCCGGGACATGTGGCGCCGATCACAGTCGGTCGCGAGCGCTCGGTCGCCGCCGCCCAGCAGGCCGTGCGTGATCAGCGCCAAGTCGGCATTCTGATGCAGCGCAGTCCAGAGACGGCGGATCCCACGTCAATCGACCTGCATCGGATCGGCTGCGTCGCAAACATCATTCGTTATGTCACGGGGGCCGATGGCGCGAATCATTTGATCTGCCAGGGCGATCAGCGGTTCCAGATCGTTGAGTTCCTCTCCGGCTGGCCGTTCTTCGTCGCCCGCGTTCTGCGCATCCCGGAGCCGGACGGCCGCTCGGCCGAGATCGAGGCGCGCTTCCTCCATTTGAAGGCGCAGGCGATAGAGGCGATGCAGCTTTTGCCGCAGGCTCCCGAGGAACTGCTGACTGCGATCCAGTCTGTCGACTCGCCCGCCGCGCTGGCTGATCTCGCGACCGCCTATATCGACATTAAGCCAGAGGAAAAGCAGGAAATTCTCGAGACCGTCGACCTCGTGGCGCGCATGGAGAAAGTCTCGCGCATGCTCTCGCACCGCATCGAAATCCTGCGATTGTCGCAGGAGATCGGCCGGCAGACTAAAGCCGCCCTCGACGAGCGTCAGCGCGAGGTTCTGCTTCGCGAGCAAATGGCGGCGATCCAGCGCCAGCTCGGCGAGGGCGAAGCCGGCAAGGCCGAAGAGATGGCCGAGCTGAGCCAGACGATCGCCAAGGCGAATATGCCGAAAGAGGTCGAGGACGAAGCGCGCAAGGAGCTGCGTCGGCTGCAGCGGATGCCTGAAGCCGCGGCCGAATATGGCATGATCCGGACCTATCTCGATTGGCTGATCGGGCTGCCCTGGAGCCTGCCCGAGGAAACGCCGATCGACATTGTCGAGGCCCGGCGCATTCTTGACGAAGACCACTACGGGCTCGAAAAAATCAAGCGCCGCATCATCGAATATCTCGCCGTCCGCAAGCTCGCGCCGCGCGGCAAAGCGCCGATCCTGTGCTTTGTGGGGCCTCCAGGCGTCGGCAAGACCTCGCTCGGCCAATCCATCGCGCGCGCGATGAAGCGAAAATTCGTGCGGGTGAGCCTCGGCGGGGTCCATGACGAGGCGGAGATTCGCGGCCATCGCCGCACCTACATCGGCGCCTTGCCCGGCAACATCATCCAGGCGATCCGCAAGGCCGGTTCGCGCAATTGCGTGATGATGCTCGACGAGATCGATAAGCTCGGCGCCGGGATTCATGGCGATCCGGGGGCCGCGCTGCTCGAAGTGCTTGATCCTGAGCAGAACAGCACATTTCGGGACAATTACCTAGGCGTCCCGTTCGATCTCAGCCGTGTGGCCTTCATCACGACCGCCAATATGCTCGACACAATTCCGGGGCCCCTGCGCGACCGCATGGAGATCATCGGCCTCGCCGGCTATACGGCGGACGAAAAATTCCAGATCGCGCGCCGCTATCTTCTGTCGCGGCAGATGGAGGCGAATGGCGTTCAGCCCGGGCAAGTCGAAATCGCGGACGACGCGCTGCGCGACATCATTCAGCTTTACACGCGCGAGGCGGGCGTCCGAAACCTGGAGCGCGAGATCGGCAAGGCGCTCCGACATGCAGCCGTGCGCATAGCGGAAGGGCAAGGCGGGCCGATCCATATCGCGCGCGAAGATCTCGCCGCCATTCTTGGGCCGCCGCAGTTTGAGAGCGAACTCGCCATGCGCACGAGCGTGCCAGGCGTGGCGACGGGGCTCGCCTGGACGCCGGTCGGCGGCGACATATTGTTCATCGAAGCGACCCGCGCGCCGGGGAGCGGCAGGCTCATCCTCACTGGCCAGTTGGGCGAGGTCATGCGGGAAAGCGCCCAGGCCGCGCTCAGCATCCTCAAAAATCGCGCTGGATCATTTGGCGTCGAGCCGAGCGGATTTGAAAAGACCGACATCCACATACATGTGCCGGCGGGCGCCACCCCGAAAGACGGACCGAGCGCCGGCGTCGCCATGTTCATGGCGTTGGTTTCGCTGATGACCGGACGCACGGTGCGCAATGATACGGCCATGACGGGCGAGATCAGCCTGAGGGGCCTCGTGCTCCCGGTCGGCGGAATAAAGGAGAAAGTCATCGCCGCCCACAGGGCTGGCATCAAGCGCGTCATGTTGCCGGCGCGCAATCGAAAGGATTTCGAGGATATTCCCGAAGAGGCGCGCAAGGAGCTGGAATTCGTCTGGCTCGAACGGGTTGACGAGGCGGTGTCCGTCGCCCTTGAGCCCGAGGCGCGGACAAGCGCTTCCGCCCCCGACAAGACGATTCGCCATCTGGCCGACAACGAGGCGCAGGCGGGGTCCTGAGAGGCGGTCGCATCCGGTCCGGCGCGTCGAATGAAAATAGTCAATTTGCGTCTTCGCCTCCCATTGACATGAACATGCGCATATTGCGATCTCAGGCTAAGCTGAACCCGCGCTTGGCCGCGCTTTCTCACGCTTGGGTGATTCAAATGGGACTTGAACTCGGGAAGCGGGCAAAATGGGCGCTCGCGGGCGTTTCTCTGGCATGCGTCTCACTCAGCGCCGCGTCGACTTCCGCCTCGGCTGCGGGCGTCGATCTCGATCTTATTTGCAGCGGGAACAGCTACCAGAAGGACGGGCCGTTTCCGTCCGTCGAGACGGCCTCCCTCAAGCTTTCGGGGAAAAAGCCGGTCTTGATTGGGCTCCCCGGCTCGGATCAGCCGGTTAAGGCGCGCACCATCGCAAACAACGCCATCCAATTGAAATTCGCGTCCGGCAACGTCACCGCGGAATATTTCTATTTCACCGGCGACTTGTTTCTCATCCGCGCCGACGGGCGCTTCACCAAGCTCCTCTGCAAGCCGGCCTGAGAGGGCGCTCTGGGCGGGGCCGCCCGTCATGGCGGCCAGCCGTCACGGACAGCGAACGCCCCGTTGATGGAACGCGCAAAATGAGTCAACCTTCGCCAGAGCTGGGATAAGCAAGGACGCGCGTCAAGGGTTCGACGCGCGGTCAGTTCGACTTGGCCAGGAATGACCTAAAAAGGGCGCCTGGCCATTCGCGGCGGCGTTGCGGCCCAGTTGCTTGAGGGGAGGCGGCATCGAAGCGATGAGCATCGAATCCACGATTTTGTTCATTGCCGATGCTTGCCCTGAGCTTCGCGCGGCGGCGGAGGCCCTGGCGCGGGAGCCGGATTACCGCGTCATCATGGCGGCGCGGGACGGCGAAGCGGCGGACGTGCTCAACGACGCGCATGTCGATTTGATCCTCGCTGATGTCGAAAGCGCGGATTTTGACATTGTCGCTTTTCTGTCGCGGTTGCGCTTCACGCATCCCGACCTGGTGCGGATTCTTCTTGTCGGCGGCGAGCCGGGCCTGCGCCTGAGCGAAGCGCTCGCGCGCACCGCGGCCTACCAATATTTGACCAAGCCCTTGCAGGCGGAACAGGCCTGCCTCGTCGTCAAGCGCGCTTTGGAGACTCGAGAGCTCGCCCGGCGTCACCGCCGGCTTGTCCGCGAGCTCAAGATCGGCGACGATTCCACCTTCCTGCATGGCAAGCCCGACGGCGTCGCGAAAGGCGAAGCCTCGCATTTCGAGCGCCTGGTCTACGCCAGCGAAGCGATGTCGGAGCTCTGCGGCCTCGCCCGCGAGGTCGCCCGCACGGATTTGCCGATCCTCATTGAAGGCGAGACGGGAACCGGCAAGGAATTGCTCGCGCGCGCCCTGCATTTCCATTCCCGCCGCTCGTCGAGCCCTTTGATGGTGCAGAACTGCGGCGGCGTCCGCGATGAGCTTTTGCATTCCGAGCTTTTCGGTCATAAGCGCGGCGCTTTTACGGGCGCTGTCAGCGATCGCCTCGGCCTGTTTCGCGCCGCGGATGGCGGGACCGTATTTCTCGACGAGATTTCCGAAATCTCGCCATCGTTTCAGGTCAGCTTGCTGCGCTTTCTGCAGGAAGGCGAGGTCAAGCCACTCGGCTGCGACCAGACCATGCACGCGAATGTGCGCATCATCGCCGCCTCCAACAAGCCCTTGAAGCAATTGGTCAAGGCCGGCCAGTTTCGCGAGGATCTCTACTTTCGCCTGAAAGGCTTCGATCTTGAAGTGCCGCCCTTGCGGGCGCGGCCCGCCGACATTCCTGTGCTGACTGAGTTCTTCGTGCGCAAGCACGGCGGCCTTCTCAGCAATCGCGTGCTCGGCGTCTCCAATGACGTGATCGAAATCTTCAAGGCCTATCGCTTTCCGGGCAATGTGCGCGAACTCGAGAATGAAGTGCGGCGCATGGTGGCGCTGGCGAAGGACGGCGAATATTTGACGCGGCGCCACTTGTCGCCGGCCCTGGCGACGCTGCGCGCGTCGGCCAATGATCGGCTGGCGCTGAAGCCGGACGGCAGGACGTTGAAAGAAATGGTCGAATCTCTCGAGGGGCAGTTGGTCCGCCAGGTGCTCGAGAAGTGCCGCTGGAACCAGAGCAAGGCCGCGCGGGAATTGGGCCTGTCGCGCGTGGGATTGGCGAACAAAATTCGCCGCTACGCTCTGGCTGATGGCATGACGCGAGCGGGCTGATCCGCCGCCCATCGTGAAGCAAAAGGCTTATTGCAGCCGCAGGCCTTATCGAGCGGTCGGCGCCGCCCTATTTTGCCGCGATCCATTGTTCCTGCGCGAGGGTTTGAGAATGGACGGGCAAGACGACGACGCAGAGAAAGCCGCCGAAGTCCTGCGATTTCCGCTCTCGCGGACGACGCCTTCGGGGAGCGCCAGCGGCTTCGCCGATCTCGGCACCGGCGCCATGGCGCGGCATCTTGGAATGCGAAAGAGCCAAATGACCGGCCATTGGTGCAGCCGTTGCCGGGGCGTCTGGTTCGGCTACGCCCTTGAAGTTGAATGTCCTCGTTGCGGCAATCGCCACGGATGATGCGGCGAAAGACCTATTTGCTATCTGCAAAGTTAGTTTTCAATTGTATATAAAGTTGATATGCACTGACGGTTCTGTGATTTCGTCATTCTCCATAAAGAGCTGAATTTTAGAAGGCTTCCAGGATAGCGGGGCGGGCATGAAGCTTGCGCCGCAGCCTCCGACGGCGACCCGCTACGCTATGAAAGCGCGGCGCCTGGGGAGGATAGAATGGCCAATCTTTTGTGGCTTCAAGGCGGCGCCTGTTCCGGCAACACAATGTCCTTTCTCAATGCCGAGGAGCCGAGCGCTTGCGATCTCGTGACCGATTTCGGCATTAATGTGCTGTGGCATCCCTCGCTTGGCCTCGAACTCGGCGACAATGTCAAGCAGCTGCTTCAAGACTGCGTTTCCGGCAAGATCCCGCTCGACATTTTCGTTTTCGAAGGCACGGTGGTGAACGCCCCGAACGGCACCGGCAATTGGAACCGGTTTTGCGGCCGGCCGATGAAGGATTGGGTCAAGGAGCTGTCGGACGCCGCGCAATTCGTGGTGGCCATCGGCGATTGCGCCACCTGGGGCGGCATCCCAGCGACGGCCCCCAATCCGAGCGAATCGGTCGGGCTTCAATTCCTGAAGCGCGCCCCTGGCGGATCGCTCGGGACGGCGTTCAAATCGAAGGCTGGCCTTCCGGTCATCAATATTCCCGGCTGCCCGGCGCATCCGGACTGGGTGACGCAGATCCTCGTCGCCGTCGCCTCGGGCCGCGCCGGCGACCTCAGCCTCGATGAATTCCAGCGGCCGAAGACATTCTTCACAAGCTTCACGCAGACCGGATGCACCCGCAACATGCATTTCGCCTACAAGGTCTCAGCGACGGCGTTCGGGCAGCGCAAGGGGTGTCTCTTTTACGATCTCGGCTGCCGCGGGCCGATGACGCACAGCCCGTGCAACCGGATATTGTGGAACCGGCAATCATCGAAGACCCGCGCGGGCATGCCCTGCCTGGGCTGCACCGAGCCGGAGTTTCCTTTCTTCGATCTCGCGCCGGGGACGGTGTTCAAGACCCAGACCGTGATGGGCGTGCCGAAGGACATGCCGGCGGGCGTCGACAAGACGGGCTACATCAAGCTGACCGCCGCCGCCAAGGCCGCGGCGCCCGCCTGGGCGGAGAAGGACATTTTCGTCGTCTGATCGGATTCATCCCGCGCGAAATCCGATTTGGGTCGGATTTGGCGCGGAAGTTTTTGATTGAGCATGATCCTTTCGCGAAACCGGCATCCACTTTCGCTGACCATGCTTTAGGCCCCCGCCTCACTCGCTATTCAGGAGCATCGCATCATGGCCGAAGCAGCCGTTCAGACGCTTGACATATCTCCCGTAGGCCGCGTCGAAGGCGATCTCGACGTGCGCGTCGACATCGCCGACGGCGTTGTCGTCAATGCTTGGACCCAGGCCGAATTGTTTCGCGGCTTCGAGATCATCTTGCGCGACAAGGATCCACAGGCGGGTCTCGTGGTCACGCCCCGCGCCTGCGGCATATGCGGCGCCTCGCATCTGACCTGCGCCGCCTGGGCGCTCGACACCGCCTGGGGGACCACGGTGCCGCGCAACGCCATCCTCGCGCGCAATCTTGGGCAGCTTGCGGAATCGCTTCAGAGTCTGCCGCGGCATCATTATGGCCTGTTCATGATCGACTATACGAACAAGGCCTATTCGGGCAGCCGCTATTATGAAGAGGCCGTGAAGCGGTGGTCGCCTTTCACCGGCTCGCATTACGAAGCCGGGGTCACGATTTCCGGCCGCCCGGTCGAAATCTACGCGCTGCTCGGCGGGCAATGGCCGCATTCGAGCTATATGGTGCCGGGCGGCGTTATGAGTGCGCCAACCCTGACCGACGTGACGCGGGCTTGGTCGATCCTCGAGCATTTCCGCCGCAATTGGATGGAGCCGATGTGGCTCGGCTGCTCGCTGGAGCGCTATGAGGAGATCAAGTCCTACGAGGATTTCCTGGCATGGCTCGACGAACGGCCGGAACACGCGAATTCAGATCTCGGCCTGTTCTGGCGCATGAGCCTCGACATCGGCCTCGACAAATACGGCAAGGGCCTCGGCAAATATGTCACCTGGGGCTATCTCCCGCATGAGGACAAATATAATCATCCGACCATCGAGGGCCGCAACGCCGCGGTCATCATGAAAAGCGGCGTCTATGACGGAAAGACGGACAGCCATAAATTGATGGATCAGTCCTTCACCCGGGAGGACACGCTGCACGCCTGGTATGACGAGGCTGGCCCGGTGCATCCGTTCGATCGCACCACGCGGCCGATCTCCAAGAACGATCTCGATCATAACGGCAAATATTCCTGGTCGACCGCCGTCGCCCATGTCGACAATGGACGGCTCGAGGCGGGGCCGCTGGCGCGCCAGCTCGTCGCCGGCGGAACACATGGCGAGAGCTTCCAGTGGCGTGATCCGCTGCTGCTCGACATGTATAAGAAGCTTGGCGGCGCGAGCGTGCTGCTGCGCCATTTCGCCCGCATGCACGAGGGCGTGAAGATCTATCGCGAGATGGAGCGGGTGCTGCGCGAGCTGCGTCTCGGCGATGAATGGTACATCAAGCCGAAAGAAAAAGATGGACGCGGCTGGGGCGCGACGGAAGCTATTCGCGGCGCCTTGTGCCATTGGATCGAGGTCAAGGACGGCAAGATCAAGAATTATCAGATGATCGCGCCGACGACCTGGAATGTCGGCCCACGCGCTGAGACTGGCGAACGCGGCCCGATCGAGGAGGCGCTGATCGGAACGCCGATCAAGGATCAGCATGATCCGGTCGAAGTCGGCCATGTGGCGCGGTCCTATGATTCCTGTCTTGTCTGCACCGTGCATGCGCATGACGCCAAAACCGGCGCCGAACTCGCCCGCTTCAGGACGGCTTGAGGCGGCCGGCGGAAGGCGAGGGGAAATAAAATTCGAGCAACCCTCGCGACACAACCGAAGGCGCCGCGAGGCAAAGTTCTTTGGGCGGCGCTCTTGGGAAAGGTCCCCGCGCATTTTGCGACCGATCTGTGATATGAATCCAACCGATCCGAGCGGCGTTCTCTTCATGACCTTGCAACGCCGCTGATCGGCGCAACCCGAGTCGACCCGGCGCGAGGTTAAAGGCTCGATGGAGCAGAGTTCATGTCTACGGCGGAAACGAATGGGACTCTTGATCAAATCGCCAAACTGTTGGCGAATGGATTGAAGACCAAGACCGAGCCCTTTCCTGAGACCGAAAAGGAATTCGGCGAAATCCTGAAGGAGCTTCGGGAATTGAGCCCGGACGATTTGCAGGGCAAGCTGGTGATCGGCGGCTTTATCAATCATCCTTATGGCGAGGAGCAATATCGCTGCATGGAGTGCATGTATTACCTCGTGCATCGAAAATGGTGCGATTTGCCCGAATTGGCCGTGCCTGTGGAACCGGACTGGTGGTGCCGCCTGTGGCGCATTTGAGCGAATGGCGAACGCAGTTTTGGCGGCGCGATAAGGCCCGCGCCGCGGGGCCGTCGGCGAGGCTTTGCTCATGCTGGTCGTGATCGGCTGCGGCAATCTCAATCGCTGCGACGATGGCGTTGGCGCGATCGTCGCGCGGCGTCTGTTGGCCTCCGGCTTTGAGCCGTCTCCACGGATCAGGATTTTCGACGCCGGCACGAACGGCATGGACGTCTTGTTTCAAGCGCGTGGCGCCAAGAAGCTTGTGATCGTCGACGCCTGCTCGAGCGGCTCGGAGCCCGGGGCGATCTTTGAGGCGCCCGGCGCCGCGCTCGAAAACCGGCCCGAGCCGAGCTTCACGCTGCATGATTTTCGCTGGGACCATGCGCTTTATGCGGGACGCCGGATCTGGGCGAACGACTTTCCTGAAGACGTGACGGTCTTTCTCATCGAGGCGCAGACGCTCGGCCTCGGCCTCGAACTTTCCGATCCTGTGGCCCGCGCCGCCGAAAATGTCACAGAGCGTATTTCCGGGATGATCGAGGCCTATCTGGCGACGGAGCCGGCGCCGTGAGCGACATCCTTCAGGCGCGCAGAGCCTTGCGCATGCGTCTCCATCGCGACTGCCTTTACGTCGATGCAGCGGACTTCGCGGCCCAGATGGCGAATGTGGGCAATGTCGCCTTGCTGCGAGAGGGCGACGATCTTTGGATCTTGCCGATCTTTAGCGCCGAAGCCGGCGGCTTCTTAGTCAAGCAAGTGAATGCGCGCGGCGATCGCGCCATTCATGCGGCGGATCTCTTCCGACTGAACGGCGTCGACGAGAATCGCGACATTCGTCTCGACGCCGCATGGAGCGACGCGCGGGCCGGATTTTTGGCCAGCGCATTTTTTGCCGACTAGCAAACTTAGTTGACAATACGAAAGTAAACTAGACTCCCGGGGTTCGAACGCATAGCGTGCCGGACAATAAGTCCGAGTTCAATCGGGCCTGGAAGTTGGAGGAGCGCCGCACATGCCGTCGCGCGCGGAAACCGATGTTGAAGCCGCTTTGGCCGCCGTGGAGGCGGAAGACGCGCCGCTCGCGGAAAAGGTCGAGATGCTCATGGAAATGGCCATGGGCTTGCAGATCCGGCCGCGATCTCCCGATGACCTGCTTTGCTCCGTCCGGCTCTATGAAGCGGCGCTCGGACTCTGCCCGCCCGAGCTTTATCTTTTGCGCGGCCGGATTCACGCCCGTCTGGCGACCGCCCTTCAGGCGATTCCCGCCGAGGATCTCGGGCCGTTGCAAAGCGCGCGGCGAAATCTAGAAGCGGCCCGCGACATCCTCAAGCATGAAGGCGCGCCGGAAGAGCTCGCGGAAATCGAGATGAATCTCGGCTTGGTTTTTCAGAGCCTCGCCGCCGCCAATGCGGCGCCGATCACCGCGGCGATCCAGGCCTATCAAAGAGCGCTGCGCGCGTTCGACGCCCAAGCTTTTCCCAGGGAATATGCGATCCTTCAGAACAATCTGGCGACTGCTTTCCTGTCGATCCCCTTCTCGGACGAGCGCGGCAAGATGCGCGAGGCGCTCGCGGTGCAGGCCTTTCAGGACGGGTTGAAGGTGGTCAATATTATCGACCATCCGACCGAATACGCCATGCTGCAAAATAATCTTGGCAACGCTTTGCAATATGCGTCGTCGAGCCATTCGGTCGAAAATTGCCTGCGCGCGCTCGACGCTTATGACGAAGCCCTCAAGGTCCGCACGCGCGCGGCGACGCCGGTCGAATACGCCAATACGCTCTCCAATTACGCCAATTGCCTGCGCAATCTTCCTGACGACGTCGCCCGCCCGGAACTTGGCAACATGGAAAATCTCGACCAGGCTTTGCGCCGCTATCGCGAGGCCGAGGAAATCTTCGCGGCGTTCGGCGAAAGGCAGAAGGTGGCGATTGTCGCGGAAATGATCGCCGAGATCGAAGCCGAGTCGGCGCAATCCCCGCCTGCCTCCGAACGGGCCGTCGGCGTGCAATAGATTGAATGAATTGAAATGGTAGACGGGAGAGCTTGATGATTTGGTCGTTTTTTCTCGGGCTGGCCGCGATCGTCCTTGGCGGCGCCTTCTCGGTCGCCGGCGGCGCCGTCGGCGGGATCGTCGTAGGAGGCAAGTCGCTCGGCAATGAACTCGCCGCCTGGCTGGGGGCGTTCTATGGCCCGCTCGCTGGCGCTCTTGGCGTCGTCATCGGCGTTGTCCTCGCCGCCGTTCTGTTCTGAAAGGCCGCCAATATGTTTGAGATGGTGAAGACATCCGCCCTCCTTTTTTTCCAAGGAAAGCTGTTTCAAAATCAGGCCGAGGCGTTGCGGCAGCTTGCGATCGGGATCGGCCTGACCGTGATTGTTTTTCTGATCGTCGCCAAGCTTGCCAACATTGTGTTGGCGGGCGTTGTCGCCGGCTTCATCGGCGGCGCGGCGCAGCCGGCCCTGTTCAAGAATTTGAAATTCCGCTGAGGCGTTTTTCGCCGACCTGAAAACAGGCGGCGCGCGAGAGCCGCTCTTCGTGCGGGCTGCATGAATCGGCTCTCACTGGCAGCCCGAGCGCCTCTGAAAATTGGAGCGGGCTTCAAGGGAGGCGATCATGAATGCGCATGCCCACCCGCCGGAAGATAGCGCTCCGGACGTTGACGAACTCGTTGGCGATGTGGAGCGGCTCGAGGCTTTGATCGCCAGATGGGACGAGTCCCAGCGCATGCTTGTCTTCGCCTATGGGCGCGCCATCGAAGCTTTGCACAAGGGCGCGCTGCGCAAGCTCATCGGCGGCGTCAAGGCTGCGCCAGGCGCGCTCGAAGCCCTGCGCGCCGCCGCGTCCGACCCTCTGGTCTATGCCGTGTTGCGGCGTCACGGGCTCATCCAGCCGAGCCTGCAGGAACGCATTGAAAGCGCGCTGGCCTCGATTCGGCCAATGTTGGCCTCGCATGGCGGCGACGTCGAGTTCGTCGCCTTCCTTCCGCCGGACGCGGTCGAGGTCCGTTTCCTCGGCAATTGCGATCATTGTCCGTCTTCGACGCTGACCTTCGTCGCCGGGGTTAAGCAGGCGATCGAGGAGCATTGTCCCGAGATCAAGCAGGTGCGGCAGGTGAAGGGCGCCGTCGCAGCCCAGGGAAGGGTCGATTTCGTTAGCCCGTTCGCGGCGAGCCTCGAAGGCAGATGGCTTTACGCCACCACCCTCGAATCTATCCCGGAGCAGGGCGCAAAGGCCTGCGCCCTCAATGGCGCGCCCCTTATTTTCAGCCGCCTCGGCCGCGTTGTGACATGCTTTCGGGACGCCTGCGCGCATCTCGGCTCCCCGATCTCCGGCGGCGCTGTTTCGCAAGGACGGATCGTTTGCCCGCGTCATGCGTTCGAATATGATCTTATGTCGGGGGAATGTTTGACCGCGCCCGAGGCGCAATTGCAGGCTGTCGCCGTGCGTCTCGTCGGCGAGCGCGTCGAAGTCAGGTTCGAGGTCTAAGGCGATGCGCGTCTCCCTCCGGGCTCTCGCCGAGCCGTCTCCCGGCGCCGCAGCAGCCGCGCCGCCGCTTCTTGACCCGGCGGGCCCCGAAATTGTGCTTGGATCGAAGCTTGGCGGGTTCGACCTGACGACGCCCGTCGCCGCATCGGCCACGACAATGTTTGGTCCGCGCGGCGCCGCTTTGGCCTCGGCCGATGGACCGCTTTTCGTCGCCGACACGGGTCATCACCGGCTGCTGGCCTGGCGCCGCCCCCCCGACATTGATCATGCGCCGGCCGATTTTCTCATTGGCCAGCCCGATTTCGCGCATGAGGGGCGCAACGCCAAGGGCGAGCCGGGCGCCGCCACCTTGAACGTCCCGACCGGCGTCGCCGCCAGCCCCGAGATCCTCGCGGTGGCCGACGCCTGGAACCACCGCGTCCTGATCTGGCGTGGCCTTCCGAAGACCAGCAACCAGCCGGCGGATGTCGTCCTCGGCCAGGCCGATTTCAGCGGAATGCTCGCCAATCGGGGCGGCGAAGCCCGCGCCGATACGCTCAACTGGTGCTATGGCGTCAGCATTGTCGGCCGCTCTCTCATTGTGTGCGACACCGGCAATCGCCGGGTGCTGATCTGGCGCGAGATCCCGACCGTGAACGGAGCGCCTGCGGATCTTGTCCTCGGGCAGGTCCGGATGGATTGCCGCGACGAGAATGGCGGCGTCGGCGTCGACGCCGGGGGCATGCGCTGGCCGCATGCGGCGGCGGTCGCCGGCGAGATGTTGCTTGTCGCCGATTCGGGCAATAATCGCGTGATGGTTTGGCGGCGCATGCCTAGCCAAAGCGGCGCGCCGGCGGATTTCTTCATCGGCCAGAACGATCCATCGGCGTCCGAGCACAACCGCGCCAATTATCGGCCGGACGCCTCGTGTCTCAACATGCCCTATGCCTGCGCCGTGATGGGCGACGACATTCTCGTCGCCGACACCGCGAATTCGCGCCTGCTCGGCTTCGCCAGAGCTGAACTCGCCACTGGCGCGTCCGCGCGCGCCTTGACCGGCCAGGCTGATTTCCAGTCCAAGGGAGACAATCGCTGGAAAACGCCCGCGCGGGATAGCCTGTGCTGGCCTTATGGCGTCGCCGCGGCGGGCGATACGGCCGTCATCGCTGACTCGGGCAACAACCGCGTCCTGTTGTGGAGAGCCGCGCGATGACCGCTGCGCTCGCCGCTAGCAAGGCCACTGAAATCCGCGTCCGCGGATTGGTGCAGGGCGTCGGCTTTCGGCCGGCCGTATGGCGCCTCGCCAATCGCCTGGGCCTCAGCGGCGAAGTGTTCAATGACGCCGATGGCGTCCTCATCCGCGTCGCCGCCGATCGCCGGAACGCGGAGCGTCTCGTCGCGGCGCTGAAGGAAGAATGTCCGCCGCTTGCGCGCATCGACGCGGTGGACTTTCGCCCGGCGGCGGCGGATTGCGCCCTCGACGGCTTCCATATTTCCGTCAGCGCCGGCGGCCCCATGCGCACGCAGGTGGCGCCTGACGCGGCGACCTGTCCAGCGTGCCTTTCTGAAATCCGCGATCCCTTCGCCCGCCGGTTTCGCTACCCTTTCACGAATTGCACGAATTGCGGTCCCCGCCTGTCGATCATCTGCGAAGCGCCCTATGATCGCGAGCGCACGACGATGGGGCCGTTCAATATGTGCGACGCCTGCCGCGCGGAATATGAGGCGCCGGGCGACCGGCGCTTCCACGCGCAGCCGATTGCCTGCCATGTCTGCGGACCGAAAGTTTCTCTCGCCAAGACCGGCGGCGGCGCGGTCGAATTTTCCGCTTTCAGCATGCTCGACGACGCAGACGCCGTCGCGGGCATGCTGCTCAAGGGCTATATTGTCGCGGTGAAAGGCCTCGGCGGCTATCATCTGGCCTGCGATGCGACCAATGAAGAAGCCGTGGCCCGGCTGCGCGCGCGTAAGCGGCGCTACAGCAAGGCCTTCGCGCTGATGGGGCGCGAACTTGACATCATCCGCCGCTACGCCGTGGTCAGTCCGGTCGAGGAAAAAGCGCTGACCTCATCCGCCGCGCCAATCGTCCTGCTCACTGCGCGACGCGATCCGCGCTTGCCTGATGTTGTATCTCCCGGCCTTTCGACGCTCGGCTTCATGTTGCCCTATACGCCGCTGCACTATCTCATTTTCCGCCGCCTCGACCGGCCGATGGTGATGACCAGCGGCAATCTCTCCGACGAGCCCCAGGTCATTGACGATGACGACGCGCGGGAGAAGCTCGGCGGCATAGCGGATTTCATGCTGACGCATGACCGCCGCATTGCTGTCCGGCTCGACGATTCGGTCGTGCGCGTCGTCAATGGCGCCACCCGCGTCATCCGTCGCGCCCGCGGATTCGCGCCGGGCGCGCTGCCGCTGCCGGAAGGCTTGCGCGATGGGCCGCCGATCCTTGCGATGGGCGGCGAACTCAAGAGCACGTTCTGTCTCGTCAAGGACGGGGACGCCGTCTTGTCGCAGCATATGGGCGATCTCGAAGACGCGCACACGCTCGCCGATTTCGAGCGGACGCTCGATCTCTATGGCGCGCTTTACGATCACAGGCCCGAAGCTGTCGCCGTCGATCTCCATCCCGACTATCTCTCGACCAAATTGGGCCGGCGCATTGCTTCCGACAGAGGTCTGCGCCTCGTCGAGGCGCAGCATCATCACGCCCATGTCGCGAGCTGCCTTGCGGAGAACGGCATATCCGCGAGCGAAGGCCCTGTGCTCGGCGTCGCGCTCGATGGCCTCGGCTTCGGCGATGACGGCGCGCTTTGGGGCGGCGAGTTCCTGCTTGCGAATTACGTCGGCTACCGTCGCGTTGGGACATTCAAGCCGGTCGCCATGCTGGGCGGCGCACAGGCGATGCGCGAGCCCTGGCGCAACACGCTCGCCCACATCCTCGCCGAAATAGGCTGGCCAGCCTTCGCGGCGAATTTCGGCGAACTTGCGCTTTACGATTTCCTGAAAGCGAAGCCGATCGACGCTTTCGCGACGATGATCGGGCGGGGGCTCAATGCACCGCTGGCGAGTTCCTGCGGGCGGCTGTTCGACGCCGTCGCCGCCGCGATCGGAATCTGCCGCGACGCCGCGTGGCATGAGGGCGAAGCCGCGATGCGGCTCGAGGCGCTTGTCGACGCCGAGGCTTTGGCGTCTGTCGATGAGGATCTCGCCTACCCGTTTGGCATTCCCAATCTCAAAGGATCGGGACTTCCCTATATAGAGCCGGCGGCGATGTGGCAGGCGCTCCTCGGCGATCTCTACGAGAATGCGCCGCCGACCGTCATGGCCGCGCGCTTCCATAAAGGGCTCGCGCGCGCGGTCGCCGCAATGGTTCGCAAGGTCACATTGGACGGCGACGCGCGATTGACGCGGCGCGTGGCGCTTTCGGGCGGCGTCTTCCAAAACCGCCCATTTACCGAAGAGCTGATCGGCCGCCTCGAGGCGGACGGTTTCGAGGTTCTCTCGCATGCCAAGGCGCCCACGAATGACGGCGGCCTTTCGCTCGGCCAGGCGGCGTTGGCGGCGGCGAGATTGGCCGCAGATCGTGGAGGATGAATTCATGTGTCTTGGCATACCCGGCCAGATCGTCGCCATAACCGACGCGCGCCGCAAGCTGGCGACCGTCGACGTGGCGGGCGTCAAGCGTGAGATCAATGTCTCCTGCATCATAGGCGAGCGCGCGGTCGAGGACTGCGTCGGCGATTGGGTGCTTGTGCATGTCGGCTTCGCCATGAGCGTCATCGACGAACAGCAGGCGATGGAGACATTGCGCATCCTGACCGAGCTCGGCGAGGCGCAACAGGAGATCGAGGCGATGCGCGGATCTGGCCGCACATAAGTCAAGCCGGCCGCGTGTCCGACCACAAGGCGCAATAGGGAAACCGGGTCATGAAATATGTCGATGAGTTCCGCGATCCCGAGAAGGCCACTGTCTTGCTCGCGGCGATCGGCGAGCTGACGCAATCAGTCGTCCGCGAGCTTCGCCGCCCGCTGCACATCATGGAAGTGTGCGGCGGCCATACCCACACGATCTTTCGTTATGGGATCGCCAACATGCTGCCGGCGGAGATCGAGCTGGTGCATGGACCGGGCTGTCCGGTCTGCGTCCTCCCCATGGGTCAGGTGGATGATTGCGTCGCGATCGCGGAGACGCCCGGCGTGATCTTCACCACTTTCGGCGACGCGATGCGCGTGCCGGGCTCAAGGAAAAGCCTGCTGCAAGCCAAGGCCGAAGGCGCCGATGTGCGCATGGTCTATTCGCCGCTCGACACGCTGGCGATCGCGCGCGACAACCCAAAGCGCGAAGTCGTTTTCTTCGGCCTCGGCTTCGAAACGACCATGCCCTCCACGGCCCTCACCGTGCTGCAGGCCGAGGCTGAGGGGATCGCCAATTTCTCCCTGTTCTGCAACCACATCACGATCGTCCCGACGATCAAGGCCATCCTCGATTCGCCCGACCTGCGCATTGACGCCTTTCTGGGGCCAGGGCATGTCTCGATGGTCATCGGCACGACGCCTTATGAATTCATCGCAAGGCATTATCGCCGTCCTCTCGTCGTCGCCGGCTTCGAGCCGCTCGACATTCTCCATTCCATTTGGCTCGTCCTCAAGCAAATGAACGAAGGCCGCTGCGAGATCGAAAACCAATATGGCCGGATTGCGCCCGCCGAGGGAAATTCGGCCGCGCTCCACGCCATCGCCCAAGTTTTCGAGCTCCGCGAATTTTTCGAGTGGCGCGGCCTCGGCTCCATCGACCATTCGGGCGTGCGGATGCGCGCGCCCTACGCCCGCTATGACGCCGAGCGCAAGTTCGCGCTGCCCGCGCTTCACATCGCCGATCCGAAATCCTGCCAATGCGGCGAGGTCCTCAAGGGCGTCATCAAGCCGTGGCAATGCAAGGTGTTTGGCGCCGCCTGCACGCCGGAGACGCCGCTCGGCGCCCTGATGGTTTCGTCCGAGGGGGCCTGCGCCGCTTATTATCAATATGGCGACCTGGAGGGGCTGCGCTCGAAGCGGGCGGCCGACGCGGCATGACCAAGCCCGAACCTGGCAAGCTCATGCGGCCGCAGCGAAAGCTGCGCGACGGGATTCACGTTCCTAAGGTCACGCTCGCGCATGGCGGCGGCGGCAAGGCGATGCGCGATCTGATTGACGACGTGTTCGTCTCGGTCTTCGACAATCCCGTCCTTGCGCCGCTCGAAGATCAGGCGCGCGTCTCCTTGAGCGAGCTTGCATTGCATGGCGACAGGCTCGCTTTCACTTCCGATTCCTTCGTCGTGGATCCGCTCGAATTTCCCGGCGGCGATATCGGCAAGCTCGCGATCTGCGGCACCGTCAATGATCTCGCCGTCGGCGGCGCCAAGCCGCTCTTTCTGTCCTGCAGCGCGATCATCGAGGAAGGCGTCGCCGTCGCGCTGCTGCGCAAGCTCGCGCGCTCCATGGCTGAGGCGGCTGCGGCTGCGGGCGTCGCGATCGTCACCGGCGACACCAAAGTCGTCGGGCATGGCGCCTGCGACAAGCTGTTCATCAACACCTCCGGCGTCGGCGTGATCCGCGCCGGCGTCGATCTTGGCGCGCATCGCGCGGAAACCGGCGACGCGATCCTGGTCAACGGGCTTCTCGGCGATCATGGCGCAGCCATTCTCGTCGCGCGCGGCGACCTTCATCTTGAAACGCCGATCGAGAGTGATTGCGCGGCGCTGAACGGACTCATCGATACGCTCCTCGACGCTTGTCCCGAGGTGAAGTTCATTCGCGACGCCACACGCGGCGGAATTGCGACCGTGCTCAATGAGATTGCGGAGGCTTCGGGCGTGGGCATTGAAATCGATGAGAGGGCGGTTCCCCTGCGCGACGAAGTGAAGGGCTTTTGCGAAATCCTGGGCCTCGATCCGCTCTACCTCGCCAATGAGGGGAAGATCGTTCTGGTGGCGCCGGCCGCCCTCGCCGAGAAGGCGCGCGCGGCCCTCGCCTCGCATCCTCTCGGCAGGGACGCCGCCATTGTCGGCCATGTCACGGCGGGGCCGGCCGGACGCGTTGTGATGCAGACCAAGTTCGGCGGCAAGCGCGTCGTCGACATGTTGGTCGGCGAGCAATTGCCGAGAATTTGCTAAGCATTTGCTGAGGCTCTGCGATGCATGAAATGGGGATCACGCAGTCGATCGTCGCCATAGTCGAGGAGCAGGCCGCCGGCCGCAAGGTGACGCGGGTGACGCTGGAGATCGGCAAGCTTGCGGCGATCATGCCTGAGGCGATCCGCTTCTGCTTTGATGTTGTCGCGCAAGGCGGCGCGCTCGACGGAGCGACGCTCGACATTATTGAAGTGCCAGGCCGCGCCCGCTGCCTCGATTGCGGGGCCGAGGTCGCGCTTGTCGAAGTTTTCGGCCGTTGCGGCTGCGGCTCCTGCCGGCTCGAGAGACTAACCGGCGAGGAACTCAACATCAAAAGCATGGAAGTGGAGGAGATCTGATGTGCGCAACCTGCGGATGCGGCGGCAAGGACGGGGTCACGATCACCAATCTCGAGACCGGGGCGCAGGAGCAGTCGGCGCCGAGCCATGGCGCGAGCGAGCCGCATTCGCACGGAGATGGCCATCCCGCTCATAGCCATGCTCATGATCACCACCACCATAGCGATGATCACGAGCACGATCATGCGCATGGCCATGATCATCATCATGACCATGACCATGACCATGCCCATCAGCCGGCGCCGGTTGCCGCATTGGCCGCCATGCACGCCGTGAGCGTCGATCTGGAGCGCGCCATTCTCGCGAAGAACGACGCGGCCGCGGAGCGCAACCGCGCTTGGTTCGACGGCCGAGAGATTTTGGCGCTCAATCTCGTAAGCTCTCCCGGCGCCGGCAAGACCTCGCTTCTGGAGCGCACCATTCGGGACCTTGGGACCGAGATGCCGATGTTCGTCATCGAAGGCGACCAGCAGACGCTGAATGATGCGCAGCGCATCAAGGCCGCGGGCGCGCCGGCCGTCCAGGTCAACACGGGGACGGGGTGTCATCTCGAAGCGGATATGGTGCGCCGGGGCCTCGACGCGCTGCGGCCGGCCTTCGGCTCGGTGGTCATGATCGAGAATGTGGGCAATCTCGTCTGCCCGGCTTTGTTCGATCTCGGCGAACGCGCGAAAGTGGTCGTGCTGTCGGTGACCGAGGGCGAGGATAAGCCGCTCAAATATCCGCACATGTTCCGGGCCGCCGAATTGATGATCCTGAGCAAGATCGATCTCTGTCCGCACGTCGATTTCGACATAGATCGCTGCGAGGCCATGGCGCGCGAGGTCAATCCCGACATCCGCTCGATCCGGCTCTCGACGCGGTCCGGCGAAGGGCTCGGCGCTTGGTACGACTGGCTGCGCGCCGTCCGCGGGCGCCTAGCGCAGGACGCCGCGCAGTAGGGAAGGGCCGCGATCGCGGGCCCCACTCGCAGATTTGTTGCGCGGCTTCGGCTAACGCCCTGGTGGGCCGCCGAACCCGCCCGGCCCCATCGGGCCGCTTGGTCCACCCATGGCACCGCCGGGCCCGGTAAATCCTCCTGGCCCCATGGGCCCACCCGGTCCGCTGGGCCCGCCTGGACCATTGAGTCCGCCCGGATTTACAAACCCGCTTGGTCCGGCGCCGGCTGGTCCGCCGGGGCCGGCGGGAGCGGAGCGCCAAGACGCCCAAACCGCCCGGATTTAAAACCCGCTCGGCTCCGCGGCTGCCCCGCCCTGTCCGGGGCGCGCACCTTGACCGCTGGGGCGCCGAAACCGCCGGAGCGGCCCGGCCCCTCAGCTTTTCCGCGTCCGCCTGGTCCTCCGGGTTGAGTCATGCCGCCTCTGTCATTTGACCCGCCTGGCTTCGCGCCATTCGATGGAGCTAGGCCGCCGTCTCGGGGGTCGCTACGAATGGACTCGACCTGCAGCCGGCCATTGCCGCCGACTGACGTCGTAAGAATGGCGCGAACGGCTTCGCCGCGCGGCAGATTGCTCGCTTTGCCGCCCGCGACCTCGAGCCCGGAGCCGAGCCTTAGGCCGCCGCCGCTGCGCTCGACATAGGCTTCGACGGAAAGCGCCTTGACGTTCGGTCCGAGCAGGGCCTGCTCGCTCCTGCCGGAGGAGACCTCGAAAACGCCGCCGGCCAGGCGTCCTTCCAAGAGGACGCGTCGACCGATCAAATCTCTGTCCACGCCGGAAAGCCTCAGGCGGCCCAGGGTCACGGATCCATCCGGCGCCTCGACGACGGGGCCCGCCACTCTCGTCGCCTCGCCGGGGCGCTTCTCGATGAAGCTCGCCACGATCGTCCCGTCCAGCCGCCGCAAGCCGCTCACCGCGACATGATCGCCGATGCGCCATTGCGCGTCCGCCCCGGAGAGGCCGGCGAGCGACACGGTCTGGCCGAGCACGCTGAAGCGGCCAAGCGATACGCCGTCGATGCGGCCGACCACCTCGCTCGCGACCTCAATTTTATGTGTCGAGAAGCCGGCGGCGCGCCCTTCGGCGACCACCCGAACGACCTGGCCGATCTTCAAGTCGGAGACCTTCGCCGGCTCGCCGTCGAGGCTCACGCTGACATCCTGCGGATAGCTGATGCGCAGGTCGTTCACAATAATGCTGCCGAAGCGTTGAATGGTCCCGATGACGCCGGTGCCGCCGATGCCCCTGTCGCCCTCGCGCGTTTTGGGCTCAGACGTCGCGCCCGTGCCGCCAATGCCGCGATCGAGAAATGACTCGGCTGCGGTGCGGCCAAAGGGCCCCAATAGAGCCGAAACGGAGACGGCAAACCCTTTCAGAACCCTTCGGCGAGTCGCAAGGCGATGCCGGCTCATCGACCTGGCCCTCGCGCGTCATCTTCCGTCGACGGCGATTGCGGAGGCGCCTCGCGTTCCTCCTCGCGATAGACGTAGACGCCGAAGGTCCAGCGGCAATCGCCGCCTCTGTCGGTCTCGCAGGCGGCATGAGCCTCTCGATTGGCTTCCTGCAAGACCTCCATGGCGAGCTCGCGCGAGCGCTGCTCGAGGCGTTCGGCCAAAGCGTCCGATAGGCCATCGTAATGCACGGCGCGTTCGATGAAATGAGGCTCCTCCCCCAGCACATTGGCGACGGCGGCGGCGGCGTGGTCGTGAAGATTGCGCCCGAAATAATAGAGCTGCTGATCGCTGCCGCCGCGCGGCACGAAAGCCGCCTCCGCAAGAACGATGCGGCCGTCGGCGTCGATGGTCGCCAGCTTGCTGTCGAGCCACTCGTCGAGCACCGCGCGGGGGCGCAGATCGCGGGTGACCGAGGCGACGAGAGCTTCAAAGGAAGGGCCGCCGTCCCGGTCCGCGACGCGGGGCAGGGGCAAAGGCCTTTTTTGCGCGTCGGTGAATTCCGGCGCAGCGAGCCAGCGCGCGATGATCCGGCTCGTGCGCGAAAGAGAAGCCGGCGCGGCGCTGATCGGCGCGCCGGCCCCACGCAGACGCCGCACCTCCTTGCGGTGAATGCCGGTGAGCAGGCTCACGCGGCTGTCGGTCTGTTCCTTGCCGGACAAAGCGAAATCATATTCGGCGACGTTCACGTAAAGCTCGCGAAGAAGATCGCAGAGAGCGGGGAAGGTGATCCCGCTGCGCACGAATAGACGCACGAGAGGTCGAAGCAGGCGGGCGATTGGCGCCTGAAGCCTTTCCGGATCCGGCGGCGCGCGATCTGAGGTGTGGCCCATGACGCCTGGATATGACGGAAAATTGAGTGGGATACAATCCCACAAATGCGCTTGACGTGGGATAATTACCCACTTATCCTTTGCGTGTAAATTAATCCCACGTCAAGGAGCGCCCATGGGCCGATGGATCTTTCTTTTTGCCGCGAAGGCTTGGCGGCGGCGCGACCGCCAATCCGCGCGCGCATGTTCCGCGCCGTCGGCGAGAACGGCCCATTTGGCTGCCTTGCTGCGCGGGCTCGCTTTCATGGCGGCGACGCTCTTGCTGATCCTTCCCATGGCCGTCGCCGGGCGCTGCGGGCAGCCCGCGCGAGACGTCGAGAAAGCCGCGATCGAACCGGCGTCGCGCCAAGGCCGCCTCTCGAACGGAGGCTTCAATTGCGCCGCCGAATTGCGCTGAGCATTCGCAAATTTTCACGCCCTTTCCCGGCGCGAATTCTTAGAGGACATCCGATGCTTTCCACTTTCCACCGGCTTGTCAGCGCCTATGACGCCACGAACGTTCCTCCCCTGGATGCATGGCGTCTTGTCGCCGCAATGTTGTCGGCGCCGCGGCCGCAGGCGAGGGAGCTTGCCGGCGTTCTGGCCGGCTGCGTCCTTCGCTTGGCGCTGGGCCTTCGCGACGCGCTGCATGATCTCGTCCGCCCAGCGTCAGCCGAAGCCGGCTGCGCGGAAGCGAACCGCGCGGCGCTGCGCCCTTCCTCGCCGGCGATGACTCTGCGTTCCTGGTTATCCGCCGACGGCTCCCGCCCCTTCGAGGATGTCAGCGCCGGCTACGCTCTGATCCGGCCGTTGCAAGACCTCGCAAGCCCTCCCTCGCATGACGCCTCCGAGATCGAGGGTGAGACCTCCCAGGCCTTAATCTATCTCGACCTGACGGATGTCGTGTCTCACGCGATCTGGCATGACAGCTGCGCGGGAATCCCGCGCGTCCAGCTCGAGGTCGCAACCAGTCTCGTCAAGTCGAGTCAAGCCGTCCGCCTCATCGCCTTGCGCCACGGAAAATGGTCGGACCTCCGGCCTTTGGTGGAATCAGCGAATGGGGATGTCGACGCGATATTTCGTCTGATCAGGGAAGCCTGCGCCGATCTCAAGCGGACGCCGCGCGGTTTAATCGACCTCATCAAAAGGCGGCGTAAATTTCGCGCTATCAAGCGGCGCTCGCGCATGCCGGAATTGAAGCCTTGCGACACGCTGTTCATTGGCGGCGCCTTTTGGGCGAACAGGGAGATCATCGATTTTTGCAGGCGGGCGGCTGATCAGCGCGTGAATCTGATTGTCCTGTTTCACGATCTTATCCCTCTCATCACGCCTTATTTCACCGGGCATGACTTCAGGGCGGAATATCTGGACATGCTGCGCCTCCCCGCTCATTTCATCGTGACGACGCCGCGCAACCGGCGCGATCTGGAGGCGGTCAGGCAGAGCTGCGGCGCGGCGGGACTTTTGACAAGATCGTCCGTCGTTCCTCTGGCTGATGAATTCCCAGGAGCGGAACGCAACGAGCTTTTATTCGCGGCCTCCGATCGGCTCGCGCGCCTGGCCGGCGAAGACTTCGCCTTGTGCGTCGGCACCGTAGAGATACGCAAAAATCATCTCACCCTCCTCCTCGTGTGGGAGGAGCTTGCGGCCGAATTGGGCGATCAACTGCCGAAGCTCGTGGTCGCAGGCCGCCGCGGCTGGAAAGCCGAGGCCGCACTGGAGAAATTGGACGAAGCCAATTCCTCCCCAAGCCTCATCGAGTTCGTCGAAGCGCCAACCGACAGCGAGCTGCGATGGCTCTACTCCTCATGCCGGTTCACCGTATTGCCCAGCTATTTCGAGGGATGGGGATTGCCGGTCGGGGAGAGTTTCTGGTTCGGCAAGCCATGCGCCGCCTCGAACACAGGCTCCATACCCTTCGTCGGCCGCGATCTCTGCGCTTATTTCTCGCCCTTTGACGCCGAAGAAATGAAGGAAGCCATTCGCGCGCTCTCGAATGCGGAAACGCGGCGATCCTTTCAAGCGAAAATCCAATCGACTCGATTGCGCACGTGGAGAGACGTGGCGCGCGACATCAAGAGCATAATCATCGAGCGCCGTCCACCGAGCGACGGCTGCCAGTTTCAGCCCCGATCGACGCCGACAAGACCTTGGGGCGCCGCGCGGCGCGCGAAAGGGTGACGCCAAAAGCGCATTCGACGCCGCCTTCGGAAGCGCGCGCACGTCGCAGCGCCTGACGACAAGCCTTGCTTCACAAATTGTCGAGCGCGTCCGATGCAGCGATGCGGACATTAGGTTCTGCCCAATACGCCATTCAATCTCAAAGACCAGTCGATCGCGGCGTCTCCGCCGCAAGCACCAAGCGCGTCTCATTCGCGCAGGTTTCGCGCGTTCGATACAGCCATTGGAGATCACATTATGTTTACTCCGCCTTGCAAGCAGGGGCCGGCCAATCGCTTTGGCGCCGTCAACGAGCTGATCATTCTGCTATGGACGAATAAGCGATGGTGGGCGATCCCGGCTGTCGTTGTCTTCGTGGTCTTCGGCGCGGCTTTGGCGCTCCCGCTGTTATGAATCGCGATGATCTGCTCCGGCCTGCATGCGCGGCGCGTGAAAGCTAGACCAATCTGACGCGCCGAGAATCGAGGCGCGATCGAGAGCCATTGATTGCGCCATGATGTCCTACCTCGACGAAGAGAACTGAAAATGGCGGAAAGAAATCGACTCGGAGTATTTATCGACGGCGTCAATCTCTACGCGACCGCCAAGGCTTTGGGCTTTGAAATAGATTTCCGGCGATTGTTGATAGAATGCCAAGGCAGAGGACGCTTGATTCGAGCGTTCTACTACACGGCTCTGATCGACGACGACGGGCTTTCGCCGGTCCATTCTTTGGTCGATTGGCTCGACTATAACGGCTTCGCCGTCGTGACGAAGCCGTCCAAGGAATTTGTCGACGCGGCTGGCCGTC
The DNA here is from genome assembly GCF_045689225.1 of Methylocapsa polymorpha. Classification (GTDB taxonomy): domain Bacteria; phylum Pseudomonadota; class Alphaproteobacteria; order Rhizobiales; family Beijerinckiaceae; genus Methylocapsa; species Methylocapsa polymorpha. The sequence continues at coordinate 1,076,971 of NZ_CP136862.1, read as the reverse complement.
GGAAGATCAAACGCAGCATGACCGTGGAGCTCGCGGTCGACGCCCTGCAAATGGCCGCCTATGTCAAAAACATCATGTTATTTTCCGGCGACGGCGATTTCTGTTCGCTCGCGGCGGCCCTGCAACGCAAAGGCGTGCGCGTTTCGGTCGTCTCCAGCAATCTCACGCAACCTTCCATGGTCGCGGACGACTTGCGGCGGCAGGCGGACGAATTCATCGAGCTCGCCCATCTGGCGGAAAAGATAGGCCGCGATGTGGGAGGAGCGACGGGCCGATCCTGACCCTGTCGGCGGCTTCAAGCCATAGCGAGGGCCGCATTGCGGCTGGGATGCAATCTCAGCAATTCTCCGATCTCGCCTGCTGGTACTGGCGGGCTGAACAAATACCCCTGTATCTCGGTGCAGCCCTCATTGCGCAACCATTCGAATTGCTCGGCGGTCTCGACGCCTTCGGCCGTCGTGCGAATTCCGAGGCTCGCTCCAAGTCCGGCGACGGCCCGCACGATCGCCTTGCAGTCTCCATTCTGCTCAAGATCGCGGACGAATGACCGATCTATCTTGATCTTGTCGAAGGGAAATGCGCGGAGATAGCTCAAGCCGGAATAGCCGGTTCCAAAATCGTCCATGGAGAGGCTGACGCCCAATTCGCGCAATCGGCGCAACGTCGCGAGATTGGCTTCGCTCTCCGCCAAGAGAATGGATTCGGTGATTTCGAGCTCGAGGCGGGCGGCGGGCAGGCCGGAGCTCGCGAGGGCCGTCAATACGACATGCGTCAAGTCGCCGGTCCTGAATTGAACCGGGGAGACATTGACCGCGACTTTCAGCCCATTCGGCCATGTCGCCGCTTCAGCGCAGGCCTGGCGCAGCGCCCATTCGCCCAAAGGCCCGATTAGACCAATCTCCTCCGCGAAAGGTATGAATTCCGCCGGGAGGACCATTCCACGCAGCGGATGGCGCCAGCGCGCCAGCGCCTCGAACCCGGCGACGGCGCCGCTCTTCAGAGACACGAGCGGCTGGTAATGGAGCTCGAACTCCCCTTGTATCAAAGCCTTGCGCAAGTCGCGCTCCAACGACCGGAGGGCGCGGCCTCGCGCGCCATTCACGGCGAGAAGCCCCAGGGTTTCAGGGTAAACCGCCATCGGCGCCGAATCGCCCTCGAAAAGCTCCAAGGCGTCCGGCGCATCGCTGGCGGGCGGCCCGAGCGGTTCGCTGCCGCCTTCGGGCCGCGAGGCGCCGGAGAAGGCTGGAAGGCCTCGCGATCATCGCCTTCATGCAAAATCGACTGCGCCGCCATCAAGTTTCCTCAACTGCTTTCCTCGCAGTCATGGCAGATGGCTATTGAGGTCTGATGTTTTTCGACGCGTAATATTGCTATTGTTCAATCCCTAAATTGCCGTGAATTTGGTTTGCCTCATCGATTTGGGGATTCCGTGCGGCGGGTTCGCCGTCCCGGGGGGATAGGCAAAGCTCCTGCATTTGATATATCTCCACTCGAGCGCAGGCGTTTCAGCCCGTCGCGAAAATTCCTTAGGTCTCATGGTTCGATTGGCGCTGCGTTTTTTTGGCCTTTTCCTCCTGGCGACAGCCTTCGCCGCCCTGGTCATCGACGCGACGCGATCGATCGCGGGCAAAAGCCTTATTGTGATGGAAGTCGGCCAGACCGCAGCGTCGCTTGCGCCGATCAAGCTCGCTTTGCTGGAGGACGCGGTGAAGCAACATGCCCACCCCTTTGTCTATGACCCAATTCTCGTTGATTTTTTGAAATTGCCGACGTTTCTGGTCATCGCGGCTTTGGGCGCGTTGCTTTTCCGGCTGGCGCGCAAGCCGCGGCCTCAGATCGGATATTCAAGCCGCTGATCCTTTAGGCCCGGCCGAGCGTAGGTCTCGGCAGAAATATGAAAAGCGCCGGGTTCACGTTTCGTTGCCTTGCTGCAATGCGAACAAATATCCATTTCATGGCCGATCGGGTGGAATGTTCCCCCTTCCGACAGACTGGTTCGGGCTCGTCTCCCTGTCATGGTTCACGCGCTGCGCAGGCCGGGCCGAGTCCAAGCTCTGCGTCGATCCGGCTGGCGCGCTCGCGGCCTTGCGCCTATTTTGAAGCCTCACCCGAAATTCTCACCCCATGGAGCGGCTCATGTTTTCGTTCCGCAAACATCTCTCTCTCCCGACCGCCGCCGAGGCTCTGCCCGGGCGGGCGGAGCCTATCGCAACCGCCGAGACCCATTTCATCAATGGCGCCAGGCTGAAGCCGCCTTTCCCGCAGGGCATCGAGACCGCCTTATTCGGCTTGGGCTGCTTCTGGGGGGCGGAGCGCAAATTCTGGCAGCTCGGCGAGGGCGTCTATGTGACGGCGGTCGGCTATGCGGGCGGCCTCACCCCGAATCCGACTTATGAGGAAGTTTGCTCCGGCCTCACAGGCCATAATGAGGTCGTGCTGGTGGCTTTCGACCCGAAAAAAATCTCCTACGAGGCGCTTTTGAAGACATTTTGGGAGAGCCACGATCCGACCCAGGGCATGCGCCAGGGCAATGACGTCGGCACGCAGTATCGATCCGGCATCTATGTGGCGGACGCCGCTCAGCGCGCCGCCGCCGAGGCGAGCAAGGCGGTCTTCGCCGCGGCTCTCGTCGAACGCGGCTTTGACGCCATCACGACGGAAATCGTCGATAGACCAATTTTTTACTATGCGGAAACTTATCATCAGCAATATCTCGCCAAGAATCCGGACGGCTATTGCGGTCTGGGCGGCACCGGCGTCCTTTGCCCCATCGGCGTGGGCGCCGCCGCAGGATAGCGCGTCGGCGACATCATTGGCCGACGCCGGAGCTTTCGCGAGGGGCTGCCGTAAGAAATTCGTGGTTTGTGATCCAGCGCACTTTCTTTTGGCCCCTTTTGGGATTGGCTGCGTCCAGGCAAGTTTTTGGCCTAGGATTTCTCAAGGTGACCGTTGAGCTTCGAACCTGGATTTGCTTAAGGTGCGCCGCCGAAAAAACATCATGGATGGGCGCCAGCAAAAATTAAGGCAACGTTTCGGTCGCGGCCACGTTGTCGCGTCGTCATTCTCGTCATGTCCCGCTTGAGCGGAAAGTGGCGTTCTTGGAGTCGTTCGATGTCAGTTGGTAAAATCTTCGCAGTCTTAGCTTTCTTGAGCCTTTTTGCGGTCAGCGCCGCCTCTGCCGGCAAAATTTCGAACGACGCAGCCGGAGCGAAGGAAGATAATGTTCCTTCTCCGCCCGCGGTCCAGGATGTCCGCCGAGACTTTCCCATCGTCATGGGACGCAGCGTAAGCGTGCATCATAAGACGAAGTTGCATCACATAAAAATGAAGCCGACGGATTTGATCGAAAAATCGGCCGCTCCGGAGGAGGCCGAATAGGCCATTCGCAACCTTACCGACGCGGCCTGCGGGGGCGAGCCGCGTTCAGCAGGAAAGCGGAGCAGGAGCGGTCAAGCCGCTGGACTAGACCGACATAGGGCGCGATCGTTTCAAACGAGACGATCGCGCCCTATGTCTTTGGGCCTAGCGCGGCGGATGGGCGAGGCTAGCGAAACGCTCCCCTCCTCCAGCTGGAGGATCGCTCCGCATTTCGGCTTGATCAGGAAAACAAGAGCGCTGAGAGCTTCCGCCGCGCCCCGATCGTCGCTTGATCGGTCGGGCCCCAGGCCTCGAAAAATTGCAGCAATTGCTTGCGTGCGCCGTCATCGTTCCAGGCGCGGTCCCGCTTGATGATGTCGAGAAGCGCGCCAGCCGCCTCCTCGCGCCGGTTCTCCGCATTGAGGAGCACGGCGAAATCGAACCGCGCTTGATAATCGGCCGGGTCGGCCTCGATCCTGCGCGTGAGATCGAAAACGTCTCCGACCGACGCGGCTTGCTCGGCGAGATCGAGCGCCGCCTTGGCTGCGATGATGGCCGGGTCGCGCTCGCCGGCCGCCGGAACGGAGGCGAGAATTGTCTTCGCGCTTTCGATCTCGCCCGCGGCGACGAAAATCTTGGCGAGGCCGGCAATGGCGGCGAGATTGCCAGGGTCTTCGGCGATGATCGCGGCGTAGATTTCAGCAGCCGCGGCGGCGTCGCCCGCAGCGAGCAGAGCTTCGGCCTCCGCCAACAGATCCACGCCGTCGTCGAGGGGGCCGACGAGCCGCTCGACGAAGCTCCGGACCTGCGATTCCGGCAAGGCGCCCATGAAGCCATCGACCGGCTGGGAGCGCTGGAAAGCGATCACGGCCGGGATGGAGCGAACTCCCAGCCGCCCAGGGATCTGCGGATGCTCGTCGATATTCATCTTGACGAGCTTCACCCTGCCGCCGGCCGCTTTCACGACTTTTTCGAGAATGGGCGCGAGTTGCTTGCAGGGCTCGCACCAGGGCGCCCAAAAATCGACCAGGACTGGCTGGCGCGCCGATTCCGTGATGACGTCGACGCCAAAGCTCGCTGTCGAAACATCCTTGACGAGCGGGGTCGGCTGCGCCTCAGCCGCGTCTTGCGGCTTGGCTTGCCCCGCGTCCAGGCCGTATATGCCCGCCATGTTCCGGATCTCCTCAGACAGCGCGTCGCGCCCAGAAAATACTGCGCCGCCAAAATGCGTCTTCGCGGCTAAAATCGCAACCCTCGTTCGCGGTTTTGCGGCGATGCTGTAGAAATCCGGCGGATCGGGTCAAAGCCGCCGCAGGCCGGCTCCCCTTGCCACACGCCTGGCAAAGGCCGCGCTGTTTAAAGAGCATCTTTCGATTGGCGCCGAAACATGCTCTAGCATCGCGCGGCCGCGGCCGATCCGCGGCTGGGCCAAGTCAGGCTGACTCCGACCCTGCGATGGGCGTTCGGCAGAGCCGCCAGCGTGAAGGAATGGTCGTGCAAAAGTGCGATGTCGTCAGCCGGCTCGAACGGCGTCTCGGAAGAGTGCACGCCCGCCAGCGGATCGGCATCGAGGAAGACCATGAGGCCCAGGCGTTCGGCCAGGGGTTGAACTTCTTCCATATCGAAAATTGGTACTTGGCTCCCTCCGTCATCCGCAACGCGCTCAGGCTCGCCGGGCTCTATCAGCGAGGATGCAGGAACGCGAGCCGCGTCGAGCTGCGCCGCAATGCGATCGCCTCGCCGCGACTGCCGCAGCCCTTCGAAGGATTCACGATCCTCCATCTCAGCGACCTGCATGTCGATATGAGCCGGCCCGCCATGGAGCATCTCGTCGAGCTCCTCCATGGCCTTGAATATGACATTTGCGTGCTGACCGGAGATTACCGGGGCAAGACATATGGGCCCTTCAAGCCTTCGCTCGAAGGCGTGGCCCGGCTGCGCGCCCATCTCAAAGGTCCGGTCTATGGCGTTCTCGGCAATCACGACACGATACTCATGCTTCCGGACCTTGAGGACATGGGCATAAGGATGTTGTTGAACGAGGCGGAGCCGATCGTCCGCGACGGCCGGCGGATTCACCTCGCGGGAATCGACGACGCGCATTTCTTTCGCGTCGATAATATCGAGAAGGCCGCAGCGGACATTCCCCCCGACGAATTCGCAATCCTGCTGTCGCATACGCCGGAGATCTATCGCCAGGCCGCGCATGCCGGATTTGACGCGCTTCTCGCCGGGCACACACATGGCGGGCAGATCTGCTTGCCGGGCTCCATTCCGATCACGCTCGATTCGGCGCTGCCGCGGGCCTTCGGCGCCGGACGGTGGAGATATAAGGAAATGGCCGGCTATACCTCGGTCGGCGCGGGATCGAGCGTCGTCGCAGTCCGGCTGAACTGCCCGCCCGAGATCACCCTGCATCGGCTCGAGCGCCGCAAGGGTCAATAGGGGCGGTCGCGCATGCCTAGCGCGTAAAGGGCGCGGTACAACGCCAGCCCTCCTATCCAAAACAAGCCGGCCCCGATGAGCGCGTCGGCGGCGCTGAGGCCGAGAGCGCCCTTGCAGGCGAGAAGCGGAAAGAGCGACTCCGGCGCCTGATCGAGCCCTGGGGCCATGCTGTGCGGCGCAAGCGCCAGGCGCCGCTTGATGAAGCTCGAGAGAAGGTCGCCGGCCATGGCGGCCGCGCCGGCAAGCAGCCCGACCTCCCATGCAAGGCCGAGCGCCGGCGCGGCGATCGACGCAGCCAGGAGAGCGAGGAGAACGCCGCGGATGGTCTTCGATTCTCCGAAAATCGGCCTGCCGTCGAAGAAGGACCAGCCGAGATCGAGCGGCCGCGAACCCCACTCTCCGAACAGCGCATGGGCCAGCACGGGCGCGCCGTTCGCCGCGAGGACGAGACAGAGGCCCTGAAAAATAGGCCAGAGGCGCATGGTCCTTCTCCCGGCCGTCGCTTCGGCGCGATTGCGGGCTTTGCCGAATCAATCGCGCTCAAGGATGTCTTATTCTCAAGACATGCTCTGGCTTGCCCGAACGCGCCGATCGGCGGCGGAGTTCCCGCCCAATGGTTTCGACCGGGAGGCGGATAAAATGATCTTCATAATTTTGGTAATCTTTATATATTGCCTGATGGCCGCCGTCGATCGAGCCTATGCAAGCCGCATTTCCGCTGCGCGACGGCAATGGACCTCGTTCGGCGTTCGCGGCGTTCAATCCACATGTTTTAGTTTGTCCCGATGGACCAGAACTGGAGCGTTTCGATGATCGACGTCTATTATTGGCCAACCCCGAACGGCAAGAAAGTGACGATATTCCTCGAGGAGGCCGGCCTCGAATACAAGATCATTCCGCTGAATATCGGCCGCGGCGATCAGTTCTCCGAAAGCTTCCTGCGCCTCAATCCCAATCACCGCATGCCGGTGATCGTCGACCATGAGCCGCCGGGCGGCGGCGAGCCAATCAGCGTGTTCGAGTCCGCCGCCATTCTATTCTATCTCGCCGAGAAAACGCGCAAGTTCTGGCCGCAGGCGCTGCGCCCGAAATATGAAGTCGTTCAATGGGTGATCTGGCAGGCCGCCAATCAAGGCCCGAAGCTCGGCGAAAATGGCCATTTTCGCCGCCTTGGCGACAAGCAGGGCGATCAATCCTACGCGGTCCGCCGCTTCACCGATGAGGCGAACCGACTCTACGGCGTGTTGAACAATAGGCTCTATGACAGGCCCTATATCGCCGGCGATGAATATACGATCGCCGACATCATCTCATTTCCCTGGACCGTAGGTTGGGAGGCGCAGGGTCAGGACATCAATGAGTTCAAATATTTCAAGCGTTGGTTCGACGCCGTGTCGGCGCGGCCGGCGGTTCAGCGGGGCCTCGCCGTCGGCAAGGATTTCGGCGCCGACAGCGGCGATCTACCGCCGGAGGAGCAGGAGCGCCGCGCCAAGCTGCTCTTCAATCAACGCGCTCTGCCCGCGCCGACGGCGTGAGCGGAGGCGCCGACAGCGGCAAACGGGGGAGGCGGCCGATTCCCAGCGCGCATATGTCCGTGTTCACGCTTCCTCTCAAACTATTCCCCCGCCGGCGCCCAAGTCTCCAGCGGGGGAGGTCACGCTTTAAAATATGTAGAGAGACCGCTGTCTCATGCTTGCTCCACCGGACATGAGTTCCGGACCGCCGGCGCCGGACTAATGGAGCGCATTTCAGTTGATCTTAAGTCCCCAAATAATTGCGATCGCTTGACCTCGGAGCAGCCGTTCGTCAATGCAACAGCATCCACAAACGACTGTGCTCCTGGCCGGGCGCGGGCAAAACGAATCTGATCGTCCCGCCAGCGCTCTCATTATTCCGCCGGCTCGAGGCCGACGACGTCCTCATAGCCAGCGCAAAGCTCCTTGATCCGGCCGAGGATCTGCAGCGACACGCCGAACACCGCGAGCATGAACCAGCCGAAGAACACGAACATCCAGTGCAGCGGAGCGACGAAAAGCTCTTCCATGAACCAGAACGTGTGGCCCCACTCATTGAGCGCGACGTTCGGGAAGATCATGAACGGGCCGACGAACAGCAGCAGATAGGCGATCGAATAGCCATGCGAGCCGAAGGTCGGGAGCCGGGTCCGAGCATAAACGAAGCCGCCTACGCCCATGATGATGTACATCGGGTAGCTCATGTAGAACTCGATGATGTGGCTTGGCGTGAAGTCGGTGTCGCGAATGACCGTCTGGTGCCAGGTGCCGTCCTGCTCGGTGAAATAGCTGGCGCCCCAGTAGATCGCGATGCCGTAGACGAAAATCCAGTTCAAGAGGTAGAAGATGCGCCGCAACTCTTCGCGCGGGGCGACGGTTGCGAGATCATTCGGGCGCGTCTTCCAAAGGTAGCCGATGATCCCGAGGAAGGCGATCAGCTCGACTGGCTCCTCGATGTAGAGGATGGTCATCCAATATTTCTGGAATTCCGGAGAGAACGAGTCCAACCCGGCGTACCAGCCGAAGACTTGTTCGTAGATGCGCACGCCAATGTAGAAGAAGGTTATCGCGAGGCTGCCGATGACGAAGGGTTTTGGGTCCCATACCGGCGTAGCCGCGGAGAGCGCCGCAGCGTCTACGCGCGCAGGTGTTGTATCAGCTATCAAGCTCATTTCAAATGTCTCCCTTGGTCGATGACCGTTCGCCGACGTCGGGCATAACGCCAACATTGTATGCTCCTTCGGCGTAGGGGAAGACTACGTGAAGCAGTGAAACAAATGAAATCGTATGTTTTTATTTCTGGAATAGAAGATGTTTATGCGATCGCAGTCGCAGTGATGAAATCGTCGTCAAGAGGCGACGCATTCTTTGACTTGCTGCGCTTCCGGATGCCCAAGCTGGCGTCCGGCTCGCGCCGAGAAATGCTCGCGCCGGTATAGGCGCCGCGCAGCTTCTCGGCAGTTCGCCCCTAGTTCAAATGCGGCGCTGTGTTTGGAACAATCGCGCGATGCGACTCGCCGATGGCGCGGATGGATTTCGGCAGATCATTGAGACGCACCGGCAAGATCTCGCCGAGCCAAAGCGCATGCGCGCTGTGATCTTCGTATGGGCTATCCGTGTTCGGGTGCACCAGCACGGCGAGGCCCTGCCGGTTTAACATCAGCCAAGGCGCGAACGACGGAAACAGATCGGGCGTGAAGGCGACCTGATACATTGAGCGGCTATGCGGTCCGACGAACTCATCATGCCACGCGCCGAGCTGCACCAAGAATCGTTCGGCGATCCAGGACCTCAATAATTCAGCGTCGGCGCGCGTGCGGCCGACCTCATAATAGATATGCGCGTGGTAGCTATGGATTTCGGCGATGTCGATCGGCTTTCGATCGACGAGCGGAGTGTTCATTACGCAGCTCCCAGGTTGCGGGACCCAAGATCAAGAGCGCAGGCCGAAACGCGCCGCAAATTGCCGCGGCGGTCGGCAGGCGCGAGAATGGCCCGGGCAATTCAAGCTTTGGTGGAAAGGGCGGCGAAATCTGGACAAATAGATTCTTACGCTTCATTATGAGATCCGCCCAGCCCAAGGTTTAAGACCAGAATGCCTTCTGGATCGGAAGAGCGTGACCGCCTTCGACTCGATCGGATTCCGCTGTGGCGGCGGGCGGACAGCGATGGCGCTTTTGCGCCGCCCGCGCTCTTCCGGGCTTCGACCAAGGGACAGGAGCCACCGAAGAGGCGATGCTCTGCACTATTGATTCATTGATGTGTCTGATTGACGCCATGGACTTTGGGCCGATCGCCAAACGCGCTGGAGCAAGACGGCGCGTGCGGCTGGAGGACGCTTGGCCGATGATTGAATGTCGGATCAGAGAAGACATCTCGCAAGACGCCGCGACGAGCTCCCGCAAGCCGTGGCCAAGGGCCGATCGCCGAGCGGCGGAAAGGTAGCGGCATGTCGGCTCTGGTCGGACTATCCTGCGTCGGCGCCTTTCTGGGCGTCGCGCTCCTCGCCGTTTTGATCGGCCGATCGCGCGACGTCACTGTCGCCGTCTATAGCGCTTGCCTCCTAATTTCGCTGGTCGGGCTCGTCGCCGCGCTCGTCCACCTCCTCGGCGGCGCGCCGGCGTCGGACGTCACATTGCCGCTTGGCCTGCCATGGGTCGGCGCGCATTTCCGCGTCGACGCTCTCGCCGCATTCTTCCTGGCCGTCGTCAATCTCGGCGCGGCTGCGGCCAGCGTCTATGCGATCGGCTACGGACGCCATGAGCCCGAGCCCCAGCGCGTCTTGCCATTCATCCCGGCCTTCCTCGCCGGCATGAATCTCGTTGTATTGGCCGACGACGCCTTCAGCTTTCTGTTGGCCTGGGAGTTCATGTCCTTGTCCTCCTGGGCGCTCGTGATGGCGCATCACCGCGAGGAAGGCAATGCGCGCGCGGGTTACGTCTACATCGTGATGGCGAGCTTCGGCACGCTGGCGCTGCTCCTCGCCTTCGGCCTGCTCGCCGGCCCGGATGGCGGCTACGCCTTCGCGGCGATCCGCGCGCATGGCGAGACCCCGCTGCGCGCGGGCCTCGTCCTCGCCCTTGCTCTGGCGGGCGCGGGATCGAAAGCCGGGCTCGTTCCTCTGCATGTCTGGCTGCCGCTCGCCCATCCGGCGGCGCCGAGCCATGTTTCGGCGCTGATGAGCGGCGTCATGACCAAGGTCGCGGTCTATGGCTTCATTCGAATCGTCTTCGACCTCCTCGGCCCGGCGGCATGGTGGTGGGGCGTCCCGATTCTCAGTATTGGCGGCGGGACGGCGGTGCTTGGCGTGCTTTATGCGCTCATGCAGAGCGATCTCAAGCGCGTCCTTGCCTATAGCACGATCGAGAATATAGGCCTCATATTCGTCGGGCTGGGCCTGGCGCTCGCTTTCGAGGCGAATGGTTTTCGGACCGCGGGCGCGCTCGCTTTGACCGCGGCGCTGTTCCACGTCTTCAACCATGCGCTGTTCAAGAGCCTCCTGTTTTTTGGCGCCGGCGCTGTGCTCGTCGCGACGGGCGAGCGCCAGATGGACCGCCTCGGCGGCCTCATCCATCGCATGCCGGTCACGAGCCTCACGTTCCTGATCGGCTGCGCTGCGATTTCGGCGCTGCCTCCGCTGAATGGCTTCGCTTCCGAATGGCTCGCCCTTCAGGCGATCCTGCTCAGCCCGCAGCTTCCGCAATGGGGGTTGAAGCTCCTCGTGCCGGCGGTCGGGGCCTTGCTCGCCTTGTCCGCGGCGCTCGCCGCCGCATGTTTCGTTCGAGTCTTCGGGATTGTCTTTCTCGGCAGGCCTCGCTCCGCCGCGACGAAAAGCGCCGGCGAGGTAGACGATTGGTCGCTCGGCGCGATGGCGGCGCTCGCCGCCTTGTGCGTCATCGCCGGCGTGCTGCCGGGCCTCGTGATCGATGGCCTTGCGCCGGTCGCGCAGGCGGTCGTCGGCGCGCGGATGCCCGCGCAGGCGAGCCTGGAATGGCTTTCGATCGTGCCGATCGCGGAGAGCCGCAGCTCCTACAATGGCCTTCTCGTTTTCACCTTCATCGCGGCGTCGGCGTCGCTCGCGGCCTATGTCATTCACCGCTTCGCCTCGCATGAAGTGCGGCGCGCCCCGGCCTGGGACTGCGGCTTTCCTGACCCTAATCCTGCGACGCAATACACCGCAGACAGTTTCGCCCAGCCGATCCGCCGCGTCTTCGGCACATTCGTCTTCCGCGCTACCGAGCGCATCGACATGCCGGCGCCCGGCGACATGCGTCCGGCGCGGATCGACGTGACGCTGCATGATCTTGCCTGGGAGCTTGTCTATGAACCGATCGTGCGCGCGGTCTCCTTTGCGGCGGAGCGGCTTAACCGGCTCCAGTTCCTGACCATCCGGATTTATCTCAGCCTGGTCTTCTTCGCCCTCGTGTTCCTGCTGCTGGTGCTTGCGGTATGGCCGTGATCTTCGATTTCGCCATTCAAAACGCGCAGATGCTCCTGGTGCTTCTGCTCGCGCCGCTCCTCACCGGCTTCGTGCGGAAGGCGAAGGCCCGTCTCTTGCGCCGGCAGGGGCCGCCGTTGCTGCAACCCTACCGCGATCTCCTGCGACTCTCGCGCAAGGAGGCGGTCCTCGCGGAGCATTCGTCCTGGCTCTTTCGCGTCATTCCCTACCTGATCTTCGCCTCGACCTGGGTCGCGGCCTCGCTGGTTCCGACCTTCGCCGCGGGGCTTTTGTTCAACTGGTCCGCCGATCTCATCGCGATCATCGCCTTGCTCGGCAGCGCGCGCTTCTTTCTGGCGCTCGCCGGCATGGATGCGGGGACGAGCTTCGGCGGCATCGGCTCGAGCCGGGAAATGATGATCGCGACCCTCGCCGAGCCTGCGACGATCATGATCGTGTTCACCCTGGCGCTTCTCGCGGGCTCCACCCAGCTTTCGCATGTCGCCGGATTCATGATGTCTCCGACCGTCGGCCTCAGGGTCTCGCTCGGGCTCGCGCTGGTCGCCTTGGTGATGGTCGCGATCGCCGAGAACGCCCGCATCCCGATCGACAATCCGGCGACTCACCTTGAGCTCACCATGGTTCACGAGGCGATGTTGCTCGAATATTCCGGCCGCCATCTCGCCGTGATCGAGCTAGCCGCGTCGCTGAAGCTCCTTCTTTACATCTCGCTTATCGCCTGCGTGTTTGTTCCATGGGGGCAGGCGGCGCCCGGCGCCGGCGCCGGCGCGCAGTTTATCGGCGTTGCCGCCTATGTCGGCAAGCTGGCGGTCGGCGGCCTGCTGCTCGCTCTGTTCGAGACGGCGGTCGCCAAGATGCGCGTCTTCCGGGTTTCCGATTTCCTCGGCGCGGCCTTGATGCTTGGCCTGCTCGGAACGCTGCTCCTCTTTGTGTCGCGGAGTCTCTAGATGGGTCATATTGAGTTTGACGTCGCGCATTTTTTCGCAGGCGGGCTCGTGCTCGTGAGCTTCATGCTGCTTTATCAGGATCGTCTCTACGCGCTCCTCAACGTGTTCGCCCTGCAAGCCGTCGTCCTCGCGCTGTCGGTCTCATGGCAAGCCTACGTCCAGGGCGCGCCGCATCTCTATGTCACGGCCGCGATCGCGCTTTTCTTCAAGGCGCTCATCATTCCCATAGCGCTGCATCGCATCATCGCCCGCCTCGGCATTCATCGCGAGGTCGAGAATGTCGTCAGCGTCGGGCCGACCATGCTCGCCGGCATGGGGCTCGTCGCCCTCTCCATGGTGGTCATGCTCAGGGTCACCACCACGGCCTTCCCGCTGGCGCGCGAGGATCTGGCTTTCGCGCTCTCCGTCGTGCTGCTCGGCCTCCTGATGATGGTGACGCGCAACAACGCCGTTAGTCAGATCGTCGGCTTCATGTCCCTCGAGAACGGCCTGATCCTGGCGGCGACCGGCGCCAAAGGCATGCCGCTTGTCGTCGAGATCAGCGTCGCCTTTTCCGTGCTTATCGCGTTCATCGTGATCGGAACCCTCCTCTTCCGCATTCGCGAACGTTTCGACACCGTCGACGCCGAGGCGCTCGACCGCTTTCGCGGCGGCCAGCGATGAACCCGCTCTCCATCAACGGAGTCACCCTGGTCCTGGCGATTCCCGCCGCGGCCGGCGCGCTGCTCGGCCTGCTCCCCGGCTACCGCTTGTCGGCCCAGATCAATGTGCTCGCGTCGTTCGGGACTTTCGTGGCCGCGCTGTCGCTGTTCATCGCCAAGCCTGCGCCAGGACCCTACATTCTGGTCGACGATCTCAACATCGTCTTCATCGTCCTCAACACATTCGTCGGCTTCACCACCAGCGTCTTCAGCGCGAGCTACATCGGCCACGAGCTCGAGAGCGGCCGCCTCGCTCCCGCGCATCTGCGCTTTTATCACGCCATGTATCAGGCGCTGCTGTTCGCCATGAATCTCGCGCTGGTCGCAAACAACATCGGCCTCATGTGGGTGGCGATCGAGATGGCGACCCTGACCACGGTGCTTATGGTCGGCATCTATCGGACACGCGCGGCGATCGAGGCGGCCTGGAAATATTTCATCCTGGGCAGCGTCGGCATTGCGCTGGCGCTGTTTGGCACCATCCTGGTCTATATGGCCGCCCGTCCGGCCGTCGGCGAAGGCCTCGACGGCATGGTCTGGACCGTGCTGATCGCGCGCGTCTCGGCCTTCGACCCGGCGCTGCTCAATGTCGCTTTCGTTTTCCTTCTCCTCGGCTATGGCACGAAGGTCGGCCTGGTCCCGCTGCACGCATGGCTGCCCGATGCCCATGCCGAGGGTCCGACGCCGATCTCGGCCGTGCTCTCGGGCCTCTTGCTCAATGTCGCGCTCTACGCGGTGCTGCGCTTCAAGCTGCTGCTCGCCGCCAACCCTGGCGCGATCGCGCCGGGACCCCTGATGGCGGCTCTGGGGCTCGTCTCGCTCGTCTTCGCGGGCTTCATGCTGTACCGCCGCCGCGACATCAAGCGCATGTTCGCCTATTCGTCGATCGAGCACATGGGCATCATCGTTTTCGCCTTCGGCATGGGCGGGCCGCTCGCCAATTTCGCCGGCCTGCTTCACATGACCATGCACAGCCTAACGAAATCGGCGATTTTCTTCACCGTGGGCCATATCGCCCAGGTCAAGGGCACGCAGAAGATCGCCGACATCCGTGGCCTGACCGACAGCAATCCGGCGCTCGGCTGGAGCCTCGTTCTCGGCGTTTTGGCCATTGCCGGAATGCCGCCCTTCGGCATCTTCATGAGTGAATTTTTGGTCGTGACCTCCACCTTCGCGCGCGAGCCGCTGCTTGCGCTTGCGCTGGTCGTCGGTTTGCTGGTCGCCTTCGGAGCCTTGTTGTTGCGTCTCCAAGGCCTGGCCTTTGGCGCGCCGACGGCCGGAAACGCCCCCGCGCAAGCCTCATACTTGCCGATGTCCGGCCATCTCGCTCTCGTTCTGATGGCTGGGATCTATTTGCCGCCGCCGCTCGTCGCCTGGTTCCAGCATGTCGCCGGCCTGCTTGGATAGAGCATGTTCCGAAAAAGTTGATCGACTTTTTCGATCAGAACATGCTCCAACTTTCTGAATTTGAGCGATGCCTTTGATCAGACGATTCCCATCTGATCGGGAAGCGCTCTAGGAGAAGTAAGACATGCCGACGCTCGCCGCCGCGCTCGCCGATGGCCTGGCCATAGCAGACCATAGACCATGGCCGCGTCGCGTGGTGGACTTCGATCTCTGGCGCTCGCTCGCGGGGCAGCTCGCGGCAGGTCGTTGGACGCTGTTCGGACTATGGGGCGCTCAAGATGCGGTCCACATGGCTCTCCTTGACGAAGCGGCGAACGAGGTCGCTGTCGTCACCCATAAATGCCCGAGCGAGATATTCCCCTCGCTCGGGCGCTCGCATCCCCCAGCAATCCGCCTGGAGCGCACGATCCGCGATCTGTTCGGACTGGAGCCCATGGGGTCGGCCGATCCCCGGCTTTGGCTCGACCATGGCCACTGGGGCGTGCGCCATCCGCTTGGAACGAGGCCCGAACCGTCGCCGCCAGCGCCGCCATACGCGTTTCTGGAGTCGGATGGCGAAGGTCTGCACCAGATTCCGGTTGGGCCGGTGCATGCCGGCGTTATCGAGCCTGGCCATTTCCGCTTCACCGCCAATGGCGAGGCGGTCGTGCGGCTCGAAGAGCGGCTGGGCTATACGCATAAGGGCGTCGAGCGCTTGATGGCCGGCGCGACGATCGAGCGGGCCGCGCAATTCGCCGGGCGGGTTTCGGGCGACAGCACGGTCGCCTACGCCTTGGCTTTCGCCCGCGCCGTCGAGGCGGCGCTCGAAATCGAGGTTCCGCCGCGTGCGATTTGGCTGCGCGCGCTGATGGCCGAGCTCGAACGCCTCGCGAACCATTTCGGCGATATTGGCGCGATCTGCAACGATGTCGCCTTCGCGCTGATGCACGCCCATTGCGGCGTGCTGCGCGAGCGCGTCTTGCGCGGCGGCGGCCTGTTTCGGGCATCGCCTGATGATGGACGCCATCGCGCCCGGCGGCGTTGCCGCCGATCTCGCGCCGCAGGGGGCCGCGCGAATCCGGGATCTCGTCGGCGTCGCGCGCCAAGCTTTCCCGCCGCTGGTCGAACTTTACGACAACACCGCCTCGCTGCAAGACCGGACAGTCGGCGCCGGCGTCGCGCAGCCCGCGCTTGTGCGGCAATATGGTTGTGGCGGCTATATCGGCCGCGCTTCCGGGCGGAGCTTTGATGCGAGGCGGAACCTCGCCTATCCGCCCTATGACGCGCTTCGTTTCGAAGTTCCGACCTTGGAAGAAGGCGACGTCAACGCGAGGGTGTGGATTCGCATCCGCGAAGTCGAGCAGAGTCTTTCGCTTGTCGAGCAGATCCTCGATTCCATGCCCCCTGATGGTCCCGTGCGCGCGCCCGTTGCGCCTGGCAGGCGCGGCGAGGGCGTGGCTGTCGTCGAAGGGTTTCGCGGCGACATTCTCGCCTATGTGCGCCTCGACGCCGATGCGCGCATCGAGCGCTGCCATTTGCGCGATCCGTCCTGGTTCCAATGGCCGGTGCTCGAAGCCGCGATCGAGGGCAATATCGTCGCCGATTTTCCGCTCTGCAACAAGTCGTTCAATTGCTCTTATTCGGGGGTCGATCTTTAGATTAGGGAAATGCCTTTAAAATCCGGCTTCGAACTGCTGGCGCGCTCCTTGCTCATCTCGATCTCACGTTTCGCTTACGAAATTCGATCTGAGTCCGAACCTAAAAGCAGGGCCGAGATGACCAAGATTACATTTATTGAATTCGATGGAACGCCGCATCCGGTCGAAGCTGAAAATGGCGCAATCCTCATGCGGGTCGGGCAGCAAAACGAGATCCCCACCATTCGCGGGGAATGCGGCGGGACGTGTAGCTGTGGCTCATGCCATGTCTATGTTGACGAGGCTTGGCTTGGACGGCTCAAGCCGCCGCATGAGCTGGAGCAGATGATGATCGACAGCTTGGCCATGACGAAACAGGACAATAGCCGTCTCACCTGCATGATTCTCGTGAGCGCCGAAATCGATGGACTGGTTCTTCGGTTGCCAAATCCGAATTTATGATCAAATAAGAATCACAAATCGGCCGATTAGCTTAAGGCGCGTATTTCTCTCTTCCCTCAGAATTCGAGGGGGACGCCGTACCGGTCCAATTCCGCGAGGCAAGCGTGGCGGCCGGCGAATGTCACCGTCCTCATGCCGAGAGCAGCCGCTGCGGCGGTGTTTTCGGCGCGGTCGTCGATGAAAATGCAATCTTCCGCAGGGCGCCCTTCCATTTCGAGCACTTTGAGGAACGAGTCGGCGTCGGGTTTTACGAGACCTAATTCATGCGACAGATAGGCCGCATGGAGATGGTCGAAGACTTGGTAGTTCGCCCTGATATGCTCCACATGCGCGGCGTTGGTGTTGGAGAACAAGACGACGCGATGGCGCCTGGCGAGCGCGCGAATCACCGGCTCCATGCCGGGCTCTTCGCTGAAATGGCTGCTCCATAGCTCAAGGAAATGTGCATATGTTTCCTCGAAGCCATGATCGGCCGCGAGTCGCGCGTGCAGCGCTTCGATGCTCAGCCGACCGCAGCCGATGTCCTCGTCGCTCAGCCAAGCCGCCAAATGCGGCCGCGCCGCCGCCGGGTCGGCGCAGCACGCGGCCAACCGGTCGTAAAGAAGCTCATTGTCGTGGCGGATGAGCACATTGCCGAGATCGAAGATCAAGGTGGGGGATGGCGCGGTCACGTCATGAACCTTTCGATCGAGAGAGCGTCGCGGCGTCCATTGCTTGATCTCATGGCCGGCTTCCCTTGGGCAGCGCGCCATGTCAATGATGGCGGCGACCACGCGGATGCTCGCGGCGTCGTTATGCCGGGCGGCTGCATTTTTAAAGCAACGCCGCCGCAGTCCAAAGATACTTGGATGATATGTCGGAAGATTGAAGTCATGGCGGACCAGCAATTTCGAAAGGGCTGCTTTCATTCCGGTCAAGCCGCGAAAACGTGATCCTAGGGCTCTCGCCATGCGGAAGATTCTATTCAAAAGCATCATCAAAGGGCCGCTCACGGAGCCCGCGCCGGGGGTGGAAGACGCCGAGCTGGCCGCCTTCGCGGCCGAAGTCGATCACAAGGCGCGCGCCAGGCTCGGACGCAGCCTATCGATCCGCGAGATCGACGCTGGTTCGTGCAATGGTTGCGAGCTCGAGATCAACGCTCTTGCCAACGCTTTCTATGACCTTGAGCGGTTCGGACTCCGCTTCGTGGCATCGCCCCGCCACGCCGACGTCCTCCTGGTCACGGGGCCGGTGACGAAGAACATGAGCGAGGCGCTGCTGCGGACCTATCAAGCGACGCCGGCGCCGAAATGGGTCGTCGCCGCCGGCGACTGCGCATTGGACGGGGGGCTGTTCGCCGGAAGCTACGCCTGCCTCGGCGGCGTCTCGACGGTCATCCCAGTCGACCTCCATATCCCCGGTTGCCCGCCGACTCCGGTCGCGCTGCTCAAGGGACTTATCGCGCTGATGACATAGCCGCGAACGTTCGCGGCTGTAGCTTGAAAGGGACCGGCGCCATTGGCTCTGCGGAATCGCGGGGGCGGGTCGCCGGGGCGGACCGCAAAGTGATGATGCCCCTTGTTTTGATCTCGATATCGACATATGTTATCAAGTGTCGTGTTTTTGCCGACGACTTGGCCTCGCATTTTTGCGTCTGCTGACGACCTCCTCCGTAAAACGACGATGCACACCGGCGTCCATATTTTGACGCCAGCTTTTTTACGACTCTAAGGATAGCCTATATGACTACGGGAACTGTGAAGTGGTTTAATCCGGACAAAGGATACGGCTTCATACAGCCAGACGACGGCGGCAAGGACGTGTTCGTCCACATTAGTGCGGTCGAGCAATCAGGCTTACGTCATCTGCAGGAAGGTCAGAAGATCAATTACGAAGTGATTGCCGACAAGCGGACCGGCAAGTCTTCCGCGGGCAACCTTCGCGCAGCCTGAAGCGCGACTTCCCTCGCATCTGAGCCCTGGCCGCAATGCCGGGGCTTTTTTTTATCGCAACCTCTGCTCTAGCCTGTTCCGCGTCGCGCACGGCTCATGGCGCCTAAGGCTTTACTATAGCTGGGCCGAAAGCTTGCGGCAGAAGCTCTGCAATCGTGAAGCTGGCTCGAACGCCGTTTGGGCCGGCTATATGGATCTCCGCGTCTTCTTGGGCGAATTCGCGGATTCGTTGGCGGCAGGCGCCGCAAGGCGTGACCAAAGCCTCGCCGTCGCCGATAATGAGTATTTCGGCGATGCGCGTTTCCCCTGCGGCGACCATCGCAGCGATGGCGCCTGCCTCCGCGCATGTCCCGACCGGGTACGAGGCATTTTCGACATTGGCCCCCGAAAAAATCGCGCCTGAGGGCGTTCGGATCGCCGCTCCCACCGCGAAGCCCGAATAAGGCGCGTAAGCATTGGCCCGCGCGGCGGCGGCGGCGGTAAAAAGCGTCTCGATCGGGTCCATCGGCCGTCTTCCGCGCCGGTTCGGGAAAAGTGAAATAGCATTGCCGCCGGGGCCAAATCCTTAAACCGCCGGGTTTTGGTCGAAGCCAAACCAGCGCGCATAGGGACGCCTTGGAGACGCTCTATTTGGACGAAGCCGCGCCGCCCGCCTTGGCCAGAGCGCGGCCGGCATGCCTTGCAAGAGCCTCGTCCTCGTCCTGAGTTGAAGCGTCTTCGAGAGCCGGGGCGGCGCTGCCGTTCGCCGTGCGAATAATCGCTGCTCCGATCTCATGGATTTTCTGACGCAAAATCATATTTTCTTCGCGCTCGGGCGAAACCGACGCGGCATGTCGCCACCCGTCCGCCTGGCGCAAGTCGGCCAATTCCAGCGTGAGACTATCGCAATTTGCGCGCACGTCGGCGAGCGCCTGATGCGCGGCGGCTTCCGCGGCGCGCAAACGATCGATTTTTTCAATATGCCTGCGCTCGACGGCGCGCGTCGTTTCGACTTGCTGCTTGCTGCGTCGCTGCAAGTCCATTTCACGTTTTTCGGCGGCTTTGAGCGCCTCTTCCCGGTCTGCGAGCTTGGCGGCAGTGACCTTGAGAGTGGCGAGATCAGCGTCATGCTCGAGCCGCATCGACACGAGTTCTTGCTCGTAACGAAGGATCTCCGCGGACTTTGCCGCGAGGTTTTTTTTCTGCTCCGCAATCTCATTCTCGAGCGCCGTCGCCCTCGCGCGCTGGGTTTCGGAGAGGGCTCGCACCGCAGCCAGGTCGGCCCGAGCGTCGAGCAGCTCCGCGTCTCTGCGTTGGAAGAGACCGCTCGCGCTATAGAGGGCCGTCTCGGTCGTGGCGAATGCGGCCGTGGTCTCCGCCAAAGCGCGTTGAAGCGCGGCGAGTTCGGCCTCTTGTTCAGCATTTCGCCGATCGAGCGCGGCCAAATCCGCTTGCTGTTCCGCGATAATCGTCGCACGACGTCCAAACTCGCCCAGGTCGTTTGCGCGGGCTAGGTTGAGACCTTCGAACTTTTGTTCGAGCCGACGGCGCTCGACCGCGAATTCGGCTCTGAGCAGATCGCGTTCGGCGAGGATTTCCCGGGCCGACAGCGGGATCTGCATTTCGATCCGACGTCGCGACAGTCGGATCGCGCGGCTCCAAAACGCGGGCGCGATCGCAAGGGCGATCAGCCCTGCGATCAAAAACCCGAGCGCGAATACCATCGCCTGTTCGATCACTTAGCCACGCTCAACCTCTAAACGTGAGCCCGATCCGCAAAGGCTGAAACCGGCGTCGCGGATCAAGATCATGCGAAAACAAGGACCTTGGAGCGCTTCCCGAAAGCGTGGGGCCACGCGATCGAAAAGAAATCGCCCAAATTCAAAGAGCCGGAGCATGTCTTTGAAAAAGCATTTTCGACTTCGACATGCTTCAACTTGCCGATCTGGCGCATTTCCTTTTGGATCAATCAATCCATCCCGTCGGGACATGCGCTGGAGGCGGGGAATTATGACATTCCTGGCCGATAGAATCAAAATAAACAGTTTAATGGCGAAATTATTTCCAAGTGAAATTACGCCTGCGAGGCCGTTGCCGCTTCTATTCGGACGAAATGCGGTCGGCTCGGGAAGCCCCCAGCGGGGCTCAAAGCAGGTCCGAATGACGCGCGTTTAAAGCCCGATGAGCGGCAATGGCCAAGTCTCGCGATAGAAGCCATGGAAGGCGTCGCCAGTCTTGCCGCAATCCCGCGCTTCGGCGCCCGCGGACAAGTCGGCGAGTTGGCGCAGCTCCTCCGGGTGCGCAATGGTTCATGTCCGCTCCGGTAAGCTGCGTTTCTAAGCCGAGGCGAAATCAGGGTCGCGTTCCGCCGACGGACCATCCAACGATGTCGCGGCGATCAGCTCTTCGGCGAGAGCACGCCGTCGACCACGTGAATGAGGCCGTTTTTCTGGCTGACGTCGGGAATCGTCACGATCGATCTGTCGCCTTTGGCGCCGATGACGATGAGCTTGCGGCCATCCTGCTCGATCGTGAGCTCCTCGCCTTCAACCGTTTTGAACAGCGCCTTGCCGTCGCCCTTCTTGATCGCGGCGACAAAATCGGCTGTGGAATATTTGCCGGGGATGACGTGATAGGTGAGAAGCGCAGCCAAGGCTTCTTTGTTCTCCGGCTTCAGAAGCGCATCCATCGCGCCCTTCGGCAGTTTCTCGAAAGCCTTGTTCACCGGAGCGAAAACCGTGAAAGGGCCGGCGCCTTGCAATGTCTCGGCGAGATCGGCGGCCATGACCGCCGCAACCAGCACCGTGTGATCCTTCGAATTGGTCAGGTTTTCGATGATATTTTTTGAAGGGCGCATAGGCGCGCCGCCGACCTCCACCGTCAGTTCCGCGAAGGCGGGGGCGAGCGCCGCGCCGCCAAGCGCGGTCAAGCTCGCGGCGGCGGCAAGCGCTGCAATGCGAATCGGATTCATAGGCGTTTCTCCAGTTGAGCGCTGACTCCTGAATCGAGCCCGATCCGTAAAATAGGCCCGTAGGCTGCCGTCGCATGGCGAGCCCCTGCCAGCATGGCGAGGCCGACGCCGAGCGCAATGAGCGCCCCGAGAAGGATAAGGCGCAGAACCTGCGCCACCGAATTGCCTGTCGCCCGCCGGCGCATGGGCTCGTCTTGGAAAAGGGCAAATCTTGAGTTCGGCGCAAAACTCATCGGGCGCTCCATTCGCTAGCTGTTCAGAAGGAGGCTCGCAAGGCGAACCAGAGAGCCCGCCTCCAGGGGAGGGCGAAGGACTAGCGCCGAACCGTTTCCGAAATGTTAACCATGATGGCCGCGCTTCAGGTCCTCGCCGCGGCCTTGGCGTATTACTTGGCGAATGCTCGGTCGCTCTGCTTCCGGCCTTCGGTCCAGACAGGTTCGCAAGCATTTGGTATGGTAAATGCTGTTTTACGTTGAGCCGACCGCGAAATGAAGTTCAGGCATTCCGAGGAGCGCAAGCAATTGCAAGAGGAGCGGTGCTTCGATGAAATGACCTTGGCCGACGGCGGGATTCGTCCGGTCTATGGGAAGATCGCCCGCTGGCTCGCGGCGACGCCGGCCGAGCTTTTGGCCTCTCGTCGCTCTCACGCCGAGCTCCTGTTTCGCCGCATCGGCATTACTTTTTCGGTCTATGGCGAGAAAGACGCCGGTGAGCGGCTGATTCCCTTCGACATCATTCCCCGCGTGATGCTGCGTTCAGAATGGGCCCTGCTGGAGGCCGGCCTCATCCAAAGGGTGAAGGCGCTTAATCTTTTCCTGGCTGACGTCTATTCCCGCCAGGAGATCATCAAGGCGGAGCGGATCCCGGCCGATCTCGTCTTGCGCAATCCCCAATTCCGCAGGGAAATGCTCGGCGTGCGGGCGCCTCACGACATTTTCGTCCATATCGCGGGAATCGACGTCGTGCGCACCGGCGAGGACGATTTTTACGTGCTGGAAGACAATGTCCGCACGCCGTCCGGTGTCTCCTACATGCTGGAGAATCGCGAGGTCATGATGCGCCTCGCGCCGGATCTTTTCGCAGAGCATCGCGTCGCCCCGGTCGAGAATTATCCGGACGCGCTGCTCGCCTCCCTGCGCTCGGTCTCGCCGCCAGCCGCCAGCGGCGAGCCGACGATTGCGGTTTTGACGCCCGGGCGGTTCAATTCGGCCTATTACGAACATTCTTTCCTCGCGGACAAGCTCGGCGTCGAACTCGTCGAAGGCCGCGATCTTTTCGTCGAGGACGACATCGTCTACATGCGCACGACGCAGGGCGCCAAGCGGGTCGACGTGATCTATCGCCGGATCGACGACGACTTTCTCGACCCGGCCGTGTTCAGGGCCGATTCGGTGATCGGCGCGCGCGGGCTGATGCGCGCCTATCAGGCCGGCAACGTCACGCTCGCCAATGCCGTCGGCACCGGAATCGCCGACGACAAGGCGATCTACACTTACATGCCGGACATCATCGATTTCTATCTCGGCGAAAAGGCGATCTTGAAGAATGTGCCGACCTGGCGCTGCCGCGAGCCCGAAGCCTTGCGCTATGTGCTCGACAATCTCGCCGATCTTGTCGTCAAGGAAGTCAGCGGTTCGGGCGGCTATGGGATGCTCGTCGGGCCGCATGCGACAAAGGCCGAACGCGAAGTCTTCGCGGCCAAGCTCGCCCGCGATCCCGATCATTTCATCGCCCAGCCGACGCTCGGCCTCTCGACCTGCCCGACGTTTTTCGACGCTGGCATTGCGCCGCGCCATGTCGATTTGCGGCCCTTTGTCCTCACTGGCGCGGATGGCGTGCGCGTTGTTCCGGGCGGTTTGACGAGGGTCGCCCTGATCGAAAAATCGCTTGTCGTCAACTCCAGCCAGGGCGGAGGCACAAAGGATACTTGGATCGTGGAAGATCGAATTTTCGACGATGTCGCCCCTTTGCAAAGCCAGGCCCAGACCGCATGATCTGGAGCAGCCCCCCAGTCTTTTCGCTTTTGGCCGTCACAGGGACTGCGATCCAGATTCTTGTTTTGCTGCTCCGTTCCGGCAGGCGCGCGCCGTATCGCTGCGTTATGCTTGAGAAATCTTGCGCCTCGACGCGAATCGGGAGATCGCTTCATCTTAATGTTTGAACCGCGCTTTCTTTCGGCAGTCTGTCGCTCCCTCTCCTGAAACTGCAATAAAAAGAGGCAATGCTTTCCCGTACCGCTGACAATTTATTCTGGCTTGCGCGCTACGTGGAGCGGGCCGATTTTCTTGCGCGCATCGTCGAGGCGACGCAGCGCCTCGCCGCATTGCCGATGAGCTATTCCGGGACCGGCACGGAATGGGAGAGCGCTCTCGAATCTTCCGGCGCCGCGGATGGTTTTCGCGCCACGCGCCGCGTGATCGAAGAGGCGAGCGTCGTCGAATATCTCACTTTCGCGCAGGATAATCCGTCGTCGATCCGCAATTGCATCGAATTCGCCCGGGCCGACGCTCGGGCTGTGCGGACGGCGCTGACGGGCGAAGTCTGGGAGGCGATCAACGGGGCCTGGATCGAGCTCAAGCGATTCGAAAAGAGCAACATCGGACGCGGCCGCTATGACCGAGAGGATTTATCGCGCTTCCTCGAATTCGTGAAAAAGACCTCCCTCGATTATGACGGCTCCGTCTATCGCACCATGCTGCGCAATGACGCCTATTGGTTCTCGCGCCTCGGCCTCTTTGTCGAACGCGCCGACAACACCGCCCGCATCCTTGACGTGAAATATCATGTCCTTCTGCCCGAGCACGAGACGGTCGGCGGATCGCTCGATTATTTCCAGTGGACCGCGATCCTTCGGGCCGTCTCGGCGCTCACGGCCTATCATTGGGTCTATCGCGAAAGCGTGAAGCCCTGGCTTATCGCCGATCTCCTGATCCTCAAGGCCGAAATGCCGCGCTCGCTGATCGCCTGCTATGGCAATATCGTCCGCTTCCTCGACGCGATCGCCAAGGCCTATGGCCGCTCGGGACCGGCGCAGGCGCAGGCGCATCAAGTCATGAGCCGGCTCGAAGAGGCCACGACGAAAGAGATCTTCAACATCGGGCTGCATGAGTTCATCACTGAATTCGTCGAGGCCAATGACCGTTTGGGGCTGACGATCAACGAGCAATATCTTTTGTGATCGGCGCTTCTGCGCTGATGTTGGAAGCCCCAGTCTCAATTGAAGTTTCGGCGCCGGGCCGCCGCCGCTTCAGTTAGCCGCCACACGGCCTGGGGACTGATTAACGAGCGAAGGCCTGTCTTATTGCGCCTCGCGCCGCTTGCGCAGGCCGGGGGAAGCGCCTATATTGCGCGCATTCATCCTTCTCATAACGTTTGTCTCGCTGAGATGATCGCATTATGGAGAGTGGGCCCCGCAGGACCCGCTCTTTTTTATTGCCGTCGAAGCGCGGCGCCCGAGCATCTTTAGCAAGTCCGGAGCAGACCGGCGAAATACCGACAGAGGTGGGATCGACTGGGTTTGGATCACGACAACAGGGTCTCAGATATAGAGTTGCAAAATTTGCTCGACGAACCCCGTTTCGTAGAAGAGACCGGCGTGGCCCTTCGGATCGCGCAGATCGCGCGGCCGGTTCTCGCCGATCTCGGCTACCGGCTGGTTCGGGTCAAGCTTTCGGCGCAGGCGGGGACGACGGTGCAGATCATGGCGGAGCGGCCGGACGGGTCGATGAATGTCAATGATTGCGAGATCGTGAGCGCGGCTCTATCGCCCGTCCTCGATGTCGAGGACCCTGTGAAGCAAGCCTATCGGCTCGAGATTTCGTCGCCCGGCATCGACCGGCCCCTGGTGCGGGCCTCGGATTTCCGGCGCGCCTTGGCGCAGGAGGCGCGCGTCGAGTTGACCACGGCCATTGACGGACGCAAGCGCTTCCGCGGCTATATTGGCGAAATCGAAGGCGAGGGCCAGGCTGCGGTCGTTAATTTCGAGCGCAATGACGCCAAGCCCGATGAGGCTGTCGAAGTCAAGCTTGCGCTTCGCGACATCGCCGAAGCAAAGCTTATGTTGACCGAGGCGCTGATCCGGCAATCGCTGCGGGCGGCCAAGGCGACGCTCGCCGGGGAAAGTGAAACGGAAGACGAGGCGGATGATCTCGCCGCGAAATCCGACGGGCCTCAGCCGCGACCGCTGCGAGGACCCGGCCGCTTCGCAGCGTCCAAAGAGTCCAAGTCCAAGCCGCTTTTGCCGGCCGGGGTGAAGTCGCAATTCAAGCAATCCAAAGTTACGAACGCCAGATCGGGCAAGGCGCAGACGACTGCGCCCCGCGGTCCTCAGCGCCCGTCAGCGAAATAGGGGAGACAAAATGGCAGTCAGCGCCAATCGGCTCGAACTCCTGCAGATTGCCGACGCCGTCGCGCGGGAGAAATCGATCGACCGACAGATCGTCCTCTCATCGATGGAGGACGCCATTCAGAAGGCGGCCCGCTCCCGCTACGGCCAGGAGACGGAAGTTCGCGCCGAGATCAATCCGAAGACCGGCGAGATCCGGTTTTCGCGTCTGCTTCTCGTCGTCGACCAGATCGACAATGACGCCACCCAGATCACGGTGGCCGAGGCGCGCAAGAAAAATCCGGCGGCTCAGGTCGGCGACTGGATCGCCGAAACCTTGCCGCCCTTTGATTTCGGCCGGATCGCTGCGCAATCGGCGAAACAGGTGATCGTCCAGAAGGTCCGCGAAGCCGAGCGCGACCGGCAGTACCAGGAATATAAGGACAGGATCGGCGACATCGTCAACGGCGTCGTGAAGCGCGTCGAATATGGCAATGTCATCATCGATCTCGGGCGCGGAGAGGCGACGATCCGACGCGATGAAATGATCCCGCGCGAGGTTTTCCGGCCGGGCGATCGCGTCCGCGCCTATGTTTATGACGTGCGCCGGGAGCAAAGGGGACCGCAGATTTTCCTGTCGCGCACGCATCCGCAATTCATGGCCAAGCTGTTTCGCCAGGAAGTGCCGGAAATCTATGATGGCGTCATCGAGGTGAAGTCGGTCGCCCGCGATCCGGGATCGCGCGCCAAGATCGCGGTGGTGTCGCGCGATACGTCGATCGATCCGGTCGGCGCCTGCGTCGGCATGCGCGGGTCGCGCGTGCAGGCGGTCGTCAATGAATTGCAAGGCGAGAAGATCGACATCATCCCCTGGTCGCCGGACGCCGCGACCTTTATCGTCAACGCCTTGCAGCCGGCCGAGGTCGTCAAGGTCGTGCTCGACGAGGATTCCGCCCGCATTGAAGTCGTCGTGCCCGATGACCAATTATCGCTGGCGATCGGCCGGCGCGGCCAAAATGTCCGGCTCGCTTCGCAGCTCACCGGCTGGGACATCGACATCCTGACCGAGGCCGAGGAATCGGAGCGCCGCCAAAAGGAATTCGTCGAACGCACGAATACGTTCATGAACGCGCTCGACGTCGACGAGGTCGTCGGCCAATTGCTCGCTTCCGAAGGATTCCGTTCGGTTGAGGAGCTGGCTTTCGTGGAAGTGGCGGAGCTGGCGACGATCGAAGGTTTCGACGAGGACACCGCGGCGGAAATTCAGACTCGCGCGCATGACTATCTCGCCAAGATTGAGGCGGAGCAGGATGCGCGGCGGCGCGAGCTCGGCGTTTCCGACGAACTCAAGGACGTGTCGGGCGTGACGACCGCGATGCTCGTCAAATTTGGCGAGAACGACGTCAAGACCGTCGAGGATCTCGCGGGCTGCGTCACCGACGATCTCATTGGCTGGAGCGAGCGCAAGGATGGCGAGACGACCAAGCACGCTGGCTTTTTGGATGGATTTGAGATCTCGCGCGAGGAGGCGGAGGCCCTCATCATGACCGCGCGGGTCAAGGCGGGCTGGATCGAAGCCGAGCCGGAGCCGGCCGAGGCAGAGCCAGCCGCGCAAGAGATCGACGAATAGGAGCATTTATGTTGGCTAAGGCCGAACGCGCCGATGCGGAAGCCGGGCCGGAGCGAACCTGCATCGTCACGCGGGCGAAGGGTTCGCCCGAGGACATGATTCGCTTCGTCGTCGGGCCCGGGGCCATCGTGGTCCCCGACATAAGGCGCAAATTGCCGGGGCGCGGCGTTTGGGTGACGGGGCGGGCCGATCGGGTCGCCGAAGCGGTTAAGCGGCAGGCCTTTGCGCGCGGGTTCAAGACGAAGGTCGTCGCGTCAGAGGCTCTGGCGGATGAGATCGAGGCGCTTTTGACTCAGGATTGCTTGCAGGCTCTGTCGATCGCCAACAAGGCCGGCCTCGTCGTCGCCGGTTTCGGCAAGGTCGAAGAGACGATCGCCGCTGGAGCCGTCGCCGGCCTGATCGATGCGTCGGAATGCGGCGCGGACGGTGCCCGCAAGCTCGGCCAGAGCTTGCGACGGCGTTTCGGGTCCGAGTCCGCGAGGCCGCGCGTCGAACTGTTTTGTTCCGGCCAATTGGATTTGGCATTGGGGCGTACAAATGTGATACATGCAGCGTTGATTGCAGGCTCGGCGAGCGACGCTTTCCTTGCACGGTGCCGCAGGTTGAGGCTTTACCGATCGGGATCGCCGCAGACGCGGGCGCCTAATCTGCCGTCCGGTCCGGAAGCGGACCGGAATTGAAGTTTGGAGCTTTTTCGTGTTTCCATGGAAACACGAAAAAGCTCCAGGATTTTGAATAAAAGCGTTTCGAATGGCGACCGGCGGAAGCTTCGCCCGAAAATGCTTTGGGGCCGGCTTTCCAGATCCGGCGCAACCGAATTCGAATGGGCGCGAGCCCCGGGGAATGCAAAACTGATGAGTGAGACCAAGAACCCCGCTGATCATACGCTGAGCGTCGCGCCGACCAAAACGCTGTCCTTGAAGCGACCGGTCGAAGCGGGGATCGTGCGCCAGAGCTTTTCGCATGGGCGCACGAAAGCGGTTGTCGTCGAGAAGGTGAAGCGCCGCGCCGTCACGGTTGGCGAGGCGCATCCGCCGCGCGAAACGGGCCGCGCCCGAGACTCCTGCGCCGCCGCCCGCGCCCATCGCCGCGCCGCCGCGTCCGCAGGCCAAGGCCCGCGCCCGCAAACCTCCGCCGCGCGCCCTCTGGCGTCATCTTGCGCTCCTTGACGGAGGAAGAGCGGGGCCCGGTCGCGGGCCCTTTCCGGCGCGCATGAGCGCGAGGTCGAGGAGCGCAAGCGCGCCGAGATCGAAGCGAAAGCGCGCGAGGAGCGGGAGGCGCGCGAGCGTGAGGAACGCGCTGCGGCTGAGGCGCGCAAGCGCGCGGGAGGAGGCCCGCCGCACGCAAGAGGCGGAGTCAAAGCGTCGATCGGAGCAGGAGGCCAAGCGTCGCTTGGCGGGCGGCGAGCCCGGCCCCGCGCCGGTTTCGACCGTCGCGCGCAAAGCGCCGTCATTCGCTGCCGCGCCAGGCGCCGCCGCCGCTGTCGGCGCAACCGCGGCGGCGCGGCCAGCGACTGTGGAGGAGGAGGAAGCTAAACGCATTCTTCGCCGTCCCGGCATGCCGACAAAAGTCATCGTTCCGCGTCCGGTCAAGGGCGCAGAGCAAAAGAGCCGCGGCCGCCTGACGGTCGCCAATGTGACCGGGGAAGAGGAGGAGCGGACCCGCTCCGTCGCCGCCTTCCGCCGTCGCGTTCAACGCCTCAAGGGCCATGTCAACGAAACCAAGGAAAAGCTCGCGCGCGAGGTGATTCTGCCGGAGACGATCACGATCCAGGAACTCGCCAACCGAATGTCCGAGCGCGGCGTCGACGTCATCAAGCTCTTGATGAAGCAAGGCCAGATGGCGAAAATCACTGATGTGATCGACGCCGACACGGCGCAGCTCATCGCCGAGGAGCTCGGCCACACGGTGAAGCGCGTCGCCGAATCGGATGTCGAGGAAGGCCTCTTCGATGCGCCGGACGCCGAGGAAAGTCTTTTGCCGCGGCCGCCGGTGGTGACGATCATGGGCCATGTCGATCACGGCAAGACCTCGCTGCTCGACGCCATCCGCCACGCCAATGTCGTCTCGGGGGAGGCGGGTGGGATCACCCAGCACATCGGCGCCTATCAGATCGTCGCGCCGAACGGCGCCCCGGTCACGTTCATCGACACGCCCGGCCATGCCGCCTTCACCGCCATGCGCGCAAGAGGCGCCAAGGTGACGGATATTGTCGTGCTGGTGGTCGCCGCCGATGACGGCGTCATGCCGCAAACGGCGGAAGCGATCGCGCATGCGCGCGCCGCCGGCGTTCCGATCATCGTGGCGATCAACAAGATCGACAAGCCCGACGCCAAGCCCGAGCGCGTGCGCAGCGAATTGCTGCAACATGAAGTCCAGGTCGAGACTCTCGGCGGCGAGACGCTCGAGGTCGAGGTTTCGGCGACGAAGAAAATCAATCTCGACAAATTGCTCGATCTGATCGCTTTGCAGGCGGAGTTGCTCGACCTTAAGGCCAATCCGGCGCGTCCGGCCGAGGGCACCGTCATCGAGGCGCGTCTCGACAAGGGCCGCGGTCCGGTGGCCACCGTGCTCGTCCAGCGCGGCACGTTGAAGGTCGGCGACGTCATCGTCGGCGGCTCGCAATGGGGCAGGGTGCGCGCCCTCCTCGACGACAAGGGCGAGGCCGCGCAAGAGGCCGGCCCCTCGACGCCGGTCGAGGTTCTGGGCTTTTCCGGTTCGCCGGAGGCTGGCGACCGGGTCGCCGTCGTGGAGAGCGAAGCGAGAGCGCGCGAGATTACCGAATATCGCGAGCGGCAGAAGCGCGAGAAGGCCGCCGCCCGCGGCACTCTGGCGCGCGGTTCGCTCGCCGATATGATGAGCCAGCTGAAGACCGCCGGCCGCAAGGAATTCCCGCTCGTCATCAAGGGCGACGTTCAGGGTTCGGTCGAAGCGATCATCGCGACACTCGAAAAGCTCAATACCGACGAAGTTGCGGCGCGGGTCATTCACGCCGGCGTCGGCGGCATTACGGAATCCGACATCACCTTGGCGGAAGCGTCGCATGCCGCGGTCATAGGCTTCAATGTGCGCGCCCACAAGGAAGCGCGGGCCTTGGCCGAGCAGGCGGGAATTGAAATCCGCTATTACAACATCATCTATAATCTCGTGGATGACGTGAAAGCGGCCATGTCCGGCTTGCTCGCGCCGACGCTGCGCGAAGAAATGCTCGGCAACGCCGAGATCCTGGAAGTCTTCAATATTTCGAAGGTGGGCAAGGTCGCAGGCTGCAGGGTCACGGATGGAACGGTGCAGCGCGGCGCGCATGTGCGGCTCATCCGCGACAATGTCGTGGTGCACGAAGGCAAGCTCTCGACCCTCAAGCGCTTCAAGGACGAGGTCAAGGAGGTCGTCGCCGGCCAGGAGTGCGGCATGGCTTTCGAGAACTATCAGGACATGCGTCAAGGCGACGTCATCGAATGCTACAATGTGCATGAGATCAAGCGCTCGCTGTGACGCGGGCGGTTTGAGCGCGGGGGTCGCCATTGAGAAAGTCTTTGAAGCTGCCGCCCAACAGGGCGGCAGTTGCCTCGTCGGAGCCAGAGCAGAACAATTAATAGGGGAATGGCCTTATCCGGATTGGAATAGGATGGGCCAATTCGTATTTAATGTTGTGTCGCTCAAACGGTCTGTTGCAAGGCTAAGGGAACCGAACAACGAAGCGCAAGACAAAGCGCCGATATTGCAAGGTCAAGCCGATGATCA
Source organism: Methylocapsa polymorpha (assembly GCF_045689225.1). Classification (GTDB taxonomy): domain Bacteria; phylum Pseudomonadota; class Alphaproteobacteria; order Rhizobiales; family Beijerinckiaceae; genus Methylocapsa; species Methylocapsa polymorpha. The sequence goes on along the minus strand of NZ_CP136862.1, from coordinate 1,045,484 downwards.
GGCCGGTCAATTGAAAGTTCGTCTCACGTTTGCTCTTGTATCCCTTCGCGATTGGATCGAAATGCACGCGGAAAGATCATGATCCGCGCCCTGAGTGGCTGATCGCTTTTCAGAGTGACGAATAGCCCGAAGATCAGCGCTGAAAAGCGCCGGAGTTTTCATGTCCAGAGTCCATCACCACGGCGGCGAGCCTTCGCAGAGAATGCTGCGCGTCGGCGAACTTGTCCGCCACACAATGTCCGAGCTTCTAACCCGCGCGGCGGTCAACGACGCCGTCCTCGAAGGTCAGGTCGTGACAGTTCCCGACGTTCGCATGAGCCCCGATTTGAAGCTCGCGACGATCTATGTCATGCCCCTCGGCGGCAAGAACGTCAGCGACATTCTCGCGGCGCTTGAGCGGAACAAGAAAGTCCTGCGCGGCGAGATCGCGCGGCGCGTCAATCTCAAATTCGCGCCCGAGATCAGGTTCAAGGCCGATCCAAGCTTCGACTATGGCGCGAAGATCGACGCCCTCCTCGATTCGCCCAAGGTCAAGCAGGACCTCATCAAATCGGATGAAACCGAATGAGCGCGCCCAAATCCTCGCGCAAGGACGTCAACGGCTGGGTCGTGCTCGACAAGCCAGTCGGCATGACCTCGACTCATGCGGTCTCCAGGCTGAAGCGCATCTTCAACGCCAAGAAGGCTGGGCATGCGGGGACGCTCGACCCGCTCGCTTCGGGGATCTTGCCGGTCGCCTTCGGCGAAGCGACGAAAACCGTGCCCTTTGTCCAGGACGGCGAAAAGGCTTATCGATTCACGGTGCGTTGGGGCGTCGAAACCGACACCGATGACGCCGACGGCGCCGTCACGGCGCGCTCAGACGCGAGGCCGAGCGAGTCCGACATTTGCGCCCTGCTGCCGCGCTTCATCGGGACGATCGAGCAAAAGCCGCCGGCCTATTCGGCGATCAAGGTCAATGGCGAGCGCGCCTATGATCTCGCGCGCGACGGAGAGACGCCCGATCTCGCCTGCCGTCCGGTGACGATCCATATGCTCGAACTCATCGCGGCGGACCCCGACGAAGCGGTCTTCGAAGCGCGCTGCGGCAAAGGCACTTATGTGCGCGCGATCGCGCGCGATCTCGGCCGGGCGCTTGGCTGCCTCGGCCATGTCTCGGCCTTGCGCCGGACCCGCGTCGGGCCGTTCAGCGAGGCGGATGCGATTCCATTGGCGGATCTGACGGACGCTCTTGTTGAAACCGCGCCTAGCGCCATGCGCCGCGTCGAGGCGGGCCTCATGGAGATGCCGCGAGTCATCGTCGATCGCGACGCCGCCGCAAAGCTGAGGCGCGGTCAGTCCGTGCTGTTGCGCGGGAGCGACGCCCCAAGCGCAGGCTCAGCCTATGCGGCCTGCGGCGGCGTGGTCATCGCCGTGGGCGCTGTCGAGAAAGGCGAGCTTGTCCCCGGCCGCGTCTTCAACCTGCCCTTTTAGGCGTTTCTTTCGCGCCGGCTATTTGCTTCCGCGCCTCCCAAAACAAGCCAAAAGTCCAGATCGGCGCCATAGGCCTCGGTCTCGGATTCTCGTCGCCATGAAGGGAGCCCAGGCTCGCATGTTTGGGGCAAGCCAAACTGCATAATGCTTGCGCTTGCATTGAAACAGGCGGCGCAGAGACTGGCCATGGTGGGACTAAAGAGTGAAAGACTATCCGAGGCGCCGGTAGCGAGCGGGGCGACGGCTGGATTGCCTATTCCAGACCGACTGGTGATCGCTCTCGAATATTTTCGCGCGGGACGCTACGACGAGGCGCAGGAGATCTACGCGGAAATTCTCGCGACCTGTCCGGACCATTTCGTCTGCCTCCACCATCTCGGCCTGATCGCGCATCAACGCGGCGACCATGACGTCGCGGCGCGGCTGGTCGACCGAGCGGTCACGGTCCAACCCGATTATGTCGAAGCCTTCTCGAATCTCAGCGCGATCCACCGCGCCTTGGGCAAGAGCGAGGACTCGGCCGCGGCGGCGCGGCGGGCGATCGCCCTGGACCCGAATTTCGCGCAAGCTCATTCGAACCTCGGCGCCTCGCTCGAGGATCAGGGTCAGCTGGATGCCGCTCTTGCGGCCTATCGGCGCGCGGCGTCGCTCAATCCGAGCTTCGTCGAGGCGCATTCGAACGCCGCCAATGTCTTACGCCGACTCAGCCGTCCTGAAGAGGCTATCGCGGTCTGCGAGGATATCATCGCGCTGAGGCCGGATGCGGCCGAGCCCTATTTCAGTCTTGGCAATATTCTCAGGGATCTGTGCCGGCCCGGACCCGCGATCGAGGCCTATAAACGGGCGATCGCGCTGCGGCCGAATTTCGCCCAGGTCTACGCCAATCTCGGCAATGTGCTGCAAGGTCAGGAGGCCTTCGAGGAGGCGGTGAACGCCTATGCGGAAGCGATCGCCTTGCGCCCGACGCTCGCCGAAGCGCATGTCAACATGGGCGCCGCTCTCGATTCTCTCGGCAGGCTAGACGAGGCTATCCAATCCTTTCGCAGGGCGCTCGAGCTCAATCCGAAATTGCTCGCGGTGCGGGCGTGGCTGCATCACAAGCGGCGCCTGATCTGCGACTGGGCCGGCATTGACGCCGAGGAAGCCGAGCTCCGCGCCCTCATGGAGTCCGAGCCTGAGCCCGTGCATCCTTTCGTCGTCCTCGGAATGCGCACGAGCGCGGCTGAGCAGCTCTCCATCAGCCGCAAATACGCCGAAAGCGTCGCGGTCGGCGTCAAGGCGTTCGCGCATCCGAAGGGCGAGTCCGCCCGCGGCCGGAAGCTCAGGATCGGCTATCTGTCGAGCGACTTTTGCCGCCATGCGACGGCTCTTCTGACCGTGGAGCTGTTCGAGCGCCATGATTCTTCGAGATTCGAGATCACGGCCTATTCGCATGGCGCCGACGACCACAGCGAGATGAGCGCGCGGCTGCGCGCGGCCTTCGACCATTTCGTCGATATTGGCGCCATGTCGGATGACGAGGCCGCAGCGCGCATCCATGCCGACAAGATCGATATTCTGGTGGAATTGAAAGGCTATACCAAAGGTGCGCGCACGGGGATTGCGGCGCGCAGGCCGGCGCCGATCCAAGTGAGCTTCATCGGTTTTCCCGGAACGATGGGGGCTGATTTCATCGACTATGTGATCGCCGATTCTTTCGTCCTCCCAATGGATCAGCAAGGCGCCTTCAGCGAAAAGATCGTTCACTTGCCGCATTGCTATCAGCCGAACGATACGCGCCGCCTGATCGCCGATCTGACGCCGACCCGGGCCGAATGCGGTCTGCCCGAAAAGGGGTTCGTCTTCTGCTCCTTTAACAACAGCTATAAGATTACGCCTGATTTCTTCGACATATGGATGCGTCTTCTGATCGAGACGCCCGGAAGCGTCCTTTGGCTTTTGGAGTCGAATGATCTCGTCAAGAGCAATCTCGCGAAGGGGGCGCTTAAACGGGGCGTCGATCCGGATCGTCTCGTCTTCGCCCCGAGATTGCCTTCGCCCGAGCATCTCGCCCGCCACAGGCTCGCGGATCTTTTTCTCGATACTTTACCCTATAATGCGCATACGACGGCGAGCGACGCCTTATGGGCTGGCCTGCCTGTCCTGACCTGCGCGGGAGACACTTTCGCGGGTCGGGTCGCGGGCAGTCTCCTACACGCGGTCGGCTTGCCTGAGCTCGTCACGTCCTCATTGTCCGCCTATGAATCATTAGCCTTGCGGCTCGCGCGGGAGCCGGCATTGCTCCAAAGCTTGCGCCATAAGCTTCTCGGAGAGCGGCTGAATGCGCCTTTGTTCGACACGCCGGCCTATACGCGCTCCTACGAAGCCGCGCTCGCGGAGATGTGGGCGAATTTTGCGAATGGGCGGGAGCCGCGGCCCTTCGCGGTCGCTTCTTCGATCGCGGCCGATCCGCCGGTCACGACGGCTCCGCAAATCCAAAGGCTCGCCTATCTCGCCTGTCCGCTCTGCGAAAGCGACAATATTCCGGCCATTCTCGGCGCCGATTGTTCAAAACATCCAATCTACCATTCCTCGCTTCCTCCGGTGATGACATGGCGCGAATGCCAAAGATGCGGTCACGTCTTCACCGATGGTTATTTCGACGCCGAGGCTGCGGCCGTTGTGTTCTCCAAGACGCAACCTAACCAAACCGTCGGGTTCGACATGGAGCGGCAGCGTCCGGTCTCGGCTCGGATCGTAGAGCGGGTCGCGCGCCATGCGCCGCCAAGCGGCGATTGGCTCGATGTCGGGTTCGGCAGCGGCTCGCTTCTCTTCGCCGCCGAGGAATGGGGCTATGCGCCAGTCGGACTCGACCTGCGCAAGGATAATGTCCACGCGTTAAATCTGCTTGGCTACGAGGCCCATTGCCTGTCGATCGACGAACTCGGCGATGATGAACGCTTCAGCGTCATCAGCATGGCCGATGTGCTGGAGCATATGCCTTTCCCGAAAGCCGGACTGGTCGCGGCGCGCTGGCTGTTGCGCCCCAATGGCGTCCTATTCCTATCGATGCCGAATATGGACAACATGGTGTGGCGTCTGCTTCACGCCAATAACGTCAATCCTTATTGGGGCGAGATCGAGCATTATCACAACTTCACGCGCAAGCGCCTTTACGCTCTTTTGGAGGAGCATGGATTCAAGCCGGTAGAATATCACATCAGCGAGCGCTACCGCGTTTGCATGGAGGTGATCGCGGTCAAGCAGGGGTGAGAGGGCGGATAGGGAGCGGGATCAATTTCGTCGACGCAAGCGTTTGCGCCATTTGGTAGTGGGCCAGTTTAATTGTGGCGGCCAATAGTCAACTGCAGTGCCCATGCCGCCATCTTAACTGCATACGGAGTCGAATCGCGAATCGGACTCTTGGGACCTACGTCCGACCTACGTCGGGCCGCCTTAACTCAAACTGGGTAACCGTAGCCATTTTCGCCAGTCCAAGCCGCCGATGCGTGGAAAATGAAGTAAAGCATGAGCTAGGCGCTATTAGAGCACGGTCAATGCGCATCAATTCTTCGTGCCGATAAGTATAGCAAAACGGCGCTATCCCTTGCCTGCCAACTTAATCAAATAGCAATACTATTTCCTTAGCATTAAAGGCTAAAGGAGGCTTCCATGTCAGAGAGCTGGGGAGTCGTATCTTTCTGGGCAAAATTATGGGTCTTTGGCTGGCTGCTCATGGCCCAGTTTGCCGGTCAAATGAGTGGGGTGATGATTGGGCGACTCTTCGCACGATTTAAGACCTATATATTTTTAAAGATGCGGCAATAGCTGCTCGCTGTTCGCCCTTTTTGTAGTCGTTTGGCAAACAAGGCGACTTGGATTAAGTGGGCCAATTTGGCGCGCAACGGCCAGATGCCCGCGGTTGCCGCAATTTGCCGCCCAGGAACAAACTCGAACGAACCCGCCGCGGCCGCTTCGCCGTGCTTGCGCCCCGTCCCCCCTTCGTCTATGCCCCTGCCTTCGCCGGATCGAAGTTTTGGACCGCCATTTGTCCGCCACCGAAAAACCCGTCTCCATCATTATGGGTAGCGAATCGGATTGGGAGACGATGCGGCACGCGGCCGCTCTCCTCGACGAACTCGAGATCGGCTACGAAACCTTGATCATCTCGGCGCATCGCACGCCCGACCGGCTTGTCGCCTTCGCCAAGGGCGCCAAATCGGCTGGACATAAGGTCATTATCGCCGGAGCCGGCGGCGCGGCGCACCTGCCGGGCATGACCGCCGCGCTGACGGCGCTTCCGGTTCTCGGCGTGCCGATCGAGACCAAGGCGCTGCGCGGGCAGGATTCGCTTTACTCTATTGTGCAGATGCCGGCAGGAATTCCCGTCGGAACCTTGGCGATTGGGAAGTCCGGCGCGATCAACGCCGCATTGCTGGCCGCCGCGATCCTCGCCCTGGCCGACCCTTCGATCGAAGGCCGCCTGTCCGCCTGGCGCGCCGCCCAAACCGAAGCGGTGGCCAAGCGGCCCGCGACCGAGGACTAATCGCCATGTCCTTTGCACTCGCTCCCGGCGCTACGATTGGGATTCTCGGCGGCGGACAATTGGGGCGGATGCTCGCGCTGGCGGCCGCGCGCCTCGGCCTGAAGGCGCATATCTATTCGAACGATCCGGACAGCCCGGCCTTCGACGTCTGCGGCGCGCGAACGCTTGCGTCGTTCGAGGACGAAAAATCCCTGGCGGATTTCGCCGTCAATGTCGATGTGGTCACCTATGAATTCGAGAACGTGCCCGCGCGAACGGCGGCGATTCTCGCCGATCTCAGCATTGTCCGGCCAAGCCCCGAAGTCTTGGCGACCTGCCAGGACCGGCTTGTCGAAAAAGAGTTTCTGACCGCGAATGGAATTGCGACGGCGGCTTATATGCGCGTCGACGACGCCGGTTCGCTCGCCCGCGCGGTGGCGCAATTGGGCCGTCCCTCGATCCTGAAGACGCGCCGCTTCGGCTATGACGGGAAAGGCCAGGTTTTGGTCCGCGAGGGCGCCGATCTCGCCGTGACCTTTCGCTCCCTCGGCGGCGCGCCCGCGATTCTCGAAGCCATTGTGCCATTCGCCAAGGAAATTTCAGTCGTCGCCGCGCGCGGTCAGGACGGTCAATTCGCCGCTTATAACGTTTGCGAGAATGCGCATGAAAATCACATCCTGAAATTTACCCGCGCCCCCGCCCTTCTTGCGCCGGACGTCGCCGCCGAGGCTGTCCGGCTTGCGCGCGCGATCGCCGATGCGCTCGACTATATTGGCGTCCTCGCAGTCGAAATGTTTGTCGTCGATCCCTCCGGCGGAGCCGGGGAGGGCGCCGCCGAGCTCCGCGTCAATGAGATTGCGCCTCGGGTCCATAATTCCGGCCACTGGACTCTTGACGGCGCTTTGACCTCTCAGTTCGAACAGCATGTCAGAGCCGTCGCCGGTTGGCCGCTCGGCGCGACGGGGCGGCATGGCGCAAGCGTTGAGATGTGGAATTTGATCGGCGAGGAAGTCTTCGCCTGGGAGCAGATTTTGCGCGAGCCGGGCGCGAACCTCCATCTCTACGGCAAGGCTGAAGCGCGGCCGGGCCGAAAAATGGGCCATGTGACGCGCGTTCTGTCCTGAGCGCGGCGGTTTCACCCTAAAGTAAAATGGCGTGGGGGCGGAGGCGCGAAGAGACCTTCTTAAGAAGGTGAAACTTGCCTATATTCAGAAGACTAGGGCGGGCTTCCTGCATTCCCTCGGACCGCGGGCTGGGCCAATGGAGTCTGGATCTACTCTAGACAGAAACGCCTGAGTCTGGTATCCGCGATCATTCTGAGATCCGGCGCTTTAGAGCGCCCGATCTTTTGTTCCATCTTTCCAGTCAAGTTCGTCGCTACCTGCGATGGCGTGGCGACACAACAAGGACTCTTGCGTGCAAGTTCTCGTTCGCGACAATAATGTTGATCAGGCTCTCAAGGCGCTCAAGAAGAAGATGCAGCGCGAGGGCATTTTCCGCGAGATGAAGCTCCGCGGCCATTACGAAAAGCCTTCGGAAAAGCGAGCCCGCGAGAAAGCCGAGGCGGTGCGCCGCGCGCGCAAACTGGCCCGCAAGAAAATGCAGCGGGAGGGGCTGTTGCCGATGAAGCCCAAGCCCGTTCTGGGAGTTCGTTAAGTTTTGCAATGGTCCGAGACGGCGCGCTTGGCCGAACGGCCTGCGTCGCTGCTGCCGCGTCACATCGTGTGGCGGCGAAGCAATCGGTCGGATCTGCGACGCAGAGCAATCTGGCCTTGGCGTGTGTCCATGAATACCCGACAAGGGTGAGCGGATGACGGACTTCGCGATTATGCTCCGAAGCGCTGCGCGCGGACAAAGGCGATCCCTGTCTTGCGCCATGATCCTCGCGGCGTCGTTCGCGCTCGCCGGCTGCGAAACGACCAGCAATCTCATGACCAAGGCGGGAACCGGCGTCGCTGAGGTCGCCAACCAGTCGCCGCAGGAGGCTTCCGCGAACCTCGCCTCCTTGACCGAGGTCGTGCAGCGCAATCCAAATAGCGCCGAAGCCTACAATACCCGTGGCGTTGCTTACGCGAGGATCGGGAAATTTCAGGAAGCGATTGCCGACTTCAACCAGTCGATCAAGCTCGCCCCGGATAATGCGGCCTCGCTCACCAATCGCGCGCTGGCCTATCGGCAAGTCAACCGCAATGACGCCGCCCTTGTCGACTTCAATCGCGCCATCGCGGCGGATCCGAACCACGCGCCGGCCTATCTCGGCCGCGCCAATCTTCTGCGGGCTCAGGGCAATCTCGATGACGCCCGCGCCGATCTCGACCAGGCGATCAAGCTCAATCCGGAAAACGCCCAGGCGTTTCACGCGAGGGGCCTGATCTATCAGCGTGAAGGCAACCACCCGCAGGCGATCACCGATTTCGACAATGCCATCGATCGCGATCCCTTCGCCGGCGCGCCCTATCAGGCGCGGGGCCAAAGTCTCATCGCGGTCGGCAAACCCGACAAGGCGATCGAGGATTTCAACGCGGCGCTTAATGTCGACAATAAAAACGCCGACGCCTGGGCCGGGCTAGGGCTCGCCTATGAGAAAACCGGCAATCGCGCCAAGGCGATCGAATCCTACCAGCGCGCGCTCGTGTTCGACCCCAATAATTTGCTCGCCAAGGATGGCGTCTCGCGGGCCGGCCGGGCCTGAGCGCCGGGTTGGATTTCAAAACCGTAGCGGCGATGGACAAGCGTCCGAAAATTTATCTCGCGGGGCCAGAGGTTTTCTTGCCTAATGCAACGGAGATCGGGCGCCGCAAAAGAGAGCTTTGCGCGGAATTCGGCTTCGACGGGCTTTTTCCTTTCGACAACGAGGCGTCTGGCGCCCTTTCGGAAGCTCGAGTCGATCGGCTGATCTACCAGATGTGTCTTGCCATGATCCGCGAAGCCGATGGCGGCATATTCAATCTCACGCCGTTCCGCGGCCCAAGCGCCGATGTCGGAACCGTCTTCGAACTCGGGGTTCTGACCGGCTTTGGAAAACCTGTCTTCGCCTATAGCAATGAAAGCGATACGCTTTTGGATCGCTTGAAGCGGGATGGTCTCGCTTCATTCGATGAAGCTGCGTCGCAATGGCGCGATCTCTCAGGCATGACGATCGAGAATTACGGCAATGCGGACAATCTGATGTTGGACGCCTGCCTGACCGAGCAAGGGCATCCCCTGGTCACGCGCCAAACGGCCGCCGCCGAGCGCTTTACGGATCTCCAAGGCTTTGTGGCCTGCCTCGAACGCGCGAGTCGTCATTTTTTTCCTGCTAAGGACATCGCTTACGGGGACTGTAGCCCCTAATCCGCGCAAATCGACAGCTGGGGAGCAGATCGTTTCATCCGAGACGATCATGCTCCAGAACGCCGCGCCCGAATGGGCGCCCTATCCAATAGGTCTTAAGCCGCCGCCTTCGCTCCGCGCAACGCTTCGACGCCGGGCAGGAGCTTTCCTTCGAGCCATTCGAGAAAGGCGCCGCCGGCCGTCGAAACATAGGTGAAGTCATTATACGCGTCGGCTTTATTGAGGGCCGCGATCGTATCGCCGCCGCCGGCGATCGTCTCAAGCGCATTGACCTTGGTGAGCAGCGCCGCGACCTTGGCGATCGCAATTGTTCCCGTGTCGAAAGGCGGAACTTCGAAAGCGCCGACCGGCCCGTTCCAGACAACGGTTCGCGCCGCCGCGAGAACGCCGACGACTTTCGAAATCGAGCGCGGCCCGATGTCGAGAATAACGTCATTCTCGCCCACGTGATCGATGTCGACGGCGCGCACGCTCGCATTCGGCTCCAGCTTCGCGGCGACAATGGCGTCGACCGGTAGGACGAGCTGGCAATTGGCTGCGTCGGCGTCCGCCTGGATTTTTCGCGCCACATCGGCGAGTTGCAGCTCGCAAAGCGATTTGCCGATCGCCTTTCCGCTCGCGGCGAGGAAGGTGTTGGCCATGCCGCCGCCGATGAACAAATAGTCGACCCGGCGCATGAGGTTGCCGAGAAGCTCGAGCTTGGTCGAAACCTTGGCGCCGCCGACGATTGCCGCCAGGGGACGCTCGGGATGCGCCAGCATGCTGGTCAGCATTTCGAGCTCGAGCTGCATGGTGCGCCCGGCAAAGGCCGGCAGCTTATGCGCGATCCCTTCCGTCGAGGCATGAGCGCGATGCGCCGTCGAGAAGGCGTCGTTCACGTAAAGGTCCCCGAGTTCAGCGAGCGCGTCGACGAAAGCTGGATCATTCTTGGTTTCGCCAGGATGGAACCGCGTATTTTCGAGCAGAAGAATGTCGCCGTCCCGCATGGCGTTGACGGCGCTTTTCGCGACATCGCCGACGCAATCGGAGGCGAAGGAGACCATGCGGCCAAGCTCATACTCTAAAGCCACCGCCACCGGCTTAAGCGAGGTTTCAGGTTCGGGCCCCTTCGGGCGGCCGAGATGCGATAGGATGATGACCTTGCCGCCCTTGCTGGAAATCTCGCGAATATTCCCGAGGATTCGGTCGATGCGGGTCGAATCGGTGATCCTGCCGTTTTCCATAGGCACATTGAGATCGACGCGGACGAGGACTCTTTTCCCCTTCAAAACGACATCGTCCAGAGTTGGGAAAGGAGACAATGGAACAGACTTCGTCATATGAGCTTCCCCATTGCGACAGCTGTATCGATCATGCGGTTCGAATAGCCCCATTCATTATCGTACCAGGACACGACGCGCACGAACGCGCCCTCCAACACGCGCGTCTGATCCGTGTGGAAAATCGACGAATGCGAGTCATGGTTGAAATCCACCGACACATTGGGACTGTCGGTGAATGTCAGAATGCCTTTCAGCTCCTGCGCTGCGGCGCGCTTCACCGCGTCCTTGATCTCCTCCGTGCTCGTCGCCCGCTTGGCGACGAACTTGAAATCGATGACGGAGACATTGGGCGTCGGCACCCGGATCGCGGCGCCGTCGAGCTTGCCGTTGAGTTCGGGAAGCACGAGGCCTACCGCCTTCGCGGCTCCGGTCGATGTCGGAATCATCGAAAGCGCAGCGGCGCGCGCTCGATAGAGATCCTTGTGCAGCGTGTCGAGCGTCGGCTGGTCGCCGGTGTAGGAATGGATCGTCGTCATGAATCCTTTCTCAATGCCGATCGAATCATTCAGCACTTTCGCGACCGGAGCGAGACAATTGGTGGTGCAAGACGCGTTGGAGACGATGAGATGGTCCTTCGTGAGCTTTTCGTGATTGACGCCGAAGACGACCGTCAGATCCGCCTTGTCCCCCGGCGCCGAAATAAGCACGCGCTTGGCCCCCGCCTTTAGATGCGCGGCGGCCTTCTCCCGCGACGTGAAAAGGCCGGTGCATTCGAGCGCGATCTCGACGCCGAGCTCCTTGTGCGGCAATTCATGCGGATCGCGGACAGCGGTGACCTTGATCGGCCCGTCGCCAATATCGATCGTGTCGCTCGTGACCTTGACTTCGCCCGGAAACCGGCCGTGAACCGAATCGAAACGCAAAAGATGGGCGTTGGTCTCGACCGGACCAAGATCATTGATCGCGACAACCTGGATGTCCTTGCGCCCGGATTCGGCGATCGCCCGTAAGACGTTGCGGCCGATGCGACCGAAACCATTGATAGCGACTTTGACCGCCATCCCTGTTGCTCCTTATGTTCCGACGGTTCGGTCGAACCTTCGGCTGCTATCATGGATTGGTTTTATGGCGCGGCTTCCAATACCCGTCAATTATTGCTGCGCCGCAGCACGAGCATTGAACGTGACTTGCGGCGTAACGCAAACCGGTCTGTGAAAGTCTTTCTAAAATATTTTTAGAGTTTTGTGTCAGGCGAACCTGAAGGGACATCCTTCATCCTGCTCAATATACTGTTTTCGTCGGTCATTTCGCCTCGAAAGCAAGGCTAAAGCCCGATCCGGATGCGGCGGGATGGGCTATCTTTCGCCGATTATCGTGATCGAGGGGCGAAAACAAGACCCAGCAGGGCCAGAATTCTGGACGACCCGGGGAAGCCGCGCATTGGTTTGAGAAGGCTCCTCGTCCTTTTCCAGGAGCCCTCAAGAGATGCTGTGGCGCAAAAGATCTCCGGCGCGTGATCGCATTAGATATGGATGTGTCAATGTGCCGCTCTGATCGCCTAAGGTCGCAGTTTTGTCCTTTTGCGGTGCAAGATGAACATGCGCGGTCGGTTTCGACTGGGCCGAGCCATCGCCATGGTTAAAATTTACAGGTCTCGGCTGCGCCGCGCGATCCACGAGCTTGTCAGCCAAGAGGCGGTCTTTGTCGACGCCGCGGCCGGCGCCCATTCGGCGATGCGATAAAGCGATGAATTAAAGCGTTTTTCGCATTCCAGTCTGGGGAAAAGCGCTCTAACGTGGCCGAGTTGGACGCGAACACAAAGATGAATGCGCTTGACCGCCTTGAGGCCGCGCTGAAACGGCTAGCCGCCGCGCTCGATCATCTCGAGGCCGCAAGCGAACGCCGCGTGCGGGCCGACGCCCTGCGGGCCAATCTTGAAGAAGAGCTCACAGTGATGCAGGACGACCGTTCGCGGCTCGCGGTCGAGCTCGATGGCGCCATAGCGAGAACGAACTCGCTGGAATTGGCGAATGACGAAGTCGCGCGCAGGTTGAAGAGCGTAAGCGCGACGATCAAGTCGGTCTTGGATGGGGCCGATACGCGTGGGGACTAAGGCCTAATCCCGATTTTGCAGGATCGCTTACCTGAGGCCCGGCGCCTTGTCGCAGCAGATTCGGGGATTTTACTTTACTTTGTCATTGGTAAATATTGCCGTGCGAGGTCGGGGCGACGGATCTGAAGGAGCGGCGCGATGGCGCAAGTCGCGGTGACGATCGCGGGCCGGGTCTATCGGGTCGCCTGCGACGAGGGCGAGGAGGATCATCTTACCGAGCTGGCTTGCCTCGTCGACGGCAAGATCGAGGGCATGCGGCAACGTTTCGGCGAGATTGGCGATCAGCGCCTCACCATCATGGCGGCGATCACCTTCGCCGACGAATTGGCGGAGTCGCGCCGGCGCATTGGCGTCCTTGAAACCGAGATCGCGGATCTCAAGGCCAATTCATCGAACGCCGCGAACGGGCGGGATGAATGGGCCGCGCGCATCGCCGAGTCTCTTGGCGAGGCCGCGCTGCGAATCGAGCGGGCGACGCAGGAGCTGAATGGTTCGGGACGCGGCGAGCCGTGACCAAAGCTTTTGGCTTGGACGGCAAGGGGGAATATTCGCCGCCTTGCACCTTCCCTTCAAAGTTCTCTGGCGTTTTGCCACGCCGCACCCTAGATTGGTTCGGCGGAGCTGCGAGGTTCGTGTTGGATCAGCATTCCCGGGGCCTTATCGATCTCTAAGGGAGCTGTCCCTGGCCTTGCCCGTGGGCTCGGTCACACGGCGCCCACCTACGTTGTAGGTTCCCGGGATCGATATCCCACGGCCATCGCGGCCCCGCGCATTTTTCGCTTAACCGCTGCTTGATTGTTTTATGCCGCCCTCCGCCCGTAAAGCCGCCTTGCGCGCGCAAGCCCTCTCGCGCCGGGCGGAAGAGAGCGCCGAGAACGCCGCGGCTTTGGCCGCGCATCTCGCGAAAGCCGGCGTGGATCTCGCACTCCGTCTGCGGCCCACCATCGTTTCGGCCTATTTTCCGCTGCCGAACGAGCCTTCGACCTTGCCGCTGCTCGAGGCTCTGGCGCGGCATGGCGTGCAGACCGCCTTGCCTGTCACCGGCGCGCGGGATTCGGCGCTCGTGTTTCGCCAATGGCGCCCGGGCGAGCCGACCGTGAAGGGCAAGATGGCGATAAGCGAGCCTCTGGCGAGCGCGCCCGAAGTTGCGCCGGACCTCCTGTTTGTCCCGCTCGCAGCCTTCGATCGCACCGGCCACAGGATCGGCTATGGCGCGGGCTTTTACGATCGCACCTTGGCGGGGCTTCGCGCCGCGAAACGGATTTGCGCGGTTGGCGTAGCCTATGCCAGCCAGGCCTTGCCGATGGTCCCGCATGAAACCCACGACCAGAGGCTCGATTACGTGCTAACGGAGCGCGAATTGATCAGATGTGAGGAGACCCAGCTTTGATGATGGGCTCGTGATTTTGTATCAGCTTTTCAAGGACTTTGCGGGCCCGATTGCGATAATTATTGCCTCGGTCGTTGCCGCGTTTGTAGCGTGGCGATTGGGCCGGACACAAGCCAATATATCTAAATCTCAGTTGCGAACGTCACGGGAAAAGCTGCGACTTGATTTATTTGAAAAGCGATATGCTGTCTATGTTGCTGCGCGAAATTTCATCGACATTCTTAATAGAGATGCTAATTTGTATGACGATACTGACCTCGTCGAATTTGAAATTTGGACAGGTGATGCATGGTTTTTATTTAAGCATGAAGTAGTAGACTATTTATTAGATTTGAAAAAGAGAAGTATTAAAATTCAATTGCTTGAAAAAGAATATCAGACGCATCTGCAACTCGGTCAGTTACCCCCGAACGAAACCTATCAGAATAACAAACTGGCTTTGCTGAAGTCATTTTCAGATGATATTCCAAAATTGAAGGAGTATTTTCAACCCTATCTAGGGTTCAACGAAAAGGATATTGTTTAAGTGCGCCTTCTGTTCATCGGTGACGTCGTCGGCCGCGCTGGCCGCGCCGTTCTTATCGAGCACTTGCCGAAATTGCGTCTGGCCTGGGGGCTCGATTGCGTCATTGTCAATGGCGAGAACGCCGCCGGCGGCTTTGGCGTCACCGAGGCGATCTGCGGCGATTTTCTCGCCGCGGGCGCGGATTGCGTGACGCTCGGCAATCATGCGTTCGACCAGCGTGAGGCGCTCGTCTTCATCGCCAGGCAGCCGCGCCTGATCCGGCCCCTGAACTATCCGCGCGGCACGCCCGGCGCCGGCGCCAATATCATCGAAACCGTTTCCGGCGCCCGCGTCCTCGTCATCAACCTGATGGGCCGAATCTTCATGGACGCCATGGACGATCCTTTCGCCGCCGCCGAGCGCGAGCTTGACGCATGTCCCTTGGGCGTCGGCTGCGACGCGACCGTCGTCGATTTCCATGCCGAGGCGTCGAGCGAAAAACAGGCTTTCGCGCATTTCGTCGACGGCCGCGTCTCGCTCGTCGTCGGCACTCATACGCATGTGCCGACAGCCGATTACCAGATCCTGCCGCAGGGCGCCGGATATATGACCGACGCCGGCATGACCGGCGATTATGATTCGGTGATCGGCATGGAAAAAGAAGAGCCGATTCGAAGGTTCACGACGAAGCTGCCGTCTACACGGTTCGAGCCGGCGGCGGGCGCTGCGACCCTTTGCGGCGTCGCGGTCGAGCTTGACGGGAATGGGCTCGCGACCCGGATCGCGCCGGTCAGGATCGGCGGCAGGCTGGCGCAAGCGCGGCCGGAGTTTTGGGAAAAGGTCGAGCAAAGCGTGAGCTGACCGCGGTTGTCGGACGAGGCCGCGCAAGCCTGGGGCCACAACAACGGTCTTCCCACACGGAAGCTTGTTGCAAATTGTTGCGTCGCCGCTTTGAAATGTCTCGGACGAATGAACACATCAATTTGAGTGGAAGGAATCGACGTTTCGTCACTCTCTGAGGCTCGCGGATCATGAACCGTTTCCCGATCATTCTTCTTCTGTGCTCGAGCATCGGTCTCTTTGGGGCCTTGTCATTTACTGCGCCGCTCGCGGGAGAGGCGCAAGACCATCCCACCGCGACGGTCGCGGCGACCGGCCCGACGACGTCACATGACCGATCTTCGCCCCCCAATCTCGATCCGAACGATGCTCGGTTAGACTATAGGAGAGAATTGGAGGCCCTGAACGACCACACCATCGGCGAAATCGCGATAGGCCTTAGTTTCGCCTTGGCCTTCATATGGATTTTCGGGTTTGAGCTCGCGCTCAAACTTCGCGGCGATATTTTCCCGTCAAAGGTTCGCGCCCGCCTCGACCGCCTCGACGCGGCGAGGCTCTCCGCCATTGCCTCCGCCTGGGGGCTGAAATCACGCAAGGATGAGTCTGAATTACTAGACGAAAAGCAACTTTATGAGGCGCTCGCGGCCGCGGCCAATGCGGCGCTCGACAAGGCGAGACAAGATCTCAAATTGAATTCAGTTGACGAGGAATATCTAATTCCAGAGATTGACGGCCTCATCGCCCGCGCAAAAGATCTTTCTTCCCGGCTGCGGACGAAGGAGCCGGCCCAAGCCTCGGCGGCTGACCGTGGCGAAGCGTCGAGATTTATCTGGGCGTCGATTAACCGGATCAATCGGGGCTGGGAGCGGGCCTTGGCGAGCGGCCAAAAGTTGAAGCTGATTACGATCGACCAGTTGAACGCATTGCGATGGCCAAGCTGGTCGAGACTTGAGGGCCCCTTGCTCTGAAGCGTCGTCTTCGCACAGTTTCGAGCTTCTTCGCTATAACCCTTGGGCAAGGCGAAAGAGCCGGTCGCGTTCGAGACGCGGCGCGGCGCAACCGCGGCCTTCTGGTCGGGGGTAGATCCGGGCGCTCGAACAGAGAGATTTTTCCGCCCAGCGGGCAAGGCGTTGATCCTCGATGACCCAGTTCGATCTCAGCTTCACGCCGCTTCTGCCCTGGCCCGTCCTGATTGGTTTGAGCCTCATCGCGCTTTTGGTCTTCGGGCTCGGGCTTTACGCCCGCAGGCGCGGCGTTTTATTGCGCGGATTAGGGCTCGCTCTCTTGCTTTTGGCCTTGAGCGATCCCGCTCTGGTGCGCGAGGATCGCACGTCCCTGAAGGATGTCGTCGCGGTCGTCGTTGACAAAAGCGGCAGCCAGACCATTGGCGAGCGGCCGGCGCAAACCGACAAAGCGAGAGCCGGGCTTGAGAAAGCGCTGACCGGCCTCGGCAATGTCGAGGTCCGCGTCATCGAAAGCGGCCGCACGGATGCGGAAGCCGACGGCACGCGCCTGTTTGCGGCTCTGAACGCCGGGCTCGCCGATGTGCCCTCGGAGCGGGTCGGCGCCGTTTTCATGATTACCGACGGGATCGTCCACGATATTCCGGTCGATGCGGAAACGCTCGGCTTCAAGGCGCCTCTGCATGCGCTGATCACCGGCCATGAAGGCGAGCGCGACCGCCGGATCGAGCTTCTCGAAGCGCCCCGCTTCGGAATTGTCGGCAAGGAGCAGACGATCGAGCTCAGGGTGATCGACTCGGCGGCCAAGAGCGATCCTGTGACGCTGCGCGTGCGCCGCGACGGCAATCCCGTCGCAACCGTCTTAGCGACGCCGGGCGAACGCCTTCGCGTTCCTGTTGGAATCGAACATGGCGGCCAGAATGTCGTCGAACTGGAAGTTGACGCGCTGCCGGATGAGTTGACCGCGATCAACAACAAGGCGGTGGTGACGATCGAGGGCGTGCGCGACAAGCTGAAGGTTCTGCTCGTCTCCGGCGAACCGCACGCCGGCGAGCGGATGTGGCGCAACATCTTGAAGTCAGACGCCAATGTCGATCTGGTTCATTTTACGATTCTGCGTCCTCCGGAAAAGCAGGACGGGACTCCGATCAATGAATTGTCGCTCATCGCATTTCCGACCGCCGATCTGTTCGGCCGCAAGATCAGCGAATTCGATCTCATCGTCTTCGACCGCTATTCGAACCAGAGCGTTCTGCCCCTCATCTATTTTGAAAATATCGTTCATTATGTCCGGGAAGGCGGCGCGCTTCTGCTTGCGGCAGGCCCTGATTTCGCTCGGCCGGAAGGGCTCTTCTTCTCGCCGCTTGGGCGGATCGCACCGGCGCGCCCCGACGGCAGCTTGACCGAACACGCGTTCCGGGCCGCGATCTCGGACGAGGGCGCGAAACATCCAGTGACCCGCGGCCTGCCCGGCGGCGATCAGAGCCCGCCGGCGTGGAGTCCATGGTTCCGCCAGGTCAATGCCGAGGTCGCGCGTGGAACCAGCGTCCTTTCGGGCGCGGATAAGAAGCCTCTGCTTGTGCTTTCGCGCGAGGGCAAGGGGCGGATCGCGCTGCTTCTCAGCGATCAGATGTGGCTCTGGGCGCGCGGCTTCGAAGGCGGCGGACCTCATCTCGACCTGTTGCGCCGCCTAGCCCATTGGCTGATGAAGGAGCCGGAGCTTGAGGAAGAAGCTCTGCGCGCGAATGTCCGCGGCCGCCGAATAGAAATCGAACGTCAAAGCCTGTTGCCCGCGACGCCGCCGGTGACGGTCACGGCGCCGTCCGGCGCGACGGAGAACGTGGGGCTGACGCCGGCGGAGCCGGGGCTTTCCCGCGCGACCGTCGACGCCCAGGAGCTCGGCCTCTACCGGCTCAGCGACGGCGTCCTTTCGGTTCTCGCCAATGTTGGTCCGGAAAATCCGCGCGAGTTTCAGGAGGTCGTCTCGACGCCTGACAAGTTGCGGCCGCTCGCGGAGGCGACCGGCGGAACCGCGCGCCGGATTGGCGACGGAGCCGGCGGCGACATCGCGCTGCCGCGCGTCGTCGCCATGCGCGACAGCCCAGTCTATGGCGGCTCCGATTATGCCGCGATCAAGCGCACCGGCGCGAGCGAGGTGAAAGGGGTAGGCGTGCTCCCGCTCGCGATCGGCTTCCTCGGGCTCGCGGCGCTTTTGGGAAGCGTCGCGGCCGCGTGGCTGTTTGAGGGACGAAAGCGGTTTTGGCCTTCGTCAAAAATTTGAGCGCTGCGCAAGACGGTTCATGGTGCGCGGGTCGCGCGCAAGGCTGATTCCTGCACATGCAGACCCAAGAGCCTGGCGAGAAACTCGAGGAAGACAGGCCGGAATATGTCATTGTGCCCATTGATGACGTCTGGGGTCGCCTGAACGACCCAGAAGGGGCTTATTCCCGCTGCGTCGCGCGGCGGCGTCAGCACCGGCGCGGCGCCGGAGGCGGACAGATCATGGGTCTTCATCCAGGAAATATGTCCGATCGTGTTCAGGAGCGCCTGTCGCTCGCGCCGGTCCTTGCATTTTTCCGTCAGCAATGAAAAGGCGTTCCCGAACGGGAAGGCCAAGCCCGTCGCCCAGTCATTTCTGGCGGTGACGCATACGAACACGGGCGCTTGCGCTTCCGCGAGGCCTTGCGGCGGCGTGATGCTCCGCTCATAGACCAATTGATGCACCGGCAGATAGCGCGCCGCTTCGACTGCCGGATTGACCAGCAGGACGAGGTCGGCGAAGGATGGCGTAACCTGGCCCTGAGGGGTCGCCGCCGCTTCGATCAGCGATTGCGCCACGGCGGAATAGACGATCATGCCGCCGAAGCTGTGACCGACGATGACGAGCAGCCTGCTTCCGTCCTTGGCCTGCCTGTTGCGATATTGGCGAAGCCGGCCGAGAAGTTCGCGGATCGAACCGGTGGAGACGCGGCGGCCCGCCTCTTGCCGGTCCCAGAAGGTCAATTGCGACAGGCTCAACGTATCGACAAGGAAGCGCCGGCTATAAAGCGTCATGCCTCGCCAGCCGACGAAGACGCCGAAGACCGGCCGCGCCGTCCTTTGGCTTTCCGCCGCCACCTCCGCCTCCCTCCGCACAGCCGCTTCGAGAACGCCCGAAAAATGCGCCAAATTGTCGTCGTCGCTGCGCGCGTCGTGTTTCCAGCCGTGAACGAAAACGATGATTATCGCATCCTGCTCGCCGAATTCCGCAAGCTTGTCGGCGATGGCGGCCATCTGGGTGCGGTAATGGCAGACGCCCTGGTCGTCGAATTCGACGATTCCCAGGTCGTAAGATAAATTGCCGTCGAACGTGCGCCTCGAGACCGCTCTCGGCGGCTGATGGGGGACGTTCCCCATAATGCCAATCAGGGCCTCGCGGTTGCTCGGAATTAAGCCTTCTGGACTGCTAACGCTCATGCCTTCCTCCCCCGGTTTCGGCATGAAAAACGATACGCTAGCTGCGCGGTCTTTCAACTTGAAAAGGCGACTGGAAGAGATGCTAAGGCTGCGCGGCGCCCGCCTCGCCCGTCGGGCAAGTCAAGGAGCCTCGCCGAGCTCGCCGCACCTTCCCTCTCGCGCCCGCGAGCGCGCCTTCGACGAGTTCGCAATAGAGCAGGCGCTCCGGATCGACCGGGCCGATGAACTCGAGCTTGCCTTTCGGCGTGGGCGCGAAGCCCATGCGGCCATAATAGGTTTCGTCGCCGACGAGCAGCACCAGGGCGTGTCCGGCGGCGCGCGCGGCTTCGAGCGATTTCAGGACCAGCGCTTCGCCAATGCCCCCCGAGCGAAAGGCCGGATCGACGGTGAGCGGCCCGAGCAGCAGCGCCGGGTGATCGCCGCAGCGTATCGGCGTCATGCGATTAGCCCCGACGAGCAAAGTGCCGACCCTCGCGACAAAGGACAAGGCGTAGTCCGGCTCCACGCCCTCGCGCAGCCGATAGGCCGAACGGGCGAAGCGGCCCGGCCCGAAGGCGCGTTCGTCGAGCCTTTCGATGGCGGCGAGATCGGCTGGCGTTTGGGGGCTGAGAATGAGGGAGAGATCGGCCATCGGCCTAATAGAGCAGGATCCGCGTAAGGGGAAACCGGTTTCGCGACGCGAGCTTGTGGAAACTAAGGTTTGGGACCGCGCTTCGAAGCCTTTTCCTGACTCCCTTCAACCGCTCCGGCGCCAAGAGACCTACCAAGCGAGCGAGCGCCCCGAACATGACGAACGGCGACTCCGGCAACGCCGGCGAAGGTCGAGCATGTTCTTCGAAAATCCATGAAAACATGCTAGGAAATCCTAAGAGTCGTATTTAGAGTTATTCCAATTCAAATTGACGTTCTCGGAGCGCTGGCGTGAAAAGTTTCGCGGAATTGAGCGAACGCGAGATCCTCGCCTTGGCGATCGCGTCGGAAGAGGATGACAATCGCGTCTACATGGCCTTTGCGGAGGATCTTCACGATCGCTATCCGAGCACGGCCAAGGTCTTCGAGGAAATGGCCCTGGTCGAAGCGAGCCACCGCCAAATGCTCGCGGACCTCTACGAGAGGCGCTTCGGTCAGAACATTGTGCCGATTCGCCGCGGCGACGTGAATTTCTTCATCAAAAGACCGCCGGTTTGGCTGACCAAAAATCTCTCCCTCGACACGATCCGCAGAGAAGCCGAATTGCGCGAGGCGGAGGCCTTCGGCTTCTACCAGAAGGCGGCTGAGCACGCGCAGGATCCGGGCGTTCGCAAGCTCTTGAGCGAGCTCGCACAGACCGAACAAACCCACGAGGAGATCGCGGCCAATCTCGAGAGCACGCTGCTGACGACCAGCGCGCGGGCCAAGGAAGCAAAGACCAGCGAGCGTCTTTTTCTCTTGCAATATGTGCAGCCGGGTCTCGTCGGGCTGATGGACGGCTCGGTCTCGACCCTGGCGCCGGTTTTCGCCGCCGCTTTCGCGACGCATAGCAACTGGCAGACGTTTCTGGTCGGCCTCGCAGCTTCGCTCGGCGCCGGCATCAGCATGGGCTTCGCCGAGGCGCTGTCTGATGACGGCTCCATCACCGGGCGCGGCTCGCCGCTGCTGCGCGGCGGCGTCACCGGCCTGATGACGGCGCTCGGCGGGATCGGCCATACCCTGCCTTATCTTGTGCCCGGCTCGATTCCCAACGCCTTCTGGATCGCAACGGGAATCGCGGGCGTCGTCGTTTTTTTCGAGCTCTGGATCATCGCCTTCATCCGCACGCGGTACATGCAGACGCCTTTCCTCAAGGCGGCTTTGCAGATCGTTCTCGGCGGCGCCATCGTGCTGGCGACGGGCATTCTCATCGGCGCCGCTTGATGCCTGGGCGCAAGATTGCATATTGGCGCGCGTGAGTTTCCTTCTCGCCCATTTGTCCGACCCCCATATCGGGCCGCTGCCGCGGCCGCGTCGGCGCGAACTCTTCGGCAAGCGCGTCACCGGCTATCTGAACTGGAGGCGGGGCCGCTCGCTGAGCCACGACATGGGCGTGCTCTCGCAAATCGTCGCCGACGTTAAGGCGCATCATCCGAGCCATGTCGCGATGACCGGCGACATTTCGAACATCGGTCTGCCGGCCGAATTCCAGCTCGCGCGGACCTGGCTCGAAACCCTCGGCGGCGCCGAGGACGTTAGTTTCGTGCCCGGCAATCATGACGCCTATGTTCGCGGCTCGATGCCGGATCTCGCGCGCGCCTTTGCGCCATGGACGACAGGGGAGCGGCTGGACGGCGCGCAATATCCTTATCTCCGGGTGCGGGGCGAGGTCGCCTTGATCGGCTTGTCGTCCGGAGTGCCGACGCCGTTTTTCATCGCGTCGGGACGTTTGGGGCGAGAGCAGTTGCGCGACGCCGAGACGCTCCTGCTCGCGGCGGCGAAGCGCGGGCTCGCGCGCGTCGTCATGATCCATCACCCGCCGCAATGCGCGGCGCCGAGCCTTGGGCGTGGGCTCACGGACGCCCGCGATTTCGAGGCTCTGATCCGGCGCGTGGGCGCCGAGCTCATCATTCATGGCCATAATCACAAGCTATGCACGGCCCATATGGAGGGACCGGCTGGGCTGGTGCCTGTCGTCGGCGCCCCTTCGGCCTCCGCGGTCCGAGGCGCGCCGCATCATCGCGCCGCCTATCTTCTCTTCGAGATCGCCGGAAGCGGGCGCGATTGCAAGATCGAAGGGCGGGCGCGCGGACTTTTGCCGGGCGCGGCGATGATCGGCGATCTGGGCCGAATACCGCTCTGAGCTACGAGGCGCTCCAGAGCATTTTCAAGTGAAGTGGATACCGGTTCGCGTAAAGAAAATGCTCTAGGGCGGTCCGAACGCCAGGATCTCGCTCGTATAGGTCTCGTTGACTTCGGAGAAAGGGAGCTGATTGGCGCTGTAGACCAAGGCGCGATGCTCAAAAAGCCGCCATGGGATTGAAAGCGCCGCCTGGGGCCGGTCGGCCGGCGGCGCATCGAGCTCCCAGCCGTCGGGAAGCGGCTTCCAGAAGATCTCCACGGCGAAGGTCTGACGAATCGGCTTCAAGTCCAGCACCACACGGCCGAAGGGCGTGTCCGTGGTCTCGAGAATCTTATTCATTTCCTGGCTCAACCTGCCGGGCACATACCAATTGTCCGCTTCTGAGAGGATATGTTCCCCGCAGGCCAGCTCGACGCGGCGATATTTGACGAGCTCGGTCTCGCCGATCTTGAGCCTCTTACGCTGCTCGGCGGAGACAGGTTTTTCCATGCCGGGGACGAGCCTCGCCCGTATCTTCTGTTCGTTCGCCAATTTGTGGTTGGCGCACCATTCGTCCAGCGTCGTCGTCGCGCTGTGAGAGGCGAGCAGGCTTGCGTTCAGAGTCTCGACCAAAGCCAGCGCTTCGACGCGGGCGAGAAAAGTGTCCGGCCATAGGCGAGCGGTCCGCGTCGCCGCGGGGTCACCGGAAGTCGCCAAGGCGCCGAGGCCGAGCATCATGCCTATCCCAATCAGCCGACAATATCGCACGCTGGTCTTCCCACATCGTCTTTCGCCGCCTGGAGCCGCTTCCTGATCGAAAAGGAAACGCGCAAGTTCGAAGGGCATGCTCTAGGGCAGATCCTGTCGCGACGGAAGCGCGAAGCAGTCCAAGACGACGAGTGAAACGCCCCTGCATCCGAAGACCGAGTAGAATTGTCCAAGTCGCCTCGACCGCAAAGCTCATTCCGCGCGATCGGAATCGGCTGTCGCGACAATCGGCCGCAAATTCGTCATAGCACGGTTTGCTTATCTCGCCCTATCCGCTTTCCCCGCGCCTTGCGCCGGCGAGAGCGCTTCCCGATCAGATGGAAATCATCTATCTGATGGAAAGGGAGTCCCTTAGATTCCAAAGAGTTGGAGCATGTGTTGATCGAAAAAGTCGATCAGTTTTTCGGAACATGCTCTAAGCGAATTCATTCTTTCCCACGCCCAGTTATGGACTTGAGGCATGGAATAGCGCTACACGGACAGTCCACGGCGGCGGCGTTTGCCGCCTTCTCCCGCCGACTTCAGCGCTTTCCCGGCGCAGGCCCACGACCAACGGAGAATCATGTTCCAGCGGCTTTATCATTGGACTTTGAGCCTCGCCGAGAGCCGGCACGCGCCCTTCGCGCTTGGCGCGATCGCCTTTGCCGAAAGCTCGTTTTTTCCGCTGCCGCCGGACGCCATCCTGATTCCGATGTCGCTCGCGCAGCCCAAGCGCGCCTGGGTCTATGCGTTGATCTGCACGATCGCCTCGGTCGCCGGCGGGCTGCTCGGCTATGCGATCGGCGCGCTTCTTTTCGAGACCGTCGGCAAATGGCTGATCAGCGTTTACGGCTATGGCGCGCGGGTCGATGAAATGCGCGCGCTTTACGCGCAATGGGGCTGGGCGGTCATTATTTTGAAGGGGTTCACCCCGATTCCCTTCAAGATCGTGACGATCACCAGCGGACTTCTGGCCTATAGCCTGCCGCTCTTCATCGCGCTGTCCGTGCTCACCCGCGGCGCGCGCTTTTTCTTCCTTGCGGTGCTTCTTCAGCGCTACGGGGAACCAATCAAGGCGCTGCTCGACAAATATTTCGCCTGGTTTCTCTTGGGACTTGCTGGTCTGGTCGTCGGCGGGTTCTGGATCGCCGCGCGGGCCTTTTGATCATTCATGCTGGCGCAAACATCCTTTCGCATAGCCTTCGCCATCCTGCTGATCGCTTCGGGATCGATCGTCTCCGCGTGGGTCTTTGAGGCTTTGGGCTATGCGCCTTGCGAGCTCTGCCTCAAGGAGCGCATCCCCTATTACGTCGGCGTTCCGCTTTCGGGGCTCGCTCTCTTCCTCGCCGCGCGGGAGCAAACACGGCTGCTGCTCGCGGCTTTCGCCGGCCTCGCCCTTATCTTTACGGCGAGCGCTTGCTTCGGGGCCTATCACGCAGGCGTCGAATGGGGCTTTTGGCCGGGGCCGACGGATTGCACAGGGCCTCTCGATCATGCCCGCTCGGTCGAGGACTTCCTGACGCAATTGCAGCGGGTCAAGGTCGTTCGTTGCGACGCTGTCGCAATCCGAATCCTTGGCCTCTCGCTCGCGGGCTGGAACGCGGTCATTTCGGCGGGATTGGCGTCTCTGGCGCTTATGGGCGCATGGACGGCGCTACGCCACTCGCGTTGCTGAACGGCTTTTCCGACGATTCCGGCAGCCGGGCGAGAATGATTTCTACGCCTGTCCCGGCGAGGTCGCCAATCTTGCGAGGCACATCAAGGACAAAGCGGATTCCGGCGCATTGGGATTCATGCCTGATAGAATTTGCCCAACCCGGAATTTCAACGCGGAGGTCCCGCGCTCACCCTTCAAGACCTCGCCTCCGGTCTTGTGGTTATGCGGAAATATCCTCACGTCGAAGCCCATCGGCCGGAGCGTTTTTTCGAACAGCTCGTGCGTAACCCCGTCGCCCGGGCGGTGGTGGAGCTCCGAAGCCAGGACGGCCGCCTGCTCTTCGTGTGAGGAATGGAACCCTCGCTTGCTCCAATAGTAGAACGTGAGCCGGGCGTTCCAAAGCCACATTCCGGGCCCCTTGAAATCCCATGCGCTGCGCTGCGGGTCGTGATCGCTCACCAGGAGGCCGCCCGGAGCGACAAGGCGTCCAGCCTCCTCGATCACGCGGACCATATGCTCGCAATGGTGGATCGTGGCGTTGAGAATGACGATGTCGGCGACGCCGGAGGAAAGCGGCAGGTCGTGCGCATCGGCCAGGAGGGGTTGGTAACCCGTTGTCCGGGCCTGTTCCAATGCGCCGGCGGCAACGTCGACGCCGATCAAAACTTTGGGTTTGACTCCAAGCGTCGAAAAGACGTTGCCAGGCCCGCAGCCGATCTCGACGACGACTTTATCGGTCACATCTCCGAGCGCCGCAGTCCAACGCTCCCTGAACGCCGGGTCGCGATGGACGTAATTAAAATAGCCCATCATCCAGTTCAAGTTGCCGAAGTATCGGCTATGCGCCGCGATCCCTTCTGACATCTGAATTGTGGCGTCGATCGGAATTGGTCCAGACCAATCGATCACGGCGTCAGGTTTTAGCATAAGCCGCAATTCGGACGCTGGGTCGATATCGTATTTCTGACTTTTAATGACCTTATTTAGGTACGTCAAGATCAGTATCCTCGTCGCATGAATAGGCTATGTTCACAAATTTGTAATTTTAAAACCAGCCTATGAATGATATTCGTTGAATATATCGATGAATATCGGCGGCCCTTTAACTTGTTTATTGTGGCTATAGTTTGTCTGGCAATTAGGTATATCTATTATATTTAACATAAGATCTGTAAGGCGCTGCTCGCTGGATTCGCGTCAAGATCCGTTTGGGTTATTCGCGAGGGATCAGAGCAAAACGTGCAGAAGTTATGGCGTCTCTCTAATGCTACGTCATTAACTATTGATAACTTCTGAAATTTGTCAATCGCGCGATGTCAAAATATGTATATCACAAGCTAGAGCTAAATTATTCGATCAATTTTGGGAATTTATGTGGCCATAGCAAAGCGCTTTTTTCTGACAACTGATGTAATTTGCCTACGTTCATGGTTCGACGGAGAGAAGCGCCCTTGCCCGAAGCTTTTCGGTTTCGCTTTTCAACTGGCCGCAGGCCGCCAGGATGTCGCGTCCGCGCGGCGTGCGGACAGGGCTCGCGTAGCCCGCGTTGAAGACAATGTCGGAAAAACGCTCGATGGTCGCCCAATCCGAACATTCGTAAGGCGCGCCGGGCCAGGGGTTGAACGGAATAAGGTTGATTTTCGCCGGAAGGCCCTTCAACAGCCGCACGAGCTCGCGCGCTTCGGCGGGGGAATCGTTTACGCCCTTGAGCATCACATATTCGAACGTGATGCGCCGCGCATTGGAGGCGCCGGGATAGG
Source organism: Methylocapsa polymorpha (assembly GCF_045689225.1). Classification (GTDB taxonomy): domain Bacteria; phylum Pseudomonadota; class Alphaproteobacteria; order Rhizobiales; family Beijerinckiaceae; genus Methylocapsa; species Methylocapsa polymorpha. Next base: position 1,018,691 of record NZ_CP136862.1, on the reverse strand, counting down.
TCCGGCAGGCCTGCAAGAGATCCTTGATCGGATATTTCTTGTTGAGCGGCACCAGTTTGTCGCGGAGGTCGTCGCGCACGGCGTGGAGAGAGATTGCGAGCATTGCGCCCGTCTCGCGGCCAAGCTCCTCCATGCGCGGCGCGACGCCCGCGGTCGACACTGTGATTCGCCGCTTCGACAAGGACAGGCCGTCGCCGTCGGACATGACGGCGACCGCATCGCGCACGTTCTCGTAATTATAGAGCGGTTCGCCCATGCCCATGAACACGACATTCGAGACAAAGCGCGAGCCGGCGGCGAGCCCTTGTCCGCCGTCCGGCGGCGCGCGCCCCGGGAAATCGCCGAGTTTTTCGCGCGCGACAATGAGCTGCCCTATGATCTCTTGAGCAGTTAGGTTGCGGACGAGCCTTTGCGTTCCGGTGTGGCAGAAAGAGCAGGTCAAGGTGCAGCCGACCTGGCTCGAAACGCATAAGGTCCCGCGATCACCGTCGGGGATATAGACGCATTCAATTTCGGCGCCGCAGTCTTGCTCATTCACTGGATCGAGCCGGATCAGCCATTTCCGTGTACCGTCGCTGGAAATCTGTTCGGCGGCGACCTTCGCCCGGTCGAGCGTGAACCGCTCGGACAATTTCGCGCGCAAAACTTTGCTAATGTTCAGCATCGAATCGAACGAGGGCGCGCCCTGATTATAGATCCAATGCCAGAGCTGCGCCGTGCGCATGCGAATCTCGCGCTCCGGGACGGCGATCTCGGCAAGGGCCTGGGCAAGCTCCCGTCTTGTCGCGCCGGCGAGCGAGCGCCGCGCGGCGTCGCGCGGCTCGGCCGCTTGGGCGGAAGATTCGGCGAAAAGAGAGGGGTTCATCACGCGTTCTTAGCACGGCGAGGCGAATTTCTCCAGGAATCCCGAAGCGGAATGGCTCACGGGCGTCGTAAAAGCGCTAAAACATGAGGCCAAGCTCGCAATCGCGAGCCAGACATCTTGTCAGTTCTCGCCTGCAACGAAGGACGCCGCATGCCGATTCCCCGCTTCTCCATCCCGCCAGCATGGTTTGCCGTTTTCCTCGCTCTTACGATCTTTGCAGGCGCGGAGACATTGGCGCGCGGGCAGGAATTCCTCCCGCTGAAGGATGCCGTTCCCTCGATCACGACGACCGGGACGGCGCGCGCCGAGGTCGTTCCTGACCTCGCGACGATCTCGCTCGGCGTCGAGACCGAGCGGGTGACGGCGGCCGAGGCTGCGAGCGAAAACGCGCGCGCCGCGCAGGCGATTGTCGCGGAGATCAAGGCGCAAGGAATCGAGCCGCGGGACATAAGGACCGTCTCCGTGACCCTTTCCCCTGTTTACGATGAGACCCATGACGCCAATGGCCGCCTCCTCAAGCGGACGCTGCGCGGCTATGCCGCCCGCAACGCCTTGAGCGTGCGCGTGAGGCAGATCGAAAAAGCCGGCGCCTTGGCGCAGAAATTGATGGAAAAGGGCGCCAATATTTTTCAGGGCGTGGCCTTCGATTATGAGCAGAAGGAACTGAAATATGACGCTTTGCGCGGAGAAGCGGTGCGCGACGCTTTGCGCAAGGCCAATTCTTATGTGAACGGTCTCGGAATAAGGCTTGGCCGCGTCCTCTCGGTCGGGCAGCCTGGGCGCTACGGCGGCGAAGCCGACATGTCTCCGAGGGCGTTGAGCGCGCAAGCGGCGGCGCCCTCGGTCGTTGTCCCAATCGAGCCCGGCGTTCAAGTTCTCATGACCGAGATCGAAGTCACCTGGGAGCTGGCGCAGTAGCTCTCCTCGTCAAAATCATGATTTTCGTACTAGGCGTGATTTGACGTGCTGCGGCTTAATAGTGGCGCTCAGGCGCTGATTTTCACAAGTTGAAACAAATAATGGTACGTGGACGCATGAACGATAAGCCTGCCGAAAACGAGAAGGTTGAGAACGAACACGTTCTGAATAAGGACCACAAAATTCAAATTCTGTTAGTTGACGCTGATCAGCCCTTTCCCGAACTTGCTTTATATATGCTCGATGCGTTGCCTCGCCCAGGCGACATTATTAATATTGCGATCAACGGAAAACTTGTCGGATATACAGTTGCCTTTGTGAATTTCAATCCATTCAATGAAAGGAGTCAGATTACCATCGGTTGCTCATATACTGCGCATACGACTGCAGCCACCATTGGGCCCATCGAATTAAAAGAGCGAATGGATCAAGCCGTTAAGTCACAAATACAGATCTACGAAAAGGCTCAGGCATATTCCAACGCAATGATGTTGGCCGGTTATGCTGGAATCTTTGCTCTGTGGACCTTTGCTAAAGGTGCACTGACAACAAGGACGACGAACGCTGTGATTGTTTTAGTAGGAGTATCTCTCCTTCTTTACGTGAGTTGGGAGATTTATGGCATGATTCATCGCGCTACTGCTGGCGCAAAATTTCTAGCTTTGTTGGACAAAGCGCCAAATGAATTTTTTCAGATTCTTGAGCAGCAAGATGTCGAAAACCGTCGCCTCGCGGGACGTTATATCCTCGCCTGGAGGATCATCATCGTCCCGACGATTCTCACAGCTTACCTCGGGGCGCTAATGTTAATTTACAACGCAGTCGCCAATATTTTTGGGTTCACGCAATGGCCATGAGTGCTTGGTTAAACGGGGCTGGGTCTAGAGGGCACAAAATCAGGATTGCGGCTTGGTCTCCGCCCCGCGCAGCGCATCGGCGAGCCGCATTTTCGCCGAACCCGGCCGCAGCGGCTTTTGCTGGCTCTCATGCGGCGCCCAGCCGGAGAGAAATATCAGTTCGAAAGTCGCGCGCAGGCGGCCGTCGGGATCGGCGAAGCGCTCGCTATAAATCTGCGCGGCGCGCAAGAAAAACCCGCGCGTCGAGGGCCGCCGCAAGCGCGCGTCGAGGGGATTAGTCGCGCCCATCGCGCGCAAATCCGCCATGAGCCCGAACATATCCGCATAGCGCACGGTCAGGGGCTCGCTATCCGCCACCGGCAAGGCGAAGCCGGCCCTTTGCAGCAGGCCGCCCATGTCGCGCACATCGGCGAAAGGCGCGACGCGGGGGCTTACCCCTCCATAAATCTCCGTCTCCGCCGCAGTCAGGGCTGTGCGCAGTTCATGCAGGCTCTGGCCGCCGAGAAGGCAGCCGAGGAAGAGCCCATCGGGCTTTAGCGCGCGGCGAATCTGGACCAGCGCGCCGGGGAGGTCGTTGACATGCTGAAGCGCGAGGGCCGACACGGCGAGGTCGAAATGCTCCGCCGCCAGAGGGAGGGCTTCCTCGTCGCCGATAAAAGCGAGCGCGCGGGCCGCGGCAGGAGCTTCGGCAATTGGCGACAGTCGCACAATTTGCGCGACTTCGTAACGCGCCGAAAGCTGCCGCGCCAGCTCGGGAACGGGAGTTCCGATGTCGGCGATCGCAGTGAAATCGCGTTTTATCACCCCGAGCCGCTCGCCCAGGTCCGCGATCGCATAGCTCGCCAGGAAATCAGCCGATCCCGCGGGGGCCGCGCGGCTGAGCCTGCGGCGGATCAAGGCGCGATCAAAGATCTGTATGGGCGATGGGGCCACGCGGCTCCTTTAGCGCATGGCCTCCGAACAGGGAAGGCGGCGTTCCGGAACCATCATGCAAAAGCGGTGGCTTCGGAGCGCGCCAAGGCTCGACCCCTATTCAAGCTATGGTCGCGCTGATAAAAACCGTCTGACTATATTCAATAGTCAAGGCGCTCAGTCTTACGCGGCGATGAGGGAGCACAGTGGCGAGACGAAGCCGGCGCGCGGAAGCCGCTTTGCGGGAGCCCTGGGCCCAATTTCAAATCGCCTTTGCGGCGCGCGCCTTGCCGTTCTTGCGAAGCTGCGGCCGCGCCGCGCTGGACATTGTATTTCCGCCCGCCTGCCTGAATTGCCGCGCCGCCGCCGATGCGCCCGGCTCGCTCTGTGCGGCCTGTTGGGGCAAGGTTCGCTTCATCGAGCGGCCTTTTTGCGAGCGCCTCGGCACGCCTTTCGCCGTAGATCTCGGCGCCGAGGGGCTGCTTTCCCCTGAGGCGGTCGCCGATCCCCCTGTCTACGCGCGCGCCCGGGCGGTGGCGCATTTCGACGACGGACCCGTGCGGCAATTGATCCATCGCTTGAAATATAGCGATCGGCTGGAGCTTGCCGGACCCCTCGGGGCCTGGATGGCGCGCGCCGGGGCCGAGCTTTTGGTCGAGGCCGATCTTCTGGTTCCGGTTCCGCTGCATCGGCGTCGATTGATTGCGCGGCGCTTCAATCAAGCCAACGCCTTGGCGCAAGCTGTGTCGGCGGCGAGTGGCGTGCCCGTCAATCCGTTCGTCCTGGCGCGGGTCAAGTCGACGCCGTCGCAGGTCGGCCTGTCGCGGACGCAACGCGCGATCAATCTGCAAGGCGCGTTTCGCGCGTCCGAAGATCTAGCGGCTCAGATCGAAGGCCGCGCCATTGTTCTCATCGATGATGTCCTGACCTCCGGCGCGACGGTCAACGCCGCATCGAGGGCGCTGCTGCGGGCCAAAGCCAAACGCGTCGATGTCCTAGTGTTCGCGCGAGTGGTTTAGGGCCGGTCTACCTGCGACATATTCGCAAACAAAAAAATTCTGATCTCAAACGTCAAATGGTGTGAAAACCCACTCTGATCCGTGGATGCGGGGGGTATCGAACAAATGCTCCCTTTGGTCATCGAGGCCAGGAGCAGACGCCAAGTTTGGCAACCATGGAGACGTGACCGTGACAACTTACATTCGAAACTTTACCAACAATTCCGCAGGCGCCGTAGTGCTCGCCGATATTGAGACGGGAGGTTCGGTCGCAATCCCGCCTACTCCTGGGAGTAATACAGTGACTTTGCCGGGGTTCGGATGGGCGATAAAGGATCATCTGGCGCAAGCCATATTGGGCCCTGGTCCCACCAATGTAGGGCCGGGAACCTACGAGTGGATTTGGGATGACGGCAATTACAACATCCTGCTCGCTCGCGCCGGCCTGTGGCTTCCCTTTCTTCTGATCCATCTGCCAACAGGGTCCACTTATTATCAGATCGACCTCACCTACAACCCCGCGAGAGACATAGAGGTGCAATTGGCCGGCGCTTCGAATGTCGCCTCCGGCATGGCCGAACACGAACTGGCGCATTAGCTCCTTGTGGAGGTTGAGCGTTTCGCGATCGGATGGGTTCATCTGATCGAAAACAATAAAGAATTGGAGCATGTCCCAATCGAAAAATTCGAGCAAATTTTTCGGGACATGCTCTATATGCCTGTTAACTGAGAAATTGCGGGCCGCCCGCGAGAGCTAGATCACCGGCCTAATAAAGGCAGCAGCACCGGAAGAGGGCGCGTTCAGGCGGCTCTTGTCGCGAGATCCGGCGCGACCTTGAACGCCGCTTCGGTCTTCGCTTTGACCTCGTCGAGCGTGACGCCCTCCGCCAGTTCGACAAGGGTCATGCCGGCGCCGCCCTCTTTGTCGATGGTGAAAACGGCGAGATCGGTGATCACCATATCGACGACCGCCGAGCCCGTCAGCGGCAATGTGCAATGATGCAGAAGCTTCGTCTGCCCCTTGGCCGTATGGTCCATCACCACCACAACCCGCTTGACGCCGGCGACGAGATCCATCGCGCCGCCCATCCCTTTCACCATCTTGCCGGGGATCATCCAATTGGCGAGATCGCCATGTTCGCTGACCTCCATCGCGCCGAGGATGGCGAGATCGATATGGCCGCCTCGGATCATGCCGAAACTATCGGCGGAGGAGAAATAGCTCGTCGTCGGGAGTTCGGTAATGGTTTGCTTGCCGGCGTTGATGAGGTCCGGGTCCTCCTCTCCCTCAAACGGGAAAGGCCCCATGCCGAGCATGCCGTTCTCGCTCTGCAATTGAACGCTCATGCCGGGCGGGATGAAATTCGAGACCAGCGTCGGAATGCCGATTCCGAGATTGACGTAAAACCCATCGCGCAATTCCTTGGCGGCTCGCGCCGCCATTTGATCCCTGGTCCAGGCCATTCAGAATCCTCCTCAAGCGGCGGCGGGCGGGCGAGTCGTTCGCTTCTCGATCGCCTTGACGATATTTGGCGTGTGGACGATGCTGTGGATGAAGATGCCGGGCGTATGGATCCCGTCCGGATCAATCTCGCCGGCCGGGACGAGATGCTCGACCTCGGCCACGGTTACCTTGCCGGCGGCGGCCATCATCGGATTGAAGTTTCGCGCCGTCTTGCGATAGACGAGATTGCCTTCCGTATCGCCTTTCCAGGCGTGGACGAGCGAGACGTCTGCAGTGAGGGCGCGCTCCATGACATAGGTCGCGCCGTCGAACTCGCGCAATTCCTTCCCTTCGGCGATGATGGTGCCGACACCCGTCTTTGTGAAGAACGCCGGGATGCCGGCGCCGCCGGCCCTGATCCGCTCGGCGAGCGTGCCCTGCGGATTGAATTCGAGCTCGAGCTCGCCGGAAAGATATTGCTGCTCGAAAAGCTTATTCTCGCCGACATAGGATGAAACCATCTTCCTGATCTGCCTTGTCTCGAGCAGAAGCCCGAGGCCGCCGCCGTCGACGCCCGCATTGTTCGAGATCACGGTCAGATTCTTGACGCCGAGATCGCGGAGCGCGACGATCAAAACCTGTGGTATGCCGCAAAGGCCAAACCCTCCGCACATGAGAGTCATGCCGTCCTTGACCACATCGGCCAAAGCCGAGCGAGCGTCCTTGACTATCTTATCCATGGGCGTGACCTTGTCCGCCGGCCGTCGCCTTCGTCCAGCCGGATAAATGGCCTTGGCTCGACGGCCCCAAGCCAGCCTTTTCGCATGATTACGACGCAAAAAAACCCGAGATCGCGCGGTCTCGAGCCTTTTCGCGGTCGAGCCGACGCCTTGGCGCGCGCCGCCTCATCCGCCATTATAGTCTAGGCGATGAAATGATCCAGCCGCGTTTTGGCGGGCTTAGGCGGCGGGTTTGGCGGCGGTCAGGAGTGTGTTGACGCCGTCGCGGAAATGGACTTCGGCCGGATCGAAACCGATGTCCCGCATCTTCGTCAGCGCGGGGCCGAGCCGCATCAGATGATCGGCCGACTCGTCGCTGAAGAGATGGATGATCCATTGCTCCAGCAGGTCGTAGCGACCGATGGCGGAAAAGGCCTTGAAATAATGGCGCGCCTCTTCCTGGGTCAGACGCGTGTGCTCGGCGTCGTCGTCGAGGCCATAACGGTCGCCGTTCACGAACAGGCCGCCAGGCCGCAGCACGCGGAAAATCTCCGACAGCACCCGGTCCCGATAGCCGTTGAGAAAATTATGCACGGCATAGCCAGAGGCCACCACATCGACGCTCTCGGTCGGAAGCTCCCGCAGGCCGGACAGCGCATCCGCCTCGACCAGCCGCACGCGCCCCTGATCCACGAAGCGCGAGAGATTGCCGCGCGCCTGCGCAAGCATTGTCGGCTCGTTGTCGACGGCGGTGATGGCGAGGTCGGGGCGCGCTTCGAGCAGCGCCTGGGTCGTGATCCCGGTGCCGCAGCCAATTTCGAACAATTCGAGCGGCCGTGTTGGCCGGGCGGGCAGGCTTGCGACAAACTCTCCGACGCGGAGACTAATCGCCGCCGCGGCCGGGCAGATGAGTTTCAGCATTTCATATTCCGCGCCGATCGGCCCGGAGAAAAGCCGCTCAGCTCGGTCGGTCGGAATCGTCGACATATTCGTCATCGGCGGAAATAGCTCTCGTAAGCTCGGCGGAAAAAGCTTCGCGACGCCGCAAAGCTTCTTCGACGCGTTCCCCATTCACATCTTATGATGGGCGTGGTCGTGCCCGGCATGTTCGTCCTCAGCCGAGGCCGCGTCTTCCTTCGGCGCCGTGTCGTCCTGCTCGACCATGAAGGTGACCGGCACGCTATGCAGCTTCTCGAACACGAGAGTTCCGTCGACTTCGTCGTCCGCCGTCAGGGCCTTCGTGATCTTGCCGAACCTGAATTGATAGGTGGTCGGCGACAGCTCGACGCTCCCATGCGCAGGAATGACGAGACCTTCTTCAAACGGTTGCGACGTAAAATGACCGTTGCTCTCGGTCAGCTTGTACAATACGCCCGCGCCCGCGCCTTCGATCGTGGCGCCTAGAAGACGCTCCGGCTCGTCGCCGTCATTATGGATTTCGATGATGCAGGAATAGGTGCCAGGCGCGCCTTCGGCCGCCTCGTGAACCCATGGATGCCCGATCTTCAATTTGCCGACGGCCACTTGATGCGCGGCGGCCGGCGAAAACATCGCGATTGCGAGCGCAAGAGACACAATAGTCGGCAGAACCGAAACCTTCATTGCACGTCCTCCAGCTTGATCGACCGGCGTCGACTTGAAGTATTTTGCGGGCATTAAGCATGGAACGGGTCAAGCGAGCAAGAAATGCGAAACATCGGCCGCGGGTCGCTTTCCTTCTGCGCCAGCGAGCTAACCTTTAGCGCGGCGGCCGATCGCGACAGTAGGTCGCAGCTGTTGGCGGGGCTCTGAGCCGGCAGCCTCTCCTCGCCGCCGCCGACCGGCTCATGCGGCGCCTTGGCTCTAAATCAAGGAGCATGGCCCAAGCCGTTCTCTCCCGCCTGGAGACTCCGGCGCAATTTGCGTCGCCGCGCTTTTCGCGCCGAGGCGCATTCATTTCAGCGACTTCCGCGAAATAGCGCATCTTGCGCCTTAGGGCTCTTTCGATGAGACGATTTTGAAGCCGATCCAAGTAGATCCTTGGACTAATTCCCTCAACGCCAGGAACAAGCGGCGGCGCGGCGGCAAGGGCATAACTATTTTCGATGGGGCGGATAACAATAAACGATTTTATCTGCTCATGCGCCGCGCGTAACCTCCCGGCACGCTGAAGGAGCATGAGACGTAAGCATCATGCCCGCTATCGGCGCGGGGAATCGATCAAAGAGGCATATGAGATGAGCCTGATAACTGAAACAACACCTAGCCGCGCGGACGCCACAGCGGCCTCTGCAGCGAAGCTCGTATGGGATCCGAAGCCGATGGTCATCGGCTGCGCCGTTCTGTCCCTGTTCTACATCGGCGTGCGCATCTACGAGCAAGTCTTCGGCTGGTACGCCGGGCTGGACTCGTTCTCCCCGGAATTCCAGAAATATTGGATGACCATCCTCTACATCGAGGAGCCGCTCGAGCTGATCTCCTTCCTTGGGATCATCGGCTATCTCTGGAAGACGCGCCCGAATGATCTTGCAACCGTCGCCCCGCGCGAAGAGTTGCGGCGCATCTTCTACCTGCTGAACTGGATCCTGGTCTACGGCCTCGCGATCTACTGGGGCGCCAGCTATTTCACCGAGCAGGACGGCACCTGGCATCAGACGGTCATTCGCGACACCGACTTCACGCCAAGCCACATCATCGAGTTCTACATGAGCTATCCGATCTACATCATCATCGGTGTGGGCGGCTTCGTTTATGCTCGGACCCGGCTCCCGACCTTCGGCTCGCATGGCTATTCGATCGCCTATCTGCTGCTGTTCGTCGGCCCGTTCATGATCTTCCCGAACGTCGCGCTCAATGAATGGGGCCACACGTTCTGGTTCATGGAAGAGCTTTTCGTCGCTCCTCTGCACTGGATGTTCGTGTTCTTCGGCTGGTTCGCCCTCGCGGTGTTCGGCGTGTCGCTGCAGATCCTCGGCCGGATCAAGGAGCTTTGCGCTGGCTATGAGGACGTCGTCGGCCTCGAGCCGGCGGAATAATAATGAGCGTTGGCGGCGAGGATCGTTTGAAGATCCGAACCGCCCGCGATTGACCGAGGACGCGGTCGTTTCTCGAAGGACAACCGGCTTGAGGAACGGCCGCCCCGGAGCATGTTTCCGAAAAAGTTGATCGACTTTTTCGATCAGAGCCTGCTCCAACTCTTTGAATTTGAGCGGGTCCTTTTCGATCGGATGATTCCGTCCGACCGAAAAGGACCCGCTCTAGGGAACAACTGCTTTTGGGGATTGTGACAAACTGAAATTGCTCCGATAATCCGGCGCCGGCGGTCCGGCAATAATGTCCGGCGGAGCAAAGGCGCGTTAAGAACGCCAGTTCCCCCGCGAGAGCCGCAGAGCTCCGGCGGGGGAAGCAATTTGGAGAGGGTGGAAAGATGTTCGTTCGAGCGGCAAGCGCCGGTCTCTTTGCAATGAGTCTGCTATCCTCCGTCGCCTGCGCCGACGCCATCTTGAGCTCGGACAATGACAGCAAGTGCGTGTTGAGGGTTGGGCCGGATCTCATCCATGTCACGGCCTATCAGGCGCAAGATCCCCGCGCGGAATTTTGCAGGGATATTCCCAATATTGGGCCGGTCATTATCGTGCTCGACTATGTCGACGCCGAGCTGCGCAACATGATGGCCGACATTCGCGTCATCAAGGACGTTGGCGGCGGCGCCGATATGTCAGGCGCGCCAAACATCCTGAGCGACGCCGAAGTGGCGCCTGAAGCTCTCGACTCGGTCACGGAACGGCATTTGCCTGCCAAGCTTTACCCGACAGGCATCATCAGCTTTCAGCACAACTTCACCAGCGCTGGCACATATCATGGAATCGTCACGGTCAAGAACGAGCATGGCCAGATCTACGTTTCCCAATTCCCGTTCTCCGTGGGACAAGCCCATAGAGGAGCCATATTGTTCTATGGCTTGATCGCCGCGTCCATCGTCGCGGGGGCTTTCGGCTATTGGATTTATTCGCGGAGATACGGAGCCGTCCCGTCGAGCAAGAAGGCGTGAATCAATGCGGTCGGGGCCGACGCCTCGTCAGGCGTTTGGGCGTCGCATCACTTTTGGCGATCAATTTGGGAAACGGTCAATCCGCCCAGCAGCGGCGCCCCGCGAATTTGATGAATTCTTCGAGATCGGCGTCCTTTCGATCGCTCGACCACATGAGCCCGACCTCCCGGACGATTCCCAGATCCGAAACGGGCACCTGCTTGACGCCGGGCGCGTCGAAATGAGCGGGAACAAAGGCTAATCCAATTCCAGCCGCGACGAGAGCCAGGGCCCTGTCATCCTGGTCCGTCTGATACACAACCCGCACCTTGACGCCGCGAGAGACGAGCACATTGGCTGCGTCATGATAAAAGTCGCAACGCGTCCGCAAGATAAAAGGCTCGTCGTGAAGATCGGCGAGCGTCACGCTTTGCCGCCGCGCGAAGCGATGATCCTCAGGGACAGCCAACACGTAGGGCTCTTTGAACAGAACCTGACTCGCGAATTTAGAGGCGTCGCCATCCAAGATAGTGAGTATCGCGTCGAGCTGCTGTTCGTCGAGAAATTCGATTAATTGCTCACAAGACCCATCAAACACTTCGATTGCGACAAGCGGGTTGGCGCGCCGGAAAGAGCTCAGCAGCTTGGAAACGTGGCGGCTCGAAAGCGATTGCAGGATCCCTATTCTCAGAAGCTTCGGCGTGTTGATCGTCTTGAGTTCGGCTTTCACCTTATTGCAGGCGTTCAGAATGGCTTTGCCCGCCTCAAGCAAATGCGCTCCAGCCGCCGTTGGGACAACCGGGGAGCGCCGGCGGTCGAGCAATTTGACGTCGAGCTCCGCTTCGAGTCTTGCTATGCTGGCCGAGATCGCGGGCTGCGACACCGCCGCGCGCTGAGCGCCTTTCGTGAAACTCCCTGTCTCGATGACGGCGACGAAATGTTTTATCTGATAGAGTTCCATGCGCGATAAATATCGACTTAGTTGGACAGAAAAAAGAAATTTGTTTTCAAGCTTGGCCGAGTCGTTGCGCGACAGCTTCGCCGGATTGTTTGGCGGCGTGGATTGGGCGGGACTTGAAATTCAATTATCTATGCACATCGGCTCGATCGCTTGGAGACCCTTCGATGCGCCTTAGTCTTTCACGGCTGGCGATTGCTCTGATCGCAGCGTTCGCGCTAACGGCGTTTGGGGTCCGGTTTTTCTTGCCGGCTCCGGCTCGGCCCGACGCCGCTTCGGCCGGGCTCGACGTCGGCGTCGCATCAGCTTGCAGTCCCGGCAGCCGAGCCGGCCAGGCGGGCCTCGACGACAGCGTGAAAACCGCCGACGGTCTCAAGATCACCGTGCGCACGCCGAGCGATTACGATCCGACGCGCGCCTATCCGCTGCTTGTCGTCTACCCGCCCGCTGGACAGGACCGGCGGGGGGCGGAGATTTTCTACGGCCTCACAACAGAGGCGACAGGGCGTGGGTTCATCGTCGCCTACAGCGACCATCTGAGACTGTCGCGCCAAGCTGTTTCGCAGCAGGCCAAGGTAGCCTCGACGGTTGAAAGCTTGTTCTGCGTCGATCCGGCGTCGATAGCCTATGTCGGGCATTCCGACGGCGCCACCATGGCCGAGGGAATAACCGCCTCCGTGCCGGACTCCGGCGTCGCCCCGCGCGCCATCGTTGCGAGCGCGGCGGGGATCACGCGCGAAGACCTCGACACATTGCCCTGTCCATCGGTGGCGTCGGTCTTGATCGTCCACAGCCGCGCCGACGCCCTTTTCCCCGACTTCGGCCGCGGGGCAGCCGCCTATTGGGGCCAATGCGCGGCCTGCGCGCCCCTTGATCTCGAGGGGATCGCCGAAGGCTGCCGCGATTTCTCCGGATGCGCTGCGGGGCGGCGCGTCGCCTATTGCGAAACCGGCGGGCCGCATAGTCGATGGCCGGGCATGAACGCGGCGATGCTCGACTTCATTCAGGGCGCCGCGGCGAAGTCGCCTTGAAGCGAGATTGGCGAAGCAGGAGCCGGTTTCGTGATAAAATTAAGCGATTATCTCCTTGACGTAAGTACTAATCATTTCGGTGCGTAGTGCCTCCGGCTCCGGTCATCCCCACCCTAAAACATAGTGAAACCTACCCGAATGCTGCCTGAAAAATACTAAAGTGCGGATAAATGCTAAAATCCGCATTTTGTATTGACTCGCCACCCGTGCCCGCATATAAGGCGTGGTCTCCGCTGAATGGGGTGCCCGCGATGCAGGAAGAACGAGCCGAGAACATAAATGAGTCTGTGCCTGGCGCCGGCTCCGCTGCCGTCGAGTCTAAACGGGAGGTCTCGTCGATCCAGTTCCCTTATGGTGACTTGGACGATGCTGTTGACTTCGCCAAGGGGGTGCATGCGGTCGGCGGCCAAAGTTGCCTAATTGAGCAATTGGCAGGTCATTTGCGGGTTGCTGCAAACGGAGGAGCATTTCGTGCTCGCCTTGCATATCCTCGCATTTTCGGACTTTGTGAATACGAGAGAGGGAGTGTCACGCTAACGCCTCTAGGGCTCCGCATCGTCGACCCTTCACAGGAAGAAGCCGCGCGCGTTGATGCCTTTCTTACGGTTCCCCTATACAGAGCTGTATACGAAAAATACAAAGGTTATACCTTGCCACCACCCGCTGCCCTTGAGCGCGAGATGGCCGGACTTGGGGTTTCCTCGAAACAGACTGACAAGGCCCGCCAAGTTTTCGACCGATCTGCAAAACAAGCTGGTTTCTATTGGGCTGGAACCGAACGTCTGACTCTTCCTGTGGTGAAATCTAAGCCTGACACCCGGCCGATAGAACCACCGTCAACGACCACCCATGTTGGGAGCGGCGCAGGCAACGGCGGCGACGATGATCTCGCCCTTGATCCCCTGCTAGTCGAACTTCTAAAAAAAATTCCATCAACTGGCGAACAATGGCCGGCAGCGCAACGCGTTCGTTGGTTTCGGACTTTTGCGATGAATGTGTCCCAGATTTACGACGATGATTCTTCGCCAGTTGATCTCAAGATCACCGTTGAGAGCGTATCACAGACGGGACAAAGCTAAACCGGTTGGCGATTAGCCAACCGGTTCAAAAGGCTTCATGCGCAGGAAGCGGGTTCTCTTGGCCGGGAACGCTTTAAGCGCCGACGGAGAGAAAGGAGATGCGTTATGTGGTTCATAACCCGGACATTACCGGTCCGCTCGTAAGGGCCTAGCTCCGCCATTCTCATTAAAAGTGGCAAACCCGCACCGCTTTTGGGAGGCAGTTCGCGCACTTCAGGTAACGATAGAAGATCGCACGTCCTGTCGCCGTTTTCAAGGGGAACCGGCACGGAGACGGTCAATGCGACCTCGCGTCCATGTCCGGGCATATGATCGCCATAGGTTCGGCGTGCTTGAGCACGTCCGCGCCCATACTAGGCGATGGCCCGGCCAACTCGAGTTTGATTTCGGATGAAAAGGTCGAGGGCGAATGCCCTCGATTTTCGGTCGCCGCGGCGATGCCCTAGAAGCATGTATGAGCGATTAGCATTAGTGAAAGCCATGGCGGAAGGTCGCGACTAGACGACTTTATCGCTCAAGAGGAAGCGCGCGCCTTTGCGGGCTGGCGAAAAGCTTCGCTGACTGGCTTTGTGGACAAGTCAGAGTCCCGGCGGATGGAGTTCGGGACGCGCGCGGCGGGATCGTGTTATGTTTTAAAAACTGGTCCGCGCCATCGAGGGGTCCTGCGTGCTCGCCATCCGCCTCGCCAAAATCGGCTGCGTCGCCGCCGTGGCCTTTTATGTTTCGCTTGTCGCCTTCAACAATATTACCGACTATTGGACGAACTTCGTCTTCGTCACCCATGTGCTCGACATGGACCAGATTTTTCCGCAGTCCGACATCCGTTGGCGGGCCGTAACATCGCCCATCCTCCATCATGTGGGCTATGTCCTGATTATTGTGGTTGAGATCCTTGTGGCGGGGCTCAACGCCATCGGCGCGATAATGATGGCTCGCCAATTGAAGGCGAAGGCTCAGCCGTTCCAACAGGCCAAAAGCTTCGCGGTCGCCGGGCTGGCGCTCGGCTTCCTGCTCTACGAGGGCGGCTTCGTCGCTGTGGGCGGTGAATGGTTCGGCATGTGGCAGTCGCAAACCTGGGATGGCGTGCCGAGCGCCTTCCGCATTGTCGTGATCATGCTCGGCGTCCTGATTTTCGTCTCGCTCAAGGACGAGGAGCCGGCCTGAAGCCGGAAAGCGTGGGGGCGGGGCGGTTGCAACGCGTCGTTCTCGTCGAAAGTGGGAGGGGGAGGATGAGCGTGCGCATGCGCCCTAGGGCTTCATTCGGCGAGGCGAATAGTTTCGATCGGCGCCGGGCGCTCTCGACGCTGCTTTGGGCCGATCTCGTCGGGGTCGCCCTGAGCGCGTCAGGGCCGGCTTCGGCGGGCGCGACTTACACGGCGCCGCTTCCCGAAGACGAGCATTTCATGCGAATGGCGATCGCGGAGGCGGCGCGGGGGGACATGCCCTTCGGCGCCGTCATCGTGCGCGACGGGCAAGTGGTCTCCACGGGCAGAAATCTGGGCCGAACCAACAACGATCCGACCGCGCATGGGGAAATGGAGGCGATCCGTCGCTTTGTCGCGTCGCGGCCGGCCGCGGAGCTTCAGGGGACGACGCTCTACACCTCCGGCGAGCCTTGTCCCATGTGCATGGGCGCCATCCTGTGGTGCGGCATCGGCCGAGTGGTTTTCGCGGCCTCGATCGACGAGCTCGCAACGAAGCTTGGGCAGATCATGCTTTCCAGCCGGGAGGTGGCGAACGCGGCCCCCTTCGCGAAAGTCGCCATCACCGGCGGCGTGCTTGCCGCCGAAGCCCTGGCGCTGTTTCCGGCGTGAACCCTTAAGGCTGGCTCGCGCCGACGCTTCGCCGCAAGCTGAGCACGCCTCTCGCAGAGCAGCCGCTCAATGGGCGTGGACGTCTGGGGGTGGGGCTCTGAGGGGCTCCTTTGCGAGGAGCTGCAGCTGCTCCTCTAGAAGACTGAGGTCGCCCCAGCCGCCGGCGCCGCTCTCCTGCGACGGGATCCAGCGGCCGCGAATATAGCCGGAGCGGTCGATCAAGAACTCCACATGCTCGATTGGGACCCGCGCCGCGTCGACCTTCGCGTCGGCGAAAGTGCGGGTGAGCAGGCCATAGGCGGCGAAGGCGTAGTCCTGGTTCTGATTCACCGTGAGGATCTTGCCCGCCGCGCGCTCGCGCAAGGCGTCGCCCGTCTTGGGCGGAGCTATTAGCACGATCTTGGCGCCGAGATCGCTCAGGCGCTGGCGGGCGGAAAGCAATTGCTCGAGCCGCGCCTCATCCTCCGCGCCGCCCGGCGAAAACACGAGAAGAAGCGCGGATTTGCCGCGATAATCGACATCGAGGCCGGTGACGCCATTCTCATCGGTCAGCGAGAAGTCGGGGGGCGCCATCCAGGCCTGGCCGACCGCGATCGTCGGGCCGATGACGCGGCCCTGGTAGCCGACCGAGAAGGCGCCCATGAAATTGATGATCTCCCAGCGCGCGTCCTCGCTCAATATTTCGTCGAAGGCGGGCATGCCGGAAGGCAGAATGCCATGGGTCACCCACCAATAGAGGTCGCCGCCGGTGTGCAGCGCCGTGTGCGGGGCCGAGAAGTCGGCTGGAATTCGCGGCAAGGTCTTCGCCAAGGGGCCGTTGCCCAAGCCGCTGACCCCATGGCAGGGCGTGCAATTTTGCTCGAAATGATCGAGGCCGCTGGCGATCGCCTCCACCGAATAGGGAATGTCCGAACCGAGGAACGTATCGGGATAGGCCTGCACCGAAATGGCGGGCAGCGCCAAGCCGGCTCCCGCGACGGCGACGACGGCGCCCGCAATGAAAGCCGGGCGGGTCTGGCCTGGCTTGAAGCTGGCCGGCCGCAGCTTGGGGAAGGCGGCGAGGCCGATGAGGCCGAGGCCGAGCAAGGCCAGGGCCGCGCCGCCGATCACATAGGCCGCGACCCACGGCCCGCCCCAGGTCGCTGCGATCGAGAAGCGGAACGGCAGCGGCCAGACAATGTCTTCGTGCTCGTTGCGGCCGGCCAGATAAGAGGCGAAAATCACGATGAGGACGGCCAAAGCCGTTTCGACCTTGACCCGCCTGGCGTAGCTCAGGAACGTGGCGTCGGAGGGTTTTCCTTCAAGCTCCGGCAGCAGCTTCAGCTGCAGGCTGCGCGCGATCGCCAGCACGCCGGCGAGGCAGAGCAGCTTGGCGACCAGCAGGCGACCGTAGGTCGTGCCGATCAGCGGCGCGAATTCGCCGAGGATGAGCCAAGTCAGCACGACGCCGCTGACAAGGATCGCCGCCATGGCGATCGTGGCGATCTGGGAAAATTGGCGCAGGATGAGGGCGGCCAGGCGGCGGCTGTCGTCGGCGACCGGACCGACGCCGATCAGCAGGATGAGGGCGGGGAGGCCGCCGAGCCAGAGGCCGAACCCTATGCGATGCGCGATGGCGGCGAAGATCGCGAGCGCTTTCGGATCGGCCGAGGTCGGATGGCTCGCGAAGGAGAAGGTCGCCAGGCCGAGGCCGGCGACGATCGCGGCCAGCAGCGACAGGTCGGAGGTCGAGGTTTTTTCGAGCCGGAGCCAGGCGACGCCGGCAAGCAGAGCCGCCGCGAAGGCGTAGCCGATCTCGACGGCCATGACCCGGCCGGCCCAGGTTTGCCGGAGAAAGACCTGCAGCGCCCCGGCGTTGAACGCCAAGGTCCCGGCCTCGGCCGCGCCGGACGCGGTCCATGTTGCAAAGAGGGCGGTCGCGATGAGGCCGACGACGCCCGAGGCTGCGATCAAAAGAACAACGCGGCGGCGCCATTCGAGGCCGCCCGACGACGCCCGCGCGTCTTGCGCGTACCAGATCAAAAAGCCGGAACCCAACACGATCGCGGCCGCGATCGTCGCAACGGCTCGCGCAATGGCAAGCGGGTCGAGCATGTTCCAAGCGACCTTGTTTTTATTGTGGTTTTATTTCGTCGTTCTATTGCGTCAAAGCTTTCGCAGCGCCCGCGTTTGCGGCCCCCACATTGAAGGTGAGCTGCGACTCGACCACATGGCCGTCAACCGACAGGACGTGATAGGCGATCACCACCGGCCCATTCGGCAAATTGTCGGGAAGGAGGCCGATCAGCAGGCGCGGGTCGGAGGGGTCGCCATGGTTTTCGAGAGGAACCTTGTCGCCGCTCGCCGGAACCAGCCATAGCTTCGCGAAGGCCGGCTCGATCGACTCGTTGAACCAAAGCTTCAGCTCTTTCGGCGCCGAGTCGAGAACTGCCCGCGCCGGCGGCTCCGACCGCACAAGCCGCGAATGCGCAAGCGCCCCGGAAACGCAAACCCCAAACCCAAACATAGCCGCGAAGCCAAAGATGAACGCGCGGCGCACCGCTCGCGAAGGCGCCCCGGCCAATTGTCGATCGCCGGGTCCGAGATTTTCGCTATGGAGAGGAAGATGACCGCGCCGAGAAAAGTCGCAATGGCGACGAAAATCGAGATTCACGCTTTCGTTCCTCCCTAATAGCTAAAAGCTGGATCGCAGCATTGCGACCTCGATTTACTTTATCGACCGCTACCATCTTATCCCGCGTCTGTCATTGTCAAACTGGCAACGATCAGGCCGCGCAAACTGGCTCATTTCGTCGCAATCCGCGGCTCTGCAATCGAGTGTCTGGCGGTTCCCGCATGCAGGGATCTTAGCACCTGCAAAATGTGATAAATAAGTCATAGCGGACGACGGATGAAGCGCAAGCTGCAACGATCGATTGACAAAAAATCGTGTTGGCGTGAACCCTTCAACGACAGAAAGAGGAGGGAAGTCCATGATGTCTGCAATGCGCTTATGTGCCGCGGCGTTGATCGCCGCCCTCGCGATCACTCGTGCCGAGGCGGCTGACTTAGCGCCAACGCTGGTCGAGCCTCTGCCCCCGCCGGCCCCAACGTTCTACCTCCATGTGGGGGCGCTCGGCGCGTTCTTTAACACCAACGCGCAATCCACCGGGGGCGGCTACTTTAACAATGTTGCGGGCATCGCGACCATTTCGAACATTGCGACCCGGCCGAATTACACAGTGGGGCTGGAGCTCGGATATTTCATCACGCCCAATATCGCGATTGCTTTGAGCGCCGGCGTGCCGCCGACCCTGCATCTCAAGGCGACGGGGTTCACCGCCAATAGCATCTTCGGGACCGATCTCCTGGGAAGCACGCGCTGGGGCCCCGCCATGGCGCTCTTGCAATATCACATCACGCAATGGGGCCCCATTCAGCCCTACGCCGGCATCGGCGCCGTCTATCTTCTCAACTTCGGCAATATCTCCGACGGCATTCTCGTGAATAATTTCAGCGTCGACCAGAATTTCGGGCTGGCTCTCCAGCTCGGCACTGACATTATGCTCACGCAGAACCTCGGCGTGTATGTCGACGCCAAGAAGCTGTTCCTCTCCACGGATGCAAACGGGACCCTTGTTGGATTGGGCATTCCAATTCGCACGCATGTGCAGCTCGACCCGTGGGTCATCGGGACTGGCGTCACGGTCAAGTTCTGATTTAGCGAACACGTAGTCCGGGGCGCTTGCCCTCGGACCGCGGGTCATGTGGGCGAAGCGGTTTTGAGAGCTCGGCTCTCGGGGCCGAGCAGGGACCTTGCGGAATCAGCTAAAACTTAGTGCGCTTGGCGCTGGTTTCCGGTGAACGATGGTTCGCCGGAAACTTCTTTTTGAGGCCGCGTCGCGCTCGGATAAACAACAAATGACGGGATAGTTGCAGAGGCGGGCCTAGCTCGCCGCTTTTGGGCCGCCGCGCGAGATGCCGACCTTGGCAGGGCGAAGGACTCGATCGCCGATGGCGTAGCCCGGTTCGACCACCTGCACGACCGTCCCGTTCGGGACGCTCTCGTCCGGCACCTCGAAAAGCGCCTCCTGCATATTCGGGTCGAATTTCCCGCCCTGCGGATCAAGTTTCTTCACGCCATATTTGTCGAGCCGAGAGGCGAAGTCGCGCTCGGTGAGCTCTATGCCGTCGATCAACGCCTGTACTGGACCTTCCGCTCGCTCGCGGATTTCGGCCGGAACGTTCTCGATCGCGCGGCGCAGATTATCGGCGAATGTCAGCATGTCGCGGGCGAACGAGGTCACGCCATAGGCCTTCGCGTCGGCCACCTCGCGTTCAGTGCGCCGGCGCAAGTTTTCCATGTCCGCAAGCGTGCGGAGAAGTTTGTCTTTCAAATCGGCGTTTTCGAGCTGAAGATTCTCAAGAACGGCGAAAGGATCGGGATCGCCGGCCCGCTGCTTCGCCGCCTGATCGGCAAGCGCCGCGGCGTCCCCGCTTGCATTGGTCGCGTCATTATTGGGCTTCTTTGAATCGTTCATGATCGCTCTGCTGAGTGACAAACCACGTTGGGATATCAGTTTTCCGCCGGCAAAAATCAAGCTCTTCCGCAAATGGCCCAGCTTGAGGGCGGGCGTCGGCTTTGCGCCGAACAGTTCTAAAGCGCCAGCGGCCCGTTCGTTTCACGGATTTTCTTTTTCTTTCGCCGCCGCGCCGCCAGATGGACGCGATCGGCCGGGACTTGTTCGATGATCAAGATGGTCAAAAGAACTGTCACTTTTCCGTCGTAGACCGCCCCGTCATTTGGAGCCAGCTCGTTCCAGCGGGGCGCGGGCGCCAGCGCCGATTCCTCGGGCGCTACGTGGCCGCCGCCAAGGGTTTCAGAAAAGTCTTCAGGAGAAGGCGGCGGACCAGCTCCTGCTGCTCAGGCAAAGTGATTTTGGCGCCTGAGAGGTCGGTGACATAGAAGACGTCGGCGGCTTTTTCCCCGAATGTCGCAATATGCGCCGACGCTATGTTGAGATCGAGCCTGGAGAGGATCGTCGTCAAATCGAACAGGAGGCCCGGACGATCGAGGCCCGACACTTCAATGACGGTAAAGCGATTGGATAGCGTATTGTCGATCGTGACTTCGGGATGGAGCCGAAACGTGTTGAGCTTGGGGCTCGATTGGCTGGCCCTTGTAGCGACCATGTCCTGCAGCTTGATGGCGCCATTGAGCGCGTGCTCGATCGCGAAGGCGATCCTGCCGGCGCGCCGCAGTTCATCCTCGTCAAAGTCGAAGGCGCGCGACACGAAAATAGTGTCGAGGGCTGTTCCGTCCGTCGTCGTGAACGCTTGGGCGTCGACGATATTGGCCGCCGCCGCCGCGCAGGCGCCTGCGATGATGGACAAGAGCCGCGGATGATCGGGCGCGACGACGGTGAGCTCGGTCACGCCGCGGGAAGAGTCGGCGACAATATGCGTCACCGGCCCAGGCATCTCGACCTCGGTCATGTTCATGAGCTTGGCGTGAAGGGTCTTTTGCGCGAGATCGGTCTTCAGCCAATAGGCCTGTGGAAGGCGAGCGGCATAGGCTTCAAAATCGAGGTCCGTCCATGCCGGCAGGGCGCTCCGCAGCTCCGCGCGCGCTTGCGCCACGCGCCGCTTGCGGTCGATCGTCGAATGGCCGCCGGCGAGCACGACCTCGGTCTCCCAATAGAGCGTGCGCAGCAGCTCGGCTTTCCAATTGTTCCAGACCCCCGGCCCGACGGCGCGTATGTCGCAAATCGTCACGATGAACAGCATTTTCAGCCGCTCGATCGTTTGGACGCAGTTGGCGAAAGTGGCGATCGTCTTGCGGTCGCCGAGATCGCGCCGTTGCGCCGTATCGGACATGATCAAATGATTTTCGACGAGCCAGGCGACAGTCTCCGTATCGGCTTCCGAGAGGCCGAGACGAGGACAAAGCGCGCGCGCGACGGCGGTCCCGGCCAAGGAATGGTCTTCCATCCGCCCCTTGGCTATGTCGTGCAGGAAAAGCGCCAGTATGACGGCGGTCCGATTGCCGATTGAATGCAGGACCTCGCTTGCCAGAGGATGGTCGCCGGTAAGCTTATTCTGTTCGATATCGGCGAAATTGCCGACCGCGCGCAGAAGATGCTCGTCCACCGTGTAATGGTGATACATGTTGAACTGCATCAACGCGACGATGCGGCCGAAGTCCGGCACGAAACGTCCGAGAACGCCGGCCTCGTTCATGAGCCGCAGCACGATCTCCGGCGAGTTGCGCGAGGTCAGAATTCCGAGAAAGAGCCGGTTCGCTTCAGCGTCCTCGCGCAATTTCGCGTCGATGAGCTTCAGGGACAACGTGACGAATCTCGTCGCGTCGGGATGGACCGCCAATCCGTTGCGATCGGCGACCCAGAACAGCCGGATGAGATTGACTGGGTCGCGGGCGAAAACTTCAGGTCCCGGAACCGTGACGCGGCCATTTTCAATGGCGAAATCGCCGGTTGCGAACATTTTCTGCGTGCGCGGCCCAGGCCCGAAACGATCGAGCTTGGCGTAAGGCTTCGCCTGCTTTTCCTCCAGCGCGGCGCAGACGATCGCGGTCAAATCGCCCACGTCCTTGGCGATGAGGAAATAATGCTTCATGAAGCGCTCGACGCTCGCGAGGCCGCCGCGGGTCGAATAGCCGAGCCGCGCGGCGATCTGGCGCTGATGGTCGAAGGTGAGCCTTTCCTCCGCCCTCCCGGTCAGGAAGTGGAGATGGCAGCGCACCCGCCAAAGAAATTCCTCGCAGCGGCAGAAGAGCCGGTATTCGGAGCGCGAAAACAGGCCGGCGCCGACCAGATCAGCCGCTTCGCGCACCTGGTAGACGTATTTGGCGATCCAAAACAGCGTGTTGAGATCGCGTAAGCCGCCCTTTCCTTCCTTGACATTGGGTTCGACGAGATAGCGCGAGCGACCCGCCCGCACGACGCGCGCATCGCGTTCGGCGAGCTTGGCGGCGACGAATTCCGCCGCCGTTCCTGCTACGATCTCCCGCTCAAAACGCGTCCGCATCCTTTCGAACAGGCGTCTGTCGCCGAGGAGCAAGCGGGCCTCGAGCAACGCCGTGCGAATGGTCATATCCGCTTTGGCCTCGGTCAGGCACTCCTCCACCGTGCGGGTCGAATGCCCGACCTTCTGGCCGAGATCCCAAAGGACATAGAGAATCGCCTCGACCACGCGCTCGCCATGTCCGCGCGATGAGTCGGGCAGAAGAAAAAGGAGATCGATGTCGGAGCCCGGCGCGAGCGTCGCGCGGCCATAACCGCCGACGGCGGCGATCACGCAGGCCTTGCCGGCCGCGTCGCCTTCCTCAGGATGAATATATGCGATTACATATTCGTGGATTGCGCGGATCAGCTCGTCTTCGACATGCGCCAGCTGGCCGGCGCAGGCAAGCCCGCCGCCATTGGTTTCGAGCGCCTTTTGGGCCAGAGCCCGGCCCTGGTCGAGAGCGGCGCGAAACAGGGCGATCACATTCTTGCGCAAGTCGGCGGCCGGCTCGCCGCCGGCGTGGAGCGCCGCGAGCTTGGCGCGAAGCCCGGCTCGATCGATCAGCGCCGTCTGCGGCAAGATCATCCGGCTGCGCCGGCGCCGCGCCGGCGAAACTGTATCGAGCATGGCGCTCATCTGGTCCGACTATTGGCTGAGGGACGCCGGCCGCCGCGCATCCTTCGCAAGAACCAATTGGATTTGGGCTCTCCGTCCGCCAAGGGCAAGGCGGGCCTGGCCTTTCTTTTCGCTTCGATCGCATCCCATGCGGCGGCCGCCAGATCGGGGCCGCCGAGCCGCTTGATCGCCCTTATTCCGGTGGGGGATGTTACATTGATCTCGGTGAGATTTCCATCGATGACGTCAATGCCGACGATGACCAAGCCGCGCCGCTTCAGCTCAGGACCGATCGTCGCGCAGATTTCCTTTTCACGCTCGGTGAACTCCGTCGCCGCAGCGGCGCCGCCGCGCACCATGTTCGAGCGTATGTCGTTTTCCGCCGGCACGCGGTTCACCGCGCCGGCCGCTACGCCGTCGATGAGGATGATGCGCTTGTCGCCTTCGCTCACTTGCGGCAGGAAGCGCTGCACCACCCAGGGCTCGCGGAAAGTGACGGCGAAAAGATCGTAAAGCGAGCCAAAATTGGGGTCCTTGCGGCTGATCTTGAAGACAGCGGCGCCGCCATGGCCATGCAAGGGCTTCATCACCACTTCCCCATGCTCCTCCCGGAAGCTCTCGATCGCCTCTTTGTCGCGGGTGATGAGGGTGGGCGGCATCAGCTGCGGGTAATTCATCACGAAAAGCTTTTCCGGCGCATTGCGCACGCTCGCCGGATCATTGACGACGAGCACGGCCGGCGGCAAAAGCTCGAGCAGATGCGTCGAGGTGATATAGGCGAGATCGAAGGGCGGGTCCTGGCGCAACAGCACGACGTCGAACTCGCCGAGATCGACGCGCTTGCGCTCGCCCAAGGTGAAATGGTCGCCTTTGACGTCGCGCACCTCGATCGGCGCGGCCTGCGCCACGACGCGGCCGTCGACGAGCGAAAGCTTGTCTGGGGTGTAATAAATCAGCCGATGGCCGCGCGCCTGCGCCTCCAGCATGAGGGCGAAGGTCGAATCGCCGGCGACATTGATCTTTTCGACAGGGTCCATCTGGACAGCGACATTCAACGACATGGACGAGCTTTCTCCGGCGGAGATCGGGATTTTGCCGCTAGAGCACGTTCCGAAAAAGTTGATCGACTTTTTCGATCAGAACATGCTCCAACTCTTTGAAACTGAGCGATTCCTTTTCGATCAGATGAGTCCATCCGATCGGGAAGCGCTCTAGCATGGCGCATGGGAGAGGGAGGTTCGTCAAGCCGGCGCCGCAGCGACGGTCTCGCGGGCGCGATCGCGCTCTGCAGCTTTACGCTGAGGTCCGCGGTTTCTGGCCGATGCGGCCGATCCTGCGCGCGGACGAATGTCGTTCGGCCAGACGATTCGATCGTCTGTCTCGCCTTTAACGCTCTGCAACGGTTGGGGACGCTACGCCACCGCCTCGACGATCGCTGGCGCCGGCGCGGCTTCGATCGTGACGAGATCGCTCGCCATTGCGATGTTGAGGCTCATATTCGCGGCCTTGGCGACGAGGCCGGTGTAAAACGCCTGTATCCCATGCGCGTCGACCGAATTTTGATCCGGCGTCCCAGCGAGGAGATGCGGCACATGGCTCGCGAGCTTGGCGTTCTGGCCTCTTGCCGAGACCGCGATGCGGATCGCCTCTTCGACGCCGCCTGTAGCGACCGTGATGACCCCGCCGCGAGGGATGGCCGCGGCCGCGATCAGGCACAAATTCAAGATGAGCTTGACCTTGTTCTTCGGCATCAAGAGCCGCGGCGCATGCCATTCGAGTTGCGTCTTCTGGTCCGCCAACAGGCCGCGCGCGACCTTTTCGGCGTCGCCCGTGTCGATTGAGGCCCCGGCCGAGCCCGCCGCGCCAAAGGCCAATCGGCAGAATTGCAGACGCGCCGAAGCCGTCTCGGCGCTTTTCTTGATGAGCTCCAAGGCGAAGCCGCGCATTTCCGCGTCTTTCTCATCCTCGAGAACTTCGAGGCCATTGACGATGGCCCCGACAGGGCTGATCACGTCATGGCAAACCCGGGAGCAGAGAAGAGCCGCGAGATCGAGCGCGTCGAGGGCGAAAACCGTCATCTTGTCATCCATTTATCGCTGTGATGACCATTGCGGGGAGTGGTTCGGCCCTTGGCTGTCATTTTCGTTCAGCCCCCAGGCCGCCAGAAAGCGGGACTCGATATGAGATAGAACCAGGCTCTTAAATTTCTGTGGCTTCCAAAAGGCCTGAGACAAAAAATCCACAGGTTTCGAAGGTCGCAGCTCGGCGCGCCGAACGGCTTTCATCCTCGTCCAAAGTTCTTCCCAGGGGCTTCACGCTTTTATTAGATTTTGGCGGCGGCTCAACAAGGGCTCTACGACTGCGCTTGCGCCAGCCTGTGTCGAAAAGGTTAACGAATTCTTGAAACTGGGCGGATCGGCGGCGCATGACGCCAATGCTCGCCAAAAAGCAGAGCGGCCCCGAGCATCGCGCTCGGGGCCGCTCTGTCTTCTCTCTCGATAGGCGCCGGTCTGTTAGCCGAACTGGTTCATCGTGTTGTGAGCGCCGCCCGCCTTCAGGGCCGCTTCGCCGGCGAAATATTCCTTGTGATCATCGCCCACGTCGGAACCCGCCATGTTCTGGTGCTTGACGCAGGCGACGCCCTGGCGGATTTCCTGGCGCTGAACGTTGCGGACATAGCCAAGCATGCCCTGCTCGCCGAAATATTCCTTCGCCAGATTGTCGGTGGACAGAGCCGCCGTGTGATAGGTCGGAAGCGTGATGAGATGGTGGAAAATGCCCGCCCGCTTCGAGCCCACCGCCTGGAAGGTGCGGATGCGCTCGTCGGCCTCGGCGGCCAGATCCGTGGAATCATAGTCGACGCTCATCAGAGCCGCCCGGTCATAGGCGGACACGTCCTTGCCGGCCGCCTTCCAGGCGTCATACACCTGCTGGCGGAAATTCAGCGTCCAGTTGAAGGACGGCGAATTATTATAGACCAGCTTTGCGTTGGGAATGACGGCGCGGATGCGATCCACCATGCCGGCGATCTGCTCCACATGCGGCTTTTCGGTCTCGATCCAAAGGAGGTCGGCGCCGTTCTGCAGCGAGGTGATGCTGTCGAGCACGCAACGATCCTCGCCGGTGCCGGGACGGAACTGGTAGAGGTTGCTGGGGAGGCGCTTCGGCCGCAGCAGCTTGCCGTTGCGATTGATGATGACGTCGCCATTATGAGCGTCGCCGGGCGCGACTTCCTCGCAGTCGAGGAAGGAATTGTATTGGTCGCCGAGATCGCCCGGCTCGCGGCTGACCGCGATCTGCTGGGTGAGGCCGGCGCCGAGCGAATCCGTGCGCGTGACGATAATGCCGTCCTCGACGCCGAGCTCGAGGAAAGCGTAGCGGCAGGCGCGCACCTTGGCGAGGAAGACCTCATGCGGCACGGTAACCTTGCCGTCCTGATGGCCGCACTGCTTTTCGTCCGACACCTGGTTTTCGATCTGGAGCGCGCAGGCGCCCGCTTCGATCATCTTCTTGGCCAGAAGATAGGTCGCCTCCGCATTGCCGAAGCCCGCGTCAATGTCCGCGATGATCGGCACCACATGGGTCTGGAAATTGTCGACCGCCGTCAGCAGCTCTTGTTCCTTGGCGCTGTCGCCGGCCTTGCGGGCGGCGTCGATGGCGCGGAAGAGGCCGCCGAGCTCGCGGGCGTCCGCCTGGCGCAGGAAAGTGTAAAGCTCCTCGATCAGCGCCGGCACCGACGTCTTCTCGTGCATGGACTGGTCCGGCAGCGGGCCGAACTCGGAGCGGAGCGCGGCGACCATCCAGCCGGAGAGATACAGGTAGCGGCGGTCGGTCCCAGCGAAATGCTTCTTGATGGAGATCATCTTCTGCTGGGCGATAAACCCGTGCCAGACGCCCAGGGACTGGGTGTAAAGGGCCGGATCGGCGTCATAGGCCGCCATATCCTTGCGCATGATGGCGGCCGTATATCTGGCGATGTCGAGGCCGGTCTGGAAGCGGTTCTGCAGACGCATGCGGGCGACCGACTCAGGATTAATGCCATCCCATGCGCCGTTGTGGCGTTCGACGAGCTGCTTCACCTGGGCAATATGGCTTTGATATTCGTTGGCCTGCCCCGCCTGGGGGATCTTGCTTTGATAAGTCATCATGCGTCCCTTAGTCTGGTCTTCGAAGCCAAGCGGCCCCTCATATTTTTCTCCAAATTCGCATCAAATTCACATTAATTGACAAAATCCGCGACGGAGATGGAAGGCCAAGGCTTATATAGGCGAGAGCTTGCCTCGTCACCAAGACATTTGCCCTAGAATAAAGTTTGTGTGTAAAAAGTTTACATTGTCATCGTGTCTATAGGTAAATATATTTACACAATGAATCAAGAAAGCGCCGCGCCACGAAAAATCTTCGCCGGTCCAAGGCTCAAGCGGCTGCGGCGCGAGCGCCAGCTGACCCAGGCGCGCATGGCGGACGAGCTAGACGTCTCCCCGAGCTATCTGAACTTGATGGAGCGCAACCAGCGCCCAATTACCGTCCAGGTCCTGATCCGGCTCACCGATGTCTATGGCGTCGATCCGCGCGACTTCATGGAGACCGACGGGGAGCAGTCGGTCGGCGAGATGGAGCAAATCCTGGCCGACCCCTTGTTCCGGGAAGCGGCGGTCCCGCGCGCGGAAATGCGCGATGCGGCGGAACATTCGCCCGCGCTGCTCGCCGCCATGGTCCGGCTTTATCGCGCCTACTCCTCCGCCAGGGAGGCGAGCGAGGCCGGCGTCTTCGCCAACGCCGACCCGGACCGCGCCGAATCCTTCCTGGGCGAAAGCCCGATCGACCGGATCAGATCCATTCTGCGGGACGCTCGCAACCATTTTCCGGAGCTCGACGACGCGGCCGAGGCATTCGCCGCCGATCTTCCGGCCGGCCGCGACCTGTTCTTCGCCTTGTCCGACGACCTTCGCGCCCGCCATGGCGTTCGAGTCAGGGCGCTGCCTCTTGAGGTCATGGGCGATCGGCTGCGCTGGTATGACCACCACCGCCGGCAATTGATGATCTCCGAGGCGATGGATCAGCCCGGCCGCACCTTCCAGACGGCCTATCAATTGGCCTTGAGCGAATTCAGCGATCTCTTGAACGAGGTCGCCGCGCGGCTCGCGCCGAGCGACGACATGAGCCGAAAATTGCTCCGCGTCACCCTCGCCAATTATTTCGCCGGCGCGGTGATGATGCCCTACGCCCGTTTCCATGAAGCCGCCGAGCTGCTCGGCTATGACGTCGAGGTCTTGGCGGCCCGTTTCGGCGCAAGCTTCGAACAGGTGGCGCATCGGCTGACGACGCTCGCGCGGCCGAACGCGCGCGGCGTTCCCTTTTTCCTCGTTCGCGTCGATATTGCGGGAAATGTCTCGAAACGGTTTTCGTCCGGCCGGTTTCCCTTCGCGCATTCCGGCGGAACCTGCCCTTTGTGGAATGTTCACGCGACCTTCACCGATCCCGGCCGCATCCTGACCCAGGTCGTCGAGCTCACCGATGGATCGCAATGGTTTTCGGTCGCCCGGACGGTGCGCCGCGCGATCACGCCTTGGGGGGCGATCGAACCGCGCTTCGCGATTGGGCTTGGCTGCGAGATCAAATACGCGCGCCGCCTCGTCTACGGAAAACGCCTGGACCTCAACGCCCTGGACGCGACGCCGATCGGCGTCAATTGCCGTCTTTGCGACCGTCCCGCCTGCCCGCAACGCGCCGCGCCGCCGGCCTTGCGCACGCTGACGATCGACGAAACCATGCGCAACGTCTCGCCCTTCACGTTCAAGGATGGGTAAAGTTTAGCCAGCTGCCGCCGCTAACG
The DNA here is from genome assembly GCF_045689225.1 of Methylocapsa polymorpha. GTDB lineage: Bacteria > Pseudomonadota > Alphaproteobacteria > Rhizobiales > Beijerinckiaceae > Methylocapsa > Methylocapsa polymorpha. Next base: position 989,631 of record NZ_CP136862.1, on the reverse strand, counting down.
ATCTGTGTTGCGTCGACAACAGTTCGGCGGCAAAGAAATCAAGTCTTAGGATGCAGGAGCCAAGATTCGCTTGAGCCCGATTGCGGGCGAACGCCAAGCGTCGCGTCGGACGACGTCTCCCACATGCAAATGGATAGGACCTTATGACGTCGTTCCCGCAGACTATCCTTATGTGTCCGCCCGATCATTTCGAGGTCGCTTATGTGATCAATCCATGGATGGAAGGGCATTTTGCAAATACCGACGACGCCCTGGCGCACCGGCAATGGAACGGCTTGCGCGATGCGATAGCACAACACGCAAAACTGGCGCTGGAGCCACCGCAAAGAGATCTGCCGGATATTGTCTTCACCGCGAACGCCGGCCTCGTTTTGAGCGGGAAAGTCATCCTAAGCCGGTTCCGCAGCGTCGAGAGACGGGGCGAGGAGCCGCATAACCGCGCCTGGTTCGCGGAAAACGGCTTCAAAATTCTGGACTGGCCGCAGGATGTTCACTTTGAAGGGGCGGGCGACGCCTTATTCGATCGCGGGCAGGCCTTGCTATGGGTCGGTCACGGCTTTCGGTCGGACGCCGCGGTGCCCGCGCTTTTGGAAAAAATGCTGGGCCGCAAGACGGCGGCGCTGAATTTGGTCGATCCGCGCTTTTATCATCTCGACACATGCCTGTGCCCTTTGGAGGGCGGGCATTTGCTGTATTTTCCGGCGGCCTTCGACGAAAAGTCGCGCGCGTTGATTGAAGCTCTAATTCCTCCGGCCAAACGCATCGCGGTCGAGGAGGCCGACGCCCTGAAATTCTGCTGCAACGCCGTCGATCTGGACGGCCATGTCTTTATGAACGACGCGTCGGAAAACTTGCAGACTCGCCTGCGCGGCGCCGGCTTCACGCCGGTCATTACGCCCTTGTCGGAGTTCATGAAAGCCGGCGGCGCGGCCAAGTGCCTGACGCTCAAGCTGGTCGAGACCTAGACTCGTCAATTTTATTTTCTTGGAAACGCTTTCTCCAGCGCAAGATTGAGCTCCAAAACATTGACGCGCGGCTCGCCGAAGATCCCGAGGCTCCGAGACGTGATGTGCTGCTCTGCCAGAGCCGCGACCTGTTCCGGCGGCGCGCCGCGGGCCTTGGCCACGCGCGGCGCCTGAAGCGACGCATTCGCCGGCGTGATGTCGGGATCGAGGCCCGAGGCCGATGTCGTCAGCATGTCCGATGGCAGCGCCTTGCCGGCCAGTTCCGGCTGCGCCTGTTCGAGGGCCTCGCGATCGCCGGTCAAGCGGTCTTGTAGCGCCTTGCTCGTCGGCCCCAGATTGGAGGCCGACGTGTTCGCGGCATTATAGGGCGACGCCTTGGTCGGATCGCTCAGATCCATTGTCGCCGATGGCCGGCCGTGAAACCATTGCGGATCGCTCCATTGCTGGCCGATCAGCCGGGAGCCGATAATCTTGCCGTCGGCGCTCCTTTGAAGGCTTCCATTGGCTTGGTCGGGCATCAGGAGCTGGCCGACGCCAGTAACGGCCAGAGGGTAGGCGAAGCCGCAAAGCGCGAATGTCACCAGGGAGGCGCGCACCGCGCCGCTAACATAGCTGAACATTTCGCGTTCCTCTCAGACCAGCGGCGCAATCAGGAAATCGATCAACTTGATGCCGATAAAGGGCGCGATCAGGCCGCCGACGCCGTAGATCCACAGGTTGCGGGAAAACAAATTCGCCGCCGTCTCAACGCGAAAATGCACGCCGCGCAGCGCGAGGGGGATCAGCAGCGGAATGATCAGCGCGTTGAAGATCAGCGCCGATAGGACTGCGCTTCGCGGCGTCGCCAGCCCCATGACGTTCAACGCCGCCAGACCCGGAAGGGCGACGATGAACATCGCGGGAATGATGGCGAAATATTTCGCTACGTCATTGGCGATCGAGAAGGTCGTCAGGGCGCCGCGCGTGATCAACATCTGCTTGCCGATGGCGACGAGATCGGTGAGCTTGGTCGGATCGGAATCGAGGTCGACGAGATTGGCCGCCTCCTTCGCCGCCATCGTTCCAGAGTGCATGGCGAGGCCCACATCCGCCTGCGCCAACGCCGGCGCGTCATTGGTGCCGTCGCCGGTCATCGCAACCAGCCGCCCTTCGCTCTGCTCGCGCCGCACGAGGCGCAGTTTCTCCTCAGGATTCACTTCGGCGACGAACTCATCAACGCCCGCCTCGGCCGCGATCGTCTGGGCGGTGATCGGATTGTCGCCGGTGACCATGATGGTGCGGATCGCCATCTTCCGCAATTGCTCGATGCGCTCCCGTATGCCCGGCTTCAACGTGTCGGAGAGAACGACGATTCCGAGGATGTCGCCGTCGACGCTAATGGCGAGCGGCGTCGCTCCCATCTTGGAGACGCGATCGGCGATCGCCTGAAGATCCGCCGGGGGTGAAGCATGGAACTCATCAGCCGCATGACGAACGACGGCGCTCACCGCGCCTTTACGGATGACCCTGCCGTCTCCAAGATCGATGCCGCTCATGCGGGTCTGCGCCGAAAAGTCCAGTCCCTTCGCCTGGTCGAGACCGACCGCCGGCTCCGCGCCGCGCGCGACGCTGCATGAAATGACGGATCGGCCTTCCGGCGTCGTGTCGAAATAGGATGCGAGGAACGCGGCCTGAACCAAGTCGCTCTGCTGGACGCCAGCCACAGCGATGAAGTCATTCGCTTCGCGATTGCCGGTGGTGATCGTTCCGGTCTTGTCTAGGATCAGCGTCTGCACGTCGCCGGCTGCTTCGACGGCCTTGCCCGACATCGCCAGCACATTGAATCGCATCGTGCGGTCGATGGCGGCGATGCCGATGGCCGAGAGCAGCGCGCCAATCGTCGTCGGGATGAGCGCAACGAGCAACGCCACAAGATCGGCGATATTGATCTGCGCCTGCAGATATGCAGCTACCGGCGCGATCGACGCGACGACGATCACGAAAATCAGCGTCAGGACCGAGAGAAGCACGGTGAGGGCGACCTCGTTCGGCGTCTTCTGCCGCTTGGCGCCTTCAACGAGATGGATCATCCGATCGAGGAAGGTGTCGCCAGGATTGGTGGTGACGCGGATGAGCAGCCAGTCGGAGATGACGGTCGTTCCAGCCGTGACGGATGAGAAAATATCGGTTCCGGGCTCCTTGAGCACAGGTGCGGATTCACCTGTAATGGCCGCTTCATTGACGTAGGCGGCGCCCTCGATGACCTCGCCATCGGCCGGCATGACATGGTCCTTCTCCACGCGGACCACATCGTCCTTGCGCAGATCCCTTGCCGGGACAGTCTGCTTGCGCCCGTCATCGAGGATGCGGACGCCGACGAGGTCGGAGCGGGTCCGCCGCAACGCGGCGGCCTTCGCCTTGCCGCGTCCTTCGGCGAGCGCCTCGGCATAGTTCGCGAACCAGACCGTCAAGACAAGGATCGCCATCACAACGCCATTGTAGCCTCGAGAGGCGCTCGATGGCCCGAACAGGTTCGGCTCGATCGTCAGCGCGAGGGTCACGAGCGACCCGACCCAGACGACGAACATCACCGGATTCCGGATCTGCACGCGCGGCTGGAATTTAACGAGAGATTCCTTGAACGCCCGCCAAAACAGATCGGCGGTGTAGGCGCCTTGCGGTTGCACGCCGCGAAATTGCCGCCCGAGCGGCCCGATCTTTGCTGTGGTTTTTCGTTTTGGCGTCATGGGCGTTCTCCGGCGTCGACCCTAGGCCGAGCGCGTCAGCTAGAAGGCGACCCCGTTCTTCATGGCGAAGAACTCGGCGAGCGGCCCAAGGACGAGCGCCGGGAAGAACGTTAGCGCGCCGACGATCAGGATCGTCGCGAGCCAGAATGCGCCGAACGCGACGGTGTCGGTGCGCAGCGTGCTCGTCGTCGCCGGCGTGGTTGGCTTGCTCGCGACCGAACCGGCGACCGCCATCAGGAATATGATGGGGGGATAGCGGCCGATGAAAATGACGACGGCGAGCGCCAGGTTGAACCAGGCTGTATTGGCGTTGAGGCCGGCAAATGTCGAGCCATTGTCCGCCGCCCCGGAGGCGAAGGCGTAAAGGATTTCGGAAAAGCCGTGGATCCCGTTATTGCCGAGCGAGGACAAGGCGTAGGGCGCAACCATCGACCAGCCGGTCGGCGTGAGAATGACCAGCGGATGGATCAGCAGGGCCAGCGAGACGAGGATGATTTCCTGCTTCTCGATCTTCTTGCCGAGGAACTCGGGCGTGCGGCCGACCATCAGCCCTGCTACGAAAACGGCGATCAAGCCGTAGATCAACGCGTTGAGGAACCCTATTCCCTTGCCGCCGAACACGCATTGCAGCATCATCTGGCCCAACATCGAGACGCCGGGGAGCGGCGTGTAACTGTCATGGGCGGAGTTGACCGCGCCCGTCGTGAAGGCGGTCGTGATGTCCGCAAACAGTCCGCTGCCGGAGATGCCGAAGCGAACCTCCTTGCCCTCCATATTGCCGCCAGGCTGGTCGACGCTCGCGTTGCTTTCGATCCCGGCGCGAATAGCGCGCCAATGCGCCACAGTCGGCACGGTCGCCTCGGTCTCGATGCCGGCATGCCTGAGGATCGGCGTGCTGCGCTGCTCGGGAATGACGCAAAGCAGCAGGAAAAGAACGACCAACGAGCCCATGACGCCATAGAGCACCCAGGCCTGCCGGCGATTGCCGATCATCTCGCCAAAGGTGACGACGATCGCGGCCGGCAAAACGGCCATCAGAACCATCAGGATAATGTTGGTGACGGGCGTGGGATTCTGGAAGGGATGCGCGGCGTTGACATTGTAGAAGCCGCCGCCGTTCGTGCCGAAAAGCTCGATCGCGCCTTGCGAAGCGACGGGACCTACGACGATCGTCTGATCAACCCCTTGCAGGGTGTTCGCAGTCAGGCTCGCATCCAGGGTCTGAACCGAGCCTTCTGCGATCATCACCAGCGCCATGACGAAACAGACAGGGATCAAAACGCGCGTGAGGAAGCGGATCAGATCCCGGTAGAAATTGCCGAGGTCGGAGCCGCCGTTCGTGACGGTGAAGGCGCGAATCCACGCCATCGCCACGACGAAGCCCGTTGCGGCCGAGGTGAACATCGGAAAGGTGATGGCGCCCATTTGGCTGAAGTTGGAAAGCGTCGACTCGCCGCTATAGCTCTGCCAATTGGTGTTGGTGATGAAGCTTATCGCCTCGTTGAATGCTTGAAAGGGCTCCATCCCCGGGAAGCCCGGTTGGTTAAGCGGCAGACGATCCTGAAACGAAAAAATCGCAAAGATGATCAGCGCCATGACAAGATTGGTCGCCAGCATATGGAAGGTGTAGACCTTCCATGTCATTGCTTGGCTTGCAACCTTGCGGCCGATGAGGAAATAGATGACGTTGTCGATCGGATCGAAGAACTTGTCGAAGCCCGTCGTCTGGCCCATGACGATCCGGGCCATGTAGCGGCCTGCCGGGACGCTCAGCAGGAAGATCGCAAGCAGAGTGAAGATGATCTGCAGCCAAGCCGAGGCGGCCATAGGGACTCCTTCGAAGCTTTAAGCCTTCCGAAGCTTTAAGCCTTCGGCGCGTGCGGTCAGAATTTTTCCGGGTTTATGACCGCATAGAACAGGTAGATCACCAAAAGCGCGACAAGCATTGCGAGGGCATCTAACGCTAACATGGCGATCTCCAATTTGCTCTAGTCGGCGCGGCTGACAAGATCGCGGTTAGTTTGAGAAGATTTGGCGCTGTTTGTGGTCATCACGTCGCCGTTGTCCAACAGCGCGAGTGGCTTGGCGATGATGTTCTCGGCGAACTTGACGACGCCAAACATCGCGACATAGAGAGCGATCAGCACGAAAAACATGACAATGGTAAGCGCCATGCGACTTCCCCAAATTAAGACGGGGCGCATCCGATGGAGCGCCCGTCAAGGCATCGCAGGAAATTTGCGGAGGCTTGAACTGCTGCGTGACAGGCTGATAGCTAAACGTTTATTAAGAAGCGAGATGGAACAAGGGCGGACGAAATATAAGCTCCATAAGTCCCGGGTCCGCTTTGTCTCAAACAGGGCCGGCGACGGCCTAGCTTAGCCTTAAATGTGAATCGCCCGCTTGTCTACGGCGAGCGCGGCTTCCTTCACGGCTTCAGACATGGTCGGGTGAGCGTGGCAGGTCCGCGCCAGATCCTCGGCCGAACCGCCGAATTCCATCAGCACGACCGCCTCGGCGATCATTTCGCCGGCGCCGGCGCCGATGATGTGAACGCCGAGCACGCGGTCGGTCGCGGCGTCGGCGAGGATCTTCACGAATCCATCCATGCGCCGCATCGCCCGCGCCCGGCCGTTGGCGGTGAAGGGGAACTTCCCGACCTTATAGGCGACGCCCTTGGCTTTGAGCTCTTCCTCCGTGGCGCCGACTGTGGCGATCTCCGGCATTGTGTAGACGACGGACGGGATCGCCTCATAATTCACATGGCCATGCTGCCCGGCGATGATCTCCGCCACGGCGACGCCCTCCTCCTGCGCCTTATGGGCGAGCATGGGGCCCCGCACGACATCGCCGATGGCGTAGATTCCGGGAATGTTGGTTGCGAAATGATCGTCGATCACGACACGGCCGCGATCGAGCGCGACGCCGAGCATCTCCAAGCCGAGGCCTTGCGTGACCGGGCGGCGGCCGATCGCCACAAGGACGACATCGGCTTCGAGCTTTGACGCCTCGCCACCGGCCGCGGGCTCGATCGAAACGCTCAGCCCTGACGCCAGCTTCTCCACTTTCGCGACCTTGTGGCCGAGATGGAGCTCAAATCCTTGCTTCTGCAGGATGCGCTGAAATTGCTTGGCTGTTTCCCCGTCGAGGCCGGGCAGGATGCGATCAAGATACTCGACCACGGTCACCTTGCTGCCGAGTCGGCTCCAGACGGAGCCTAGCTCAAGCCCGATGACGCCGGCGCCGACAATGAGCATTCGGGCCGGAACCTTGGCGAGGGAAAGCGCGCCGGTTGAGGACACGATGATCTTCTCATCGATCTCGACGCCTGGAAGCTCCGTGACATCCGATCCCGTGGCGATGACGATGTTTTTCGCTGTCAGAGTCTGCGTCGAGCCGTCCTCGGCCTTCACCTCGACCTCGCCCGGCGCCCTGATCGAGGCCAGCCCGTGGAAGGCGTCGATCTTGTTCTTCTTGAAGAGAAAGGCGACGCCATTGACATTGGCGGCCACCGTCTCGTCCTTGTGCTTCATCATCGCCAAAAGATCGAGCCGCGGCTTGTCGGTGATGACGCCGAAGGCGGCGAGCTCATGCTCGGCTTCGGCGAATTTTTCCGACGCGTGGAGCAAGGCCTTGGACGGGATGCAGCCGATGTTGAGGCAGGTCCCGCCATGGGTCTTGCGCTTTTCGACGACGGCGACCTTGAGGTCGAGCTGCGCGGCGCGAATGGCGCAGACATAGCCGCCGGGGCCGGTTCCAATGACGATGAGATCGTAGGACATGTGACCCTTCAGACGTTAGCTGGCTTGCCGGAGGATGTCGGCCTGGCGTTCGGCCCGCCGGCGTAAAGAGTCCGATCCGAAATCGATCTCGTCGCCCTGGTCGTCGAGCCAATAAATCGCATGACCGAAGTTGGCGAGCTTCACCGCGCGAAAGCGCTCCTGCGAGCGCCTGAGAAAGGCGAACGCCTCGCCTTCTGAAATGACCGGCCGCAGATCGACGACCGCCTCATATCCGTCGAGCCAAACGATCTTTACGACTCCGTGAAGGATCGGCTCGACGGACTTCATGCGTATGATCTCGCTCATTGCAGCCTCTTTGGCTTCCGACCGGCCGCGGCGGCGGCCCAGGCGCTCGTCAATGCGTCCCGATTCTTTCTTGTCCAGTCAAGCACGGCCGCAAGCTTCGCCTGCGGCAATGACCCTCGCAAGACCTGCGACGGATCGATTTGGATTTGAGCCGTGAATTCAGCAAAAACTGCGTGAAAGTGCGGCGGCGGATGTTCATCGAAGTAGAATTGGATCTTGACGCCGTCGATCGTTGCGACTGTCGGCATATATAGGTCTTGCCCTAGCAATTAAATCAGCGGGAGCCTACGCGCAAACCTCAAAGATCAAGTACCAGCCGCGCCGGGTCCTCCAAAGCCTCCTTCACCCGCACCAGGAATGTCACCGCCTCCTTGCCGTCGACGATCCTGTGATCATAGGAGAGCGCGAGATACATCATCGGCCGGATCTCGATCTTGCCGGCGACCACAACTGGACGCTCTTGGATCTTGTGCATTCCGAGAATGCCCGATTGCGGCGCATTGAGGATCGGCGTCGACATCAGCGAGCCGTAAATGCCGCCATTGGTGATGGTGAACGTGCCGCCCTGCAGCTCATCGATCGCGAGCTTTCCCTCCCGCGCGCGCTTGCCGAGATCGGCGATCGCTTTCTCGACGCCGGCGAGGCCGAGCCGATCGCAATCACGCACGACGGGGACGACGAGGCCCTTGTCCGTTCCGACGGCGATGCCGAGATGGTAGTAATTCTTGTAGATGAGATCGTCGCCATCGATCTCGGCGTTGACGGCGGGGACCTCCTTCAGCGCGCTGACGCAGGCCTTGACGAAAAAGCCCATGAAGCCAAGCTTCGTCGCGTGCTTCTTCTCAAACAGATCCTTGTATTTGGCGCGCAACGCCATGACCTCGGTCATGTCGACCTCGTTGAAGGTCGTCAGCATGGCGGCGGTGTTCTGCGCGTCCTTCAGCCTTCTCGCGATGGTTTGGCGCAGCCTCGTCATGCGGACGCGTTCTTCCCGCGCCGCGTCCGATGGCGGAGCGGGGGCGCGGACCTGAACAGGGGCGGGAGCGAGCGTCGCGGCCGGAGCAGGAGCTACGGCTGGAGCCTTGGCGATGCGATCGAGGACATCGCCCTTGAGGACCTGGCCGCGCTTGCCCGATCCTTCGATGGCGGCGGCGTCGAGGCCATGATCCGCCGCGATCTTGGCGGCGGCGGGCGAGGGCGGCATGGCGGTCGGCCCGGGCGCCGGTTTCGGCGCGAGCGACGGAGCTTGCATGGCGGCAGGCGGCGCGGCCGGTTTGGCTTCGCCCTTGACCAGCGTCGCGGCGCCTTCGGCGATCTGCCCGAGCAGCGCGCCAACCTCCACCGTATCGCCATCCTTGGCCGCGATTTCCGCCAGCACGCCGGAGGCCGGCGCGTTCACCTCGAGCGTCACCTTGTCGGTTTCGAGCTCGACGATCGGCTCGTCCGCTGTCACGGAGTCGCCCGCCTTCTTGAACCAACGTCCTATCGTTGCTTCGGTGACGGATTCGCCCAAGGTCGGAACGCGGATTTCAGTCGCCATGTTCGTCACGCCTGCCGCCATGCGGCCTTTCGAGAAAGTTGCTTGCTGTGGGAAAAGAAGCGGCTCGCCGAACCCAGTTTAATCTAGGCTGCGAAAACCTCGTCCAGGATTGTCTTGAGCTGGGCCAGATGTTTCGACATCAGCCCCGTCGCCGTGGCGGCCGAGGCCGGCCTTCCGGCGTAGCGCGGCCGTTTGGTCTTGCCGCCCGCCTGGGCGAGCACCCATTCGAGATAGGATTCGACGAAGCTCCATGAGCCCATGTTCTTCGGTTCTTCCTGACACCAGACCACATCCGCCTGCTTGAAGCGCGACAGCCTCGTGGCGAGCGCCTTCAGCGGAAACGGATAGAGCTGCTCGACGCGCAACAGATAGACGTCTTCAACGCCGCGCTTCTCGCGCTCCTCATAAAGATCGTAATAGATTTTGCCGGAGCAAAGAACGACGCGGCGGATTTCTGCGTCTTGCGCGAGTCTGATCGACTCGCCGGCCAAATGCTCGGCGTCATCGGCCAGGACTCGATGGAACGACGAGCCCGCCGCCATCTCGGCGAGATTCGATACGGCGCGCTTGTGGCGCAAAAGCGATTTCGGCGTCATGAGGATGAGCGGCTTGCGGATGTCGCGCTTCAATTGACGACGCAGGATATGAAAGTAATTCGCCGGCGTCGTGCAATTGGCGACCTGCATATTGTCTTCGGCGCAGAGTTGCAGATAGCGCTCGAGCCGCGCCGAGGAATGTTCCGGCCCCTGGCCTTCGTAGCCATGCGGCAGGAGGCAGACGAGGCCCGACATGCGCAGCCATTTGCGTTCGCCCGACGAGATGAACTGATCGAACACGACCTGCGCGCCATTGGCGAAATCGCCGAACTGCGCCTCCCAGAGAACCAGCGCATTGGGTTCGGCGAGGGAATAGCCATATTCGAACCCGAGCACGGCCTCCTCCGAGAGCATCGAATTCAAGACCTCGAAATGGGCCTGGCCGTCGCGGATATTGTTCAAGGGAATATAGCGGGCTTCCGTCTGCTGGTCGATCAGGACGGAATGCCGTTGCGAGAAGGTGCCGCGCTCGCTGTCCTGGCCGGAGAGACGCACCGGATGGCCTTCATCGACGAGACAGGCGAAGGCGAGCGCCTCAGCCGTCGACCAGTCGACGCCATCGCCCGTCTCGATCATCTTGCTGCGATTGTCGAGGAGGCGGCGAATCGTGCGATGGAGCTCGAATCCTTCCGGAACCGTCGTGAGGCGCCCGCCGATCTCCTTCAGGCGCGCGAGCTCGACGCCGGTGCGGCCACGCCGGGCGTCCTCGCCGCTGGCCAGCGCCGGCTTGAGGCCCGCCCAGCGGCCATCGAGCCAGTCGGCCTTGTTCGGCTTATAGGATTGGCTGGCTTCGAACGACGTCTCGAGATGGTGGCGCCAATTCGCTTGCAGCTTCTCGACCTCGCCCATGGTCAAGACATCCTGCGCGACAAGCTTTGCGGCGTAGATTTCGAGCGTCGTCTTGTGCGAACGGATCCTCTTGTACATCAGCGGCTGGGTGAAGGCCGGCTCATCGCCTTCATTATGGCCGAAGCGGCGATAGCAGAACATGTCGATGACGACGGGCTTGTGGAATTTCTGCCGGAACTCGATTGCGACCTTGGCGGCGTAGACCACGGCCTCTGGGTCGTCGCCATTGACGTGAATGATCGGCGCCTCGATCATTTTGGCGGTGTCGGACGGATAGGGCGAGGAGCGCGAATGGCGCGGCGTGGTGGTGAAGCCGATCTGATTGTTGATGATGAAATGGATCGAGCCGCCGGTCCGATAGCCCTTCAAGCCGGAGAGGCCGAAACATTCGGCAATCACGCCTTGCCCGGCGAAGGCCGCGTCGCCATGGATGAGCAAGGGCAGCACCCTGGTGCGATCGACAATGTCGCATAACTGATCCTGCTTGGCGCGAACCTTCCCGAGCACGACAGGATCGACGATCTCGAGATGCGACGGATTCGCGGTCAAGGAGAGATGGACCTTGTTGTGGTCGAAATCGCGGTCGGACGACGCGCCGAGGTGATATTTGACGTCGCCCGAACCTTCGACCTCTTCCGGCGTGAAGGAGCCGCCTTTGAACTCGTGAAAGATCGCGCGATGCGGCTTGCCCATGACTTGCGAGAGGACATTGAGGCGGCCGCGATGGGCCATGCCGAGCACGATGTCCTTGACGCCCAAGGCGCCGCCGCGCTTGATGATTTGCTCGAGCGCGGGCACCATGGCCTCGCCGCCGTCCAGGCCGAAACGCTTGGTGCCGGTATATTTCAGGTCGAGGAATTTCTCGAAGCCCTCGGCCTCGACGAGCTTGTTCAGGATGGCGCGCTTGCCCTCCTTGGTGAAGGTGATCTCCTTGCCGGGGCCCTCGATCCGCTCCTGCATCCAGGCCTTTTCGCCTGGATCCGATATGTGCATGAACTCGAAGCCGATCGTGCCGCAATAGGTGCGGCGCAAGATCTGCAGCATTTCGCGGACGGTCGCATATTCGAGGCCGAGGACATGATCGAGGAAGATCTTGCGATCGTAATCGGCCTCGGCGAAGCCATAGGTCGCGGGATCGAGCTCTTCATGGCCATTCGGCGATTCCAACCCGAGCGGGTCTAAATTGGCGTGGAGATGGCCGCGCATGCGATAGGCGCGGATCATCATCAAGGCGCGCACCGAGTCGCGCGTCGCGCGCAGGAGATCGGCCTGCGAAACCGCGCCGGCGCCGCTGGCCTTGGCCTCCAGCTTGGCGGCGATCTGCTTTTCGGTTGCGGCCCAATTGCCGTCCAGCGCGGAGACCAGTTCGCCATTGGCGGCGACCGGCCAGTTCGGCGCCTTCCAATGCGGGCCATGCGCGTTTTTTTCGATCGCCGCGCGATCATCGTTCATTTGGTCGAAGAATTCGCGCCATTCAGGATCGACGGAGGCGGGATCGCGCCGATAGGCGTCCTGAAGCTGTTCGACGTAAGCGGCGTTGCCGCCATAGAGAAACGAAGTCCGCGCGAATTTGGCGTTAGGCGCCGAGCGGCCGTTGCCCGCGCCGCCCGAACCGTTTACTGCGCCATTTGTATCTTGCCGGGCCATCGTCATCTCCGTCGAGGCGGAAGCGCGTTCCGGCCGCATGCGGTCGGAATCAGCTTCCTCCTGTTGATTTTAAGCCATTTTCTTGTCGCGAACGCCTGTCCGCTCCTCGGAAAATCCAGCGAGACGCTTTCAACTCCGCAGGTTCGCCGGGCATGTCCGTTTGGTTCGCTTCCGCCACCCAGTCAGAGCAAACCGGCCTTCCAGCAAAATCCGATCAAGTCGAAACGGATCTTGCGATCGAATTTTTGCTCGAGCATGTCCTGGAAAAGTTGACCGACATTTTCGATCAGGGCAAGCTTCGGCGTATTGATCTGGCGCAGTTCGGCGTCAGTAGGGCGATGGCGAATCGCGAACTGCGCCGGGAGCGCTTTTCCTCAGCCTAGAGCGCTTCCCGATCAGATGGAATCATCTGATCGAAAAGGAATCGCTCAAATTCAAAGAGTTGGAGCATGTTCTGATCGAAAAAGTCGATCAACTTTTTCGGAACATGCTCTAACAGCAATAATCCATTCAAAAAATTCAAGCCTCTGTTATTTCGCCTGAAGCGTCCAGTGGAGCGTCAGCGTTGCAAGAGCTCGACGAGCGTCCGGCCGAGCCGCGCGGGCGACGCCGAGACCCGGACGCCGGCGGCCTCCAGCGCCGCGATCTTGTCTTCCGCGCCGCCCTTGCCGCCAGCGATGATTGCGCCGGCATGACCCATGCGCCGGCCGGGCGGCGCGGTGCGGCCGGCGATGAATCCGACGATCGGCTTCTTGCGGCCGCGCTTTGCTTCGTCCGCGATGAATTGCGCGGCGTCCTCCTCGGCGGATCCGCCGATCTCGCCGATCAGGATAATCGACTTGGTGTCGGGATCGCCCAGGAACATTTCGAGGATCTCGATGAAGTCCAGCCCTTTCACCGGATCGCCGCCAATTCCGACAGCGGTGGTCTGGCCGAGGCCTTCACGGGTGGTCTGAAACACCGCTTCATAAGTCAAGGTCCCCGAGCGCGAGACGACGCCGACCGAACCTTTCTTGAAAATATTGCCGGGCATGATGCCGATCTTGCATTCGCCGGCGGTCATGACGCCGGGGCAGTTCGGCCCGACCAGGCGCGACTTCGTGCCGGAAAGCGCGCGTTTGACCTTGATCATGTCGCCGACCGGAATGCCCTCCGTGATGCAGACGATCAGCGGAATTTCGGCGTCGATGGCTTCGCAGATCGCGTCGGCCGCGGCCGGCGGCGGAACATAAATGACGCTGGCGTCGGCGCCGGTGGCCTCGCGCGCCTCGACGACCGTGTCGAAGACCGGCAGGCCAAGATGCGTCGCGCCGCCCTTGCCGGGCGATGTGCCGCCGACCATCCGGGTTCCGTAGCCGATCGCCTGCTCGGAGTGAAACGTGCCGTTCTTGCCGGTAAAGCCCTGGCAGATGACCTTCGTTTGCCCGGTGATGAGAATCGACATTTTTCCTAAGCCTTCCCGACCGCGCTGACGATCTTTTGCGCGGCGTCGTCGAGGTCGTCGGCGGCGATGACGTTGAAGCCGGACTCGGCGATGATCTTCTTGCCGAGGTCGACATTGGTGCCTTCGAGCCGCACGACAAGAGGCGTCTCGAGGCCGACCTCCTTCACCGCCGCGATCACGCCTTCGGCGATGACGTCGCATTTCATGATCCCGCCGAAGATGTTGACGAGGATTCCCTTCACCTTGGGGTCCGCGGTGATAATCTTGAACGCGGCCGTCACCTTGTCCCTGGTGGCGCCGCCGCCGACGTCGAGAAAATTGGCGGGCTCCGCGCCGTAAAGCTTGATGATGTCCATCGTCGCCATGGCGAGGCCGGCGCCGTTCACCATGCAGCCGATCTCGCCGTCGAGCGCGACATAGTTCAGATCATGTTTCGACGCTTCGATCTCCTTGGCGTCCTCTTCGGTTTCGTCACGCAGGGCGACGATCTCGGGATGCCGGTAAAGCGCGTTCGAATCGAAGGAAATCTTGGCGTCGAGACATTTGAGCAGTCCTTCCGACGAGACGACGAGCGGATTGATCTCGAGCATCGCCATATCCTTGGCGACGAAAGCCGCGTAAAGCTGCGCGGTGAGCTTCTCCGCTTGCTTGGCGAGATCGCCGGAAAGGCCCAGGGCCTTGGCGACGGTCCGGCCGTGATGCGGCAGCGCCCCGGTGACCGGATCGATCGAAAAGGCGACGATCTTCTCCGGCCTGTGATGCGCGACTTCTTCGATGTCCACGCCGCCTTCGGTCGATACGACAAAAGCTACGCGGCTCGTCGAACGGTCGACCAGAAGCGACAGATAGAACTCCTTTTCGATGTCGGAGCCGTCTTCGAGATAGAGCCGATTGACCTCTTTGCCGGCGGGGCCGGTCTGCGCAGTCACCAGGGTCCTGCCGAGCATCTGGCTGACGAAGGTCTCGACTTCCTCGACCGATCTGGCGAGGCGCACGCCGCCCTTGTCGCCGGCCTCCGGCTCCTTGAACTTTCCCTTGCCCCGGCCGCCGGCATGGATCTGCGATTTCACGACCCACAGCGGACCGCCAAGCTCTTTCGCGGCGGCTCCGGCGTCGCTCGCCTTCAGCACCGGAACGCCACGCGAAACCGGGACGCCGAATTCCCTGAGAACGGCTTTGGCTTGGTATTCGTGAATGTTCATTTCGACTTCTCTTTTAGGCCGCGCCAATGCCGCGGCGCCGGTCGAGATCCTGGAGCCGATTTCCTCCCAGGCCGCCTCCAAAGGGCTTGCCTTTTTGTTCAATCAATCGATCGCCGTCTGGGCGAAGATAATGGTTCAACCGAAACCAATGGCGCTCGAACTCGAGCTTATCAACTTACCGGCGCCTCGGGCGAAATCGAGTTCGGCACGTCGAATCCTCGAATCTATATTAAGGGCGGCGCATGGTCCCATTAATGCAAATCTTCGGCCTCGAATGAGATCCCTGGCGAAGGCGCTGCGGCAAATGAAATCAGCTTGCAAGGGCCGGGTTGATGGCCTTGCAGGCTTCGACGAGTCCGCGCACCGAGGCCACCGACTTGTCGAACATCTGGCGCTCGGTGGGATCGAGCTTGACCTCGACGATTCTTTCAACGCCATCGGCGCCGATGACCACCGGCACGCCAACATATAGATTGTCGACGCCATATTCGCCATTGAGCTTCGCCGCGCAGGGAAGCACGCGGCGCTTGTCCTTGAGATAGGATTCGGCCATCGCGATGGCGGATGCGGCCGGCGCGTAGAAAGCCGAGCCCGTCTTCAAGAAATTGACGATCTCGCCGCCGCCCTTGCGTGTCCGCTCCACGATCGCATCGAGCCTCGCCTGCGTCGTCCAGCCGATGTCGACAAGGTCCGGCAAAGGAATGCCGGCGACGGTCGAATAGCGCAAGGAGGGCACCATATCGTCGCCATGGCCGCCGAGGACGAAAGCGGTGACGTCTTCGACCGAGACCTTGAATTCCTCGGCCAGGAAATGGCGGAACCTGGCCGAATCGAGAACCCCCGCCATGCCGACGATCTTTTGCGCCGGCAATTTCGCGGATTTCTGCAGCGCCCAGACCATGGCGTCGAGGGGATTGGTGATGCAGATCACGAAGGCGTCCGCAGCATATTGCCTGATGCCTTCGCCGACCGCCTCCATGACCTTCAGATTGATGCCGAGCAAATCGTCGCGGCTCATTCCGGGCTTGCGCGGCACGCCGGCGGTGACGATGACGACGTCGGCGCCCGCGATCGCGGAATAGGCGTTGGCGCCCACGAGACTCGCATTGAATCCATGGATGGGCCCGGATTCGGCGAGATCGAGCGCCTTGCCTTGTGGCGTGCCTTCGGCGATGTCAAAGAGGACAATGTCCCCGAGTTCCTTGAGAGCGGCGAGGTGAGCGAGGGTTCCGCCGATCTGACCTGCTCCGATCAATGCGATCTTGCTGCGCGCCATTTTCTTGCCTTTCCTTGTCGGCCGCCGAACCGGGAAGGATCGGGAAAAAGGTTGTGCTGAATATTGGAGGCTTGTTCAACCCAGTTGAGGCGCAAAAACGGCGGCAAGATTGGCCATAGGAAGGGAACGGGCGGACGCTTCTTAGAAAACCCCTTTGTTTTCTGCATGTTAAGGAACAGCCGCGCAGTTCGGGAGATTTGCTTCGAGAGGCAAATTCAGGGTTCGAATGAGAGATTCGATCATTGGCATGATAGCTGAACTCCGCTATCGCGGCTAGCGTATTTGCGTTCGCAACAGGCGCGTTCGATCGATTGAGCGGAAGCGCGTCTGATATAGATAAATTCGATCGACGCCCTAGGCGTTTATCTTCTGGCGCGAATTGTTCGTCACGTTTCGACCAGCCCGCTCGCGTCGCCCGAGCCGAATGAATTGAGCGAACCATGCGGCAGGCCGAGATAGGCGGCCGAGCGCATTTCGATGAGGCGCGAGGCCGTCCGCGCGAATTCATGGGCTTCGCGCCCTTGCGCAGCTTGGTAAAGGTCGGCCGGCTCAGCCTCTGCGGATGCGATGAGCTTCACATGCCGGTCGTAGAGCGTATCGATCAGCGTGATGAAGCGGCGGGCTTCGTTTCTCTGCGCCGCTTCGAGCGCGGGAATCGAATCGACGATCACCGTATGGAATTGCCGGGCGATGGCGAGATAGTCCGCCGGACCGAGGGCCGCCGCGCAAAGATCGGTGAAGGAAAACCGGGCCACATTGGCGAGCGCCTCGGGCACGGCGAGCGCGCGGCCGAGCACGTCGAGCGTCATCGGCAGGCCGCGCTCGGCGCCGGTCAGCGCCTTGAAGGCGCTCGTCAGCGCCGCCGCCGACTTCGCGTTCGGCGGGACATGATAGACCACGCGGTCCTGCAGCTTTTCGAGCCGGAAGTCGGCGCGAGCCTCGAGCCGCACGACCTCCATCTTGTCTTCGATGAGGCTGATGAAGGGCAGAAAGAGCGCGCGATTGAGCCCATCCCTGTAAAGCTCATCGGGCTTCACGTTCGAGGTCGCCACGATAACGACGCCGCGCGCGAACAAAGCCGCAAAGAGTCGCCCGAGGATCATGGCGTCGGCGATGTCGGTGACGTTGAACTCGTCGAAGCAAAGCAGCGAGCTCGTCTCGGCGATCGCATCCGCGGCGGCCGCGATTGGATCGTCGCATTTTCCGGCGCCCCGCCGCGCGTCTTGACGCAAGAGCTCTTGGCGAAGGGCATGGATGCGCGCGTGGACATCGGCCATGAAGGCGTGAAAATGGACCCGGCGCTTGCGCGCGACTGGCGCAGCCTCGAAAAACAGATCCATCAGCATGGTCTTGCCGCGTCCGACCGCGCCCCAAATGTAGAGCCCGCGAAGGGGCGCGGCAATTGGCTTGGGGCGCAACAGCCGGCCGATGGACTTCGATCTTTGCGCCCGCGAATCGCTGGCGAGGGAGCTTCGCAATTGGTCGAGCTTACGTAAGACTACGTCCTGGCCATTGTCGCGCTCGATGTCGCCTCGGGTCACTTTTTCGGCATAACGATCGAAAAGCGAGATCGACACCAGAACCTCTAGGAAAAGCGCTATGCGTTGGAGGGGTCGTAGCTGCCGCGCCATCGAGCGCGAGCGCGGCTTCATCCTTTTTTATCTGGGCTGTGACGGCAAATCCACTATTTGCGTCAGCCGCGCTCTAGTATCGACGCGCGGCAAAATGGAATCGAACGAACCTTCGGCGTTGCATCGACCGAGCAAAAAGCGCGTTGGCGCCGATCCTGCCTTTTTGTTTTCGCAATCGGAAAATACGATTTTGTAAAGCTTGCTTAACGGTTGCGCTCGACCTTATGCTGACCAACTGAAGAGATGGGAGAACAAGGGATGTTCCATAAAGGCGGATTGCGCGCCGCTGTTGGTTGTGTGTTCCTTTTCGGACTCTCGACCCACGCACCGGCCGCCCCCTTGTTCGAGCAGGCGGCGCCAGCCAAGACGCCGGCGTTCGTTGACGCGGAAATCACCAAGGTCGTTGTTTTTGGCAAGAACAGCCGTCGCACCGTCGAGGATTTTGCCGCCGAGCACAAGCTCAACGCCGCGGAGCTTCGGCATAAGTTCACCGCCTCCGGCCTCATAGAATGCGGCGCTGCGCATGGCGCGGGCCAGCTCACCTTGACCGATGATCTGGTGACGACGGCGGCCCATGTCTTTTATGATGAAAAAGGCGCCCCACGCGCCAAAGCCTGCTTCTTCGTGACCGAGGCCGACGGCAAGCAGGTCCGAACTCCGATCGACCTGAGTTCAATTGTCGCGGGCAGCACCAATCCCTATGCGATCGAGGCGGTACATGATTGGGCCGTGGCGCGTCTCAAGCGTCCGGTCGACGGGGTGACGCCTTATGGACTCGCGGAATCGCCGCGCCCGAATATGCCTGTCGAGTTCATTGCCCGTGGTCACATCGACTGGGGCGAGGGGCGCAAGCTGTCGATGGAAAAATGCGCCTTGCATGATCAATTGACGGTCGGGGCGGAAGGAACGCGGGAATTCTCCTTCGATTGCGAGACCGGGGATGGCGCATCCGGCGGCGCGGTGATCATGGGCGCGGGCGATCCGGTCGTTGGCGCGATTTTGGTCGGCTGGCGCAGCAACAAGCCGTTTCGTTCGGCGCCTTTTTCGCAGTCACATTATAATTTCGCCGTGACGATCGAAGGCGCCTTCAAGAAAGCCGTTATGGCCGCCGCCGCCAAGGTCGTGGTCGCGAAATAGACCTTTACACAGCCAGACGGGTTGTGCGCCGACGCATGAACGCCGCGGCGGAGCGGGACCCGGCCGAGGACCAGCTCAACCGAGGGCTCTGCGATCGACGCCTGAGCAAACGGCCGCCGTCTGCTCCAACGCTTCCTGAACTTCGCAGAGGCTTTGCAGAACTCCGACGCAGAGTGCGCGGATTTCATCGGTCGGCCTGAGCATGTCCGGCACCATGATCGTCGCCATGCCGGCGGCGCTTGCGGCGCGAACGCCATTGTGCGAATCCTCAAGCGCGAGGCAGCGCGTCGGAGCGGCGCCGAGCGCTTCTGCGGCTTTGAGGAAAGTCTCAGGATGGGGCTTGCCGGAAGCGACGTCAGTGCGGGCGACGACAACGTCGAGCAGCTCCAGTACGCCAGCTCGCCGCAAATGATCCTCAGCCGCGTCGCGATCCGACGAGGTCGCCAATCCCCTCGGGACGCCACGGTCTTTCAGGAACTCGAGAAGGTCGCGGGCGCCCGGCTTCAAAGGGACCCCGGACCCGCAAAGACGCTCAAACGCGGCGCGGCAATGCCGATAATAGTCCAACAGTGGAAAGTCCGGGCCGAAATGGGCTTTGAGCAAGGCGGCGCTGGTTTCCTTCGGCGAGCCAATGAAGCTCAGATGCAGAGCGTCCACCATCTCATGTCCGACGCGCGCGCATGCTTCAAAGATCGCCGTTCGGTAGAGAGCTTCGGTATTCAACAATAAGCCGTCCATATCGAAAACGACGGCTTCGAGAGGGTCCGGTATCATCGACGCTCCGTAATAAAGGAAATAGCTTCAACAGGCTCCCGACACATAAGCGCCTTGCCTCGAAATAACGCTCGCAAGAGATCTCCCGACCGCGCCGCTGGACCCCGCGCCATGTCGTTCATGCTTCAGGATCTTTGACCGGCGCCGGCCTATTCTGGGCCCGGCGCGCCGGCGACGCGAAGGCGCCTGCAAGCGCTACCATCGCATCAAGGCGCTGCCCCAAGCCATTCCTGCGCCGATCGCCATCATTGCGATGAGATCGCCCTTCTTGAGGCGTCCGGCCCGATTGGCCTCGTCAAGGGAAATCGGCAGCGACGCGCTCGACGTATTGCCATAGCGATCGAGATTCAGCCAGCATTTTTCGAGCGGTATGTCGAGCCGCTCCAGGACCGACTCGACGATGCGCGCATTGGCCTGATGCGAGACGATATGGTCGATGTCGCCGACTTTCAGCCCATTGGCTTCGAGCGCTTCGAGGATCGCCTGCGGCAGCACGCGGACGGCGAATTTGTAGATCTCGCGCCCGTTCATCGTGATCTTGTGCATATTCCTGGCGAGAACGTCCTCGGATTGCGGATGCTGGCTGCCGCCGCCGGGAATCGACAAGATGCCGGCCGCCGTTCCGTCGGAATGGAGATGAGTCGAGATCAGGCCCCGGCCGGGATCTGATGTGGGGCCGACGACCATGGCTCCCGCCGCATCGCCGAAAAGGACGCAGGTGTTGCGGTCGGTCCAATCGACGAGGCGGCTCAGAAGCTCAGCGCCGACGACGAGTATCCGTTTCGCCTTGCCGGTCCGGATGAATTGGTCGGCGATGCTCAAGCCAAACAGAGAACCGGCGCAAGCGGCGGAAAGATCGAAGGCGAAGGCCCGGGTCGCGCCAAGCTTGGCTTGAACGATAACCGCGCAAGAGGGCAGCGGCATGTCGGCCGAGATGGTGGCGACGAGGATCATGTCGAGATCTTCGGCCTTGCAGCCAGCCATCGCCAGCGCGTGCCGCGCGGCGATCACGGCCATATCGGATGTGACTTCGCCTTCCGCCGCGATGCGGCGCTCCTTGATGCCGGTCCGCTCGCTGATCCAGGCGTCGGTCGTAGCGACCATGTTTTCGAGATCTTGGTTCGTCAGAATCCGCTTTGGAGCATAGGCTCCAGTCCCGAGAATATGGGTAGATATCAAAACCCTGGCCTCTCTCAACCACAGGCGGGGAAAACGAATGGAGGCCGCGGCGGAACGCTCAATTTTCCTTCTGGGCTTGCGTAGCGCCCGCTAGCCGCCTCGCTTTGGCTGCGCCCAACATAATCTTGGGCGCTCCCGTGACGCCGCGCTCGAAATCGCGGCCTTTCCCCACAGGCGCGAACATGGGGGGAGCGAACCATTGTTCGCCCTAATGCTAAAGGGGATAAGCCGAAACGTCGCGATTAGCCAGCCGTCGGCGTCCGATCTCCTCCAAGAAGAAGGGATCAGCCATCAATTATCATTAAAATTGTGAAACAAATTGTTGCGGCGCGTCGAAATCACGATTTGGACGGGTCAACGACGCCGTCTGGCCTTGGCGGCCGGCGGGTCGGAGGCGCTCAACTGATAGGTTTGCTGCAGCAAGGCTATGACGCCGCGGGCGCCGCGCAGCACCTCATTGTCGACCCGAGGCCTGACCGCCGCCAAGGTCCAGTTTGCAAGACCGTCGGGATTGTCGCGCGGTTGCACAAGAACCTCATGGACCCGTTCGAAGCCGTCGCATTGCTTCAATGCTTGCAAACATACCGCCTGAAGCTCTGCGCAGGATCGGATTTCACGTAGTGCGGAGTGCCTCAAATGGATTTTCCCAATAGTGCGAGGAAGCGATCGATAGATCAGAAGAGCGAGACCCAACCTGACAGGCGGCGCTGGAAAAGCAAACCTCCGGTCCGCGAGCCTATAGATCAAGTTGTTTCGCGGTCTCGCAAAGGCTTGATTTCGAGCTTTTGGTCCTTCTTTTTGACCCTTATTTACATCAAAACGAGAAGTCAGGGCGATAACCATAGGCTATGCAGGAAGAGCATTCAACCTTGCCTCTGCAAAGCCGGCCAATGACGCCCGTCGCCACCCATGACAAACGCTGTACTCGCGCTTCCGTTCCCTGATTCGCACCGGCTCCCGTCAGTCACGCCTCGTGTTTCCTGTTCGGATCCGTCCGTTCCCAAACCGATTGGCGAGCGCCTGCCCGGTCTCGCCTAGCGTCCGCGGGCCCGCTCTCAGCTCGAACTTGCCGGCCGCTTGGCCCCTCGCGAAATGCGCGCTAAATCTCAAGAGGTTGCATATGGAAGTCGATTGATCTTCGCTAATATCTCGGCCGGCGCGCCCCGTTCGCGCAGGGTGAATAAGGTCGCCAAGTTGATGTGGCCCGCTTGACCTAAACAAGAGACAAAAGTTAGTGTTGCGCTTCGTCTTGAGAAGTCACTCCAGACGGGAAAGGGCACCATGCGCATGTTTTTGGGATTTATCCTCGGCATACTTCTTACGATCGGCGCGGCCTATATCACGGATTCGGTTCGCAAGACCGACGGACCCGAAGGATCTGTCGAACGGCCTGTGGTCAATTGGGACGTCGTCGAACGCGGCGTCAAGGCTTTGACGTCGAGCATCCAGGATAGTTGGACCCGGCTGACCGGCCGCGGAAAGGACCTGTAGCCGCGCCAGACCGAATGCGGCTCGCGTCAATTCGGCCTGGCTTATGTCCATTGCGTCAGCGTAATTGCCGCGTGAACCGGAGGATGAGTCGCGAAAGGAAAAAGCAGTTTCGCGATGAGATCAGGCTCAATCAAAAGTCGATGGCCAAAATCGGTTCGGCCCGAGCCGGTTTTGGTCTAGCGCGCAGCCTTCGAGCGCGATGTAAGCCACGCCTTCGCTTCAGCCACTTGCGGCGCGGTTGTCAGTCTATCTTCTCATTGGGATAGACGCCCCAGAGATCAGATTGCTGAATATAGCCGTTGAAGCCCTCTACCGAGACCCGGCACCAGGCTCCGTCGCAACTGCGCACATTCGCAATGACATTGGATTGCAGTTTCGCAATCATCGCCGATTGGGCGTTCGCCTTGTCGTAGAGCGTCGAATCGATCGCTTTCTTCCATGGCGCGACCAAAGCCGTTCGCCGGCCCGAAAGAAGCGAGTGGAGCACCCAGCCTTCCGCGCCTTCCGAATCGCGGACTTTGCGCCAGATTTCGAATTCGGCCGTGATCTCGACGGGAAGGCCGGCGCGTTGAAAAACCCAGGTCGTCCGATGGTCTTTCGAGGGGCCTTCGCGCAGGTTCACGCGATCGGATTTCAGGCTCACATAGCGCGGCACGGGCAAGCCGCTGGCTGTGCCTATTTGCTCGGCCAGGGCAGTCCCGACGATGGCGATGGAGCAGAAAGCGACGGCGAAAGACAAAGCAAGCCTATGCAACATGCAAATGCGATAAGGCATGATCGGCACTAACCCACCCTCTAATTCTTTCATGCCGGAGGACGGAGCGCAGGCTCCGTCGGCAGTTGCGTCAAGCCGCGCCGAAGGGAGTCTTGGACCGGTTTCCCTATGGCGTCTTTCTCAATTATTCACCTTGGCGAATAGCGCGAAAACTCGAAAGCGGAGCCAGCGGTCATTTTCCCGCCCCGTCGGCGCCGCGTATCGCCTCATTCATCGTTCACCATTCATTTTGCGCTGCAGCGCGACGGCTCTCCGCGAAAGGCCGTCCGGTGTTCTTGTCTTTGCCCGGCCATCTGCTACAGAGGCCGCACCCAGTGCATGGAGGGAAGGAATTCGCCTTTCTTGTGCATTGGCTATCGTTAAAGTCGGGTGAAGACCGGATCGATTTGGCGGCTCCTCGTCTCACCACCGTGAGGCGGCGCGCGAGGCGGCAAGCGCTTGCGCGTTTCGGCGATCTCGGGAAGGGCGCAAGACCAGTCGGGAGGACGGGACACAGGATGGGCCGGAAGAAACCGCTCGTTGTCGTAACGCGTAAATTGCCCGACGTCATCGAAACGCGGATGTGCGAGCTTTTTGACGCGAGGCTCAACATTGACGACAAGCCAATGTCGCGAAACGAGCTCGCGGCGGCCTTGCGCGCCGCCGAAGTGCTCGTGCCCACTGTCACCGATCGGATTGACGCCGAATTGATCGCGCTCGCCGGCGAACAGATGAAGCTCATCGCCAATTTCGGCACCGGCGTCGACAATATCGACGTGCCTGCGGCCTTGAGCCGCGGGATGACCGTCACCAATACGCCGGGCGTCCTGACCGAAGATACAGCCGACATGACGATCGCCCTCATCCTGGCGGTCGCGCGCCGGATCGTCGAAGGCGCGAAGGCCATTCCCGCGGGCCATTGGACCGGCTGGTCGCCGACCTGGATGCTCGGGCGACGGATCACCGGCAAGCGGCTCGGCATCGTCGGCATGGGCCGCATCGGTCAGGCCGTCGCCCATCGCGCCAGGGCGTTCGGCTTGCAAATTCATTATCATAACCGCCGCCACGTCGCCGCGGCGACCGAGGAGGCGCTGGAGGCCACCTACTGGGAGTCGCTCGACCAGATGCTCGCGCGCATGGATATCGTCTCGGTCAATTGTCCGCACACGCCGGCGACCTATCATTTGCTGTCGGCGCGCCGGCTGAAATATTTGCGCCCGCATGCGATTCTCATCAACACGGCGCGCGGCGAGATCATCGACGAGAATGCTTTGACGCGCATGCTCGAGGCCGGCGAACTGGCGGGCGCGGGGCTCGACGTCTTCGAACATGAGCCTGCGGTGTCGCCAAAACTCATCAAGCTCGCCAATGCCGGCAAGGTGACGCTCTTGCCGCATATGGGCTCGGCGACGACCGAAGGGCGCATCGACATGGGCGAGAAGGTCATCATTAACGTCAAGACGTTCATGGACGGCCACCGGCCGCCGGACCGCGTTCTGCCGGCGATGTTGTAGGGCGGTCGTCTTGGCGACTGGATGGGTTCGCAACCCCTCGTTGTCTCCGCCAGATTTGGCCCTATCCTAGCCGCAATGCGCGAAAATAATTAACTTGATTGGTGCAAATTCGCTGCAACCGTCTTTGACGGATCATTCACGGAGATCATGGCCGTCGGATCCGCTTGACATTGCGACGAGCGCGCTAAGTAGTAGCTTATCTTCATCAGTGAGGCCTGCGTCCGGCCGCGGAGGATATATGTCGACGATAATCGGAAAAGCACTCAGGGCGGGGCTGGCGTTGAGCCTGACCGCAGCCACATTGGCGGCGGCCTCCGCTCCGGCTCAGGCCGGCGACGGCGGCGCGGTCGCTGCAGGCGTCATCGGAGGCATGGCGCTTGGAGCAATTGCCGGAAGCGCCCTCGCGGGTCCGCCGCCGCCCCCGCCGGTCTATTATGCTCCCGTTTACGCCCCGCCGCCGCCGCGCTGCTGGTATGAGCCGCAGCAGGTATGGAATGGCTACGGTTATGTCATTACGCGCGTGCGGGTCTGCAACTGAAGCTTCGCCCCGGCCGCACTGCGGCTTCGATGAAATCAAAGGGGCTTCGTATCGCGCGAGGCCCCTTTTTGCTTCTCCGAAAAAACTTCGTCCGAGCGTCGGCGTCAGGCGTGTGTTGAATCCAAGACCCAAATCGAGGCGCATATGACCGAGAGCGCCGACGCCTGGCCGAGCCTGGCTTTCGAGGAATGGAGGGAGACGCGCGCCACGCTGCATCTCTGGACTCAAGTGGTCGGCAAAATCCGCCTGGCCCAGGCGCCCATGATCAACCACTGGTGGCAGACGCCGTTCTATGTGACCGCGCGCGGACTCACGACCTCGCCGATCCCCTACGGCTCGCGGACATTCCAGATCGACTTCGATTTCATCGACCACCGTCTTGTCGTCGCAAGCAGCGACGGCGGCGTCGCAGGCCTCGCGCTGGCGCCGCGCTCGGTCGCGAGCTTTTACGGCGAGCTCATGGAGCAGCTAAAGGCGCTCGACATAGACGTGAAAATATGGACGACTCCGGTTGAGATCCCGGACGCGATTCCTTTCGAGAAGGATCATTCACACGCTTCTTACGATAAAGAATTTGCGAACCGCTTTTGGCGCATCCTCGTTCAGTGCGATCGAGTCTTCAAGCTGTTCCGATCGCGCTTCATCGGCAAAGTCAGCCCGGTTCATTTCTTTTGGGGCAGTTTCGATCTTGCAGTCACCCGCTTCTCCGGCCGGCGCGCTCCCGACTTCGTAGGCGCAGCCCCAAATGTCGGCAACTGGGTCATGCGCGAGGCCTATTCGCATGAAGTCAGCAGCTGTGGATTCTGGCCGGGCGACGATAGATTTCCGACGCCCACATTCTATTCCTACGCCTACCCGCCGCCGCCGGGCTTCTCCCTTGCAGCGGTCCGACCGAGCGGCGCTTATTGGGACGGGAGCCTCGCGGAATTTGTCCTCCCTTATGACGCGGTGAGGCGCGAGAGCGCGGTCGACGAACGGCTGCTGGAATTTCTCGAGAGCACTTACGTCGCCGCCGCAGATCTCGGACATTGGGATCGCGCGGCGCTGGAACGAGATTGGGCCGTGTAGCGGGCTCGTATGAATGAGAAGTCATGAGTTTTTACGACCGCTGGATTCTACCTCCGCTTCTTGATCTGGCGATGCGCCAACGCCAGCTCGGGAAATATCGTCGCGAGGCGGTTTCACGCGCGCGCGGCCGCGTGCTGGAAATCGGCGTTGGCTCGGGATTGAATCTGCCGCTCTATGGCGGCGACGTGGAGGCGATCATCGGCCTCGATCCGTCGGAGCGGCTCCTGGCGATGGCGCGACGGCGCGCAGTGAAGGCCGGCGCGCTGGTGGATCTTGTATTGGGTTCGGCGACCGACATTCCGCTGGCGAAGGCCAGCGTGGATACTGTCGTGATGACTTGGACGCTTTGCTCGATTTCGGATCCGCTTGCCGCGCTGCGCGAGATCCGCCGCGTGCTGAAGCCGGGCGGCGTCTTGCTGTTTGTCGAACATGGCCTGTCGCCCGAGCCCGCGGTCGAGCGCTGGCAACACAGACTGACCCCGATGTGGCGCCACATTTCCGGTGGTTGTCATCTTGACCGGAAAGCCGATGATCTCATTCGCGCGGCGGGCTTCGAGATTGCGGAGCTGCGGACCGAATACGCCGATGGTCCACGCGTGTTGACCTACATGTATGAGGGCCGGGCGGAATCGCCCGCATCTGTCGAAATCGCGTGATTTTTAATCTGTATCAAGGTGGGGACGGCGAGGATCGCCAATTCTCGGCGGGATCCAGCGCGCAGGAGAACAGTCATGTCCGACACGAGCCGGGCCGCGCCGCCAATTGCAGGCGTCGCCCTCCCGCAGCCCCGGAAGAGCGGCGGCAAGCCTCTATTCGACGCCTTGAGCGAGCGCCGCAGCTCGCGCGAGTTTCGCCCAGACGGCCTGGATGCGCGGACCCTCTCGGAACTACTCTGGGCCGCTTTTGGCGTCAATCGGGAGCATGGGTTCCGCACGGCGCCATCCGCCCATGACTGGCGCGAGATCGACATTTATCTCGCCTTGCCCGACGCCCTTTATGTCTATGATCCCGGCGCCCATGCTCTTGCGCCGGTGATCGCGCAAGACTTGCGCGCCGCGACGGGCTTGCAGGATTTTGTCGCGACCGCCCCGCTCAATCTGGTCTATGTCGCCGACTTCGCGCGCGTGGATTCGCAAGATCGAGCCGAGCAGCGCTTCTACGCGGCGGCCGATGCCGGCCTCATTGCCCAAAACGTCTATCTCTTCTGCGCATCGGAGGGATTGGCGACCGTCGTGCGGGGGCTCATCGACCGGCCGACTCTTGCGATGGCGATGCGCTTGCGTCCGGAGCAACGGGTGATCCTCGCGCAGACGGTCGGCCGTCCGGTCTAGCGAGGCTCCTATGGCGGAGGCCGCAGCATTTGCTCCAGGCGATCGAGAAAGACCGCTTGTCCCTTGACGATCTTGTCTCGCGCCAAATCGAGCGGGAGCCATTCGGCGCGGTCCACTTCGGGAAAGCGGAGCCGCCGTCCGCTTTTTGGGGGCCATTCGATTTCGACCAATGCGCTTTGGATGCGCGTAGGATCGAGATCGCCGGCGAGCGCAAAGGCCGTGACTCTTTTGCGTCCGGACTGAACCGTGTCGCCGAGTGGGATAAGGGCGCCGGCCGGGCGAACGCCGATCTCCTCTTCGAACTCCCGCACGGCCGCCGCTTCCGGGGTCTCGTCATCGCCATATTCGCCCTTGGGAATGGACCAGGCGTTGAGATCCTTGTTGCGCCAGAACGGGCCTCCGGGATGGATGAGCAGAACCATAGGCTCGCGATCGGCGAGGCGATACATCAGAATGCCGGCGCTGCGCTTCACGATGCGAGGTCAGACAGGTTCGATATGGCCTTCGTCCAGAGCAGGGCGGGTTGATCCACGGCTCGACGCTAGCGCCGAGAATAGGCGCGCATGAGGCCGGCGATCACGGCTCCGGCGATAAGCAAGCCGACAACCGGAAGCAAGATTAAGAAAGCGCCCAGAAAGAAAATCAGCAGCGCAATCGAAACAACGGCGCCGAGCAGCGCGAAAGGAATGAGGCTAAGCGGGCCGATCTTGGCGACATAAATGTGGCGCACGCCATCCTCGTCGATGACGACCCGGCTCCATGAGCCGCTCGTTTCTCTGCGGTCCGGATGGCCCGGCGGAATGATCTCCGGCTCGGGATGGCGTCCTTCGTCCGGCGGGATTGGTCGTTGGTTGATCATATTCTTAAGGTCACGGGTTGATGGCTTCGCGCTATAATGTGGTGACGCCGCTGAGCGATCACAACTGCTCACGCGCGGCGTCGCCTACGCTGCGGCTCAAGCTGGATTCTTCGGCTCAAGGGCCGTTAAGCGATTCCTTCGACGGCGTCAGAGCCGAGCTTCTCGCGCCTTCAGGCTCATGCTAAATTTCGCTGATGAAGAAGCCCGCGTCGATTGATGGCCTTAGCGCGGCGCAAGCGCGCCGCGAGCACGCCCGTCTTGGCTCGGAAATCGCCGCGCATGATCAGAGCTATTATGCCGAGGATGCGCCGACCATATCGGACGCGGAATATGATGCGCTGCGGCAGCGCTATGAGGCGCTCGAAGGCGCCTTTCCCGGGCTTGTCACGCCGGAGTCCTTGACAAAAAAAGTCGGCGTCGCGCCTTCGGAGAAATTCGCCAAGGTTCGCCACAAAGTGCCGATGCTTTCGCTCGGCAATATTTTCTCCGACGAGGAAGTGGTGGACTTCGTCGCTCGCGTGCGCCGGTTTCTTGGGCTTGGCCTTGATGCGCCGCTCGCCATCACCGCGGAGCCTAAGATCGATGGGCTTTCCTGCTCGCTGCGCTACGAGCGCGGGGAACTCGTCCAGGCGGCGACGCGCGGCGACGGCTACGAGGGCGAAGACGTCACCGCGAATGTGCGCACGATCGGCGAAATTCCGCATGTTTTGAAAGGCGATCCGCCGCAGGTTTTCGAGGTGCGCGGCGAAGTCTATATGACGCGCGCCGATTTCGCGGGTTTGAACGTGCGCCAGGCGGAAGCGGGCAAGACCGTTTTCGCCAATCCGCGCAATTCCGCGGCGGGCTCGTTGCGCCAGCTAGACCCTGCGATCACGGCGCAGCGGCCTCTGCATTTCTTCGCCTACGCCTGGGGCGAGGCGAGCGCGCAGCCCGCCGACACGCAAATGGGCATGGTGGCGGCGTTCAAGCATTTCGGCCTGCCGGTCAATCCGCTGATGGCGCTCTGCCATTCGGTCGAGGATTTGCTCGCCCATTATCGGCAAATCGAGTCCATGCGCGCCTCGCTCGGCTATGACATCGATGGCGTGGTCTATAAGGTCGACAGCCTCGCCCTGCAGGAGCGTCTCGGCTTCGTCTCGCGCTCGCCGCGCTGGGCGACCGCGCATAAATTTCCCGCCGAGAAGGCGACGACCGTGGTGCGCGACATCGAGATCAACGTCGGGCGCACGGGTGCGCTCACGCCCGTGGCGCGGCTCGATCCTGTGACGGTCGGCGGCGTCGTCGTCTCCAATGCGACGCTGCATAATGAAGACGAGATCGCCCGCAAGGATATTCGCATCGGCGACACGGTGACGATCCAGCGCGCCGGCGACGTCATTCCGCAGGTTCTTGGGCCTGTTCTAGACAAGCGGCCCAAGACTGCTAAGCCTTACGTGTTTCCCCAAATATGCCCGGTCTGCGGGTCGGCGGCGGTTCGCGAGATCGACTCGAAGACCGGAACCGCCGATGTCGTGCGCCGCTGCACGGGCAGGCTGGTCTGCGCGGCGCAGGCGATCGAGGGCCTGAAGCATTTCGCCTCGCGCAACGCGCTCGATATTGAAGGGCTCGGCGACAAGCAGATCGAGCTATTTTTCCGAGAAGGTCTTATTCGCACGCCGGCCGATATTTTCACGCTCGAGGCGCGCGACTGGGAGAGCCTCAAGAAGTTGAAGGACCGCGAGGGCTATGGCGAGACTTCGGTGAAAAATCTCTTCGCCGCGATCGACGCCAGCCGAAAGCCGCCGCTCAATCGCTTCATTTTCGCGCTGGGAATTCGGCATGTCGGAGAGACGAACGCGCGCCGTCTCGCCCGCCATTTCGGCTCCTTCGAGGCTCTGCGGGCGGTCGCTCAAGCCGCGTCCGAAGGATCGGAGGCGCGCGCGGAAATCAACAATATCGAAGGGTTCGGCGAGGTCGTGGCTGAAGCTATCTATGATTTCTTCGCCGAAAAGCACAATGAGGAGGTCCTCGACTCCCTGCTCGAACATGTCGCGCCGCAGCCGATGGAGGAGATCGCCGCGTCAAGCCCAGTTGCCGGCAAGACGGTGGTCTTTACCGGGTCGCTGGAGCGCATGACGCGCGATGAAGCCAAGGCGAGGGCCGAGCGGCTTGGCGCGAAAGTCGCGGCTTCGGTCTCGAAGAAGACCGATCTCGTCGTCGCCGGGCCTGGCGCAGGCTCGAAACTCGCCAAGGCGGCTGAGCTTGGCGTCGAGACGATCAGCGAGGAGGATTGGCTGAAGCTGATCGGCCGGACCGACAGTCTTGGCGATAGCTAAGGCTGAAGCCGAAGAACGCGCCGCCGAATTGGCAAGTGTTGTCAAATCAGGTCGGCGCGCCTTCAGGGCTGGGGCTGCGCCGCTTTTCGAATTTCAGGCAGCAGGGTCCCTTCGTAGGCCTCTTCGCTGATCGGCCCGACGAACCGATAGGCGATCGCGCCGTCGCCTTTCACGATGAAAGTTTCGGGAACGCCATAGACGCCCCAGTCGATCGCGACGCGCCCGCTGCGGTCGGCGCCGATCATCGCATATGGATCGCCGTCCTGGCCAAGAAAGCGGCGGATGTTGGCGGGCTCGTCCTTATAGGCGATGCCGGCGATGCGCACGCCGAGCTGCTGCAGAGCTGGGTCCTTGGAAAGCCGCATGAAAAGCCCATGCTCTTGATGGCAGGGGACGCACCAGGAGGCGAAGACATTGACCAAGGTCACTCCGCCGCGGCGAAGATCCGCGTCCGTGAACCCAGGTCGATCAGCGAGGCCTTCCACCGGCGGCAAGGCAAAGGGGGGGACCTCCTTGCCGATGAGCGCCGAGGGCAGAAGCGACGCGTCTCCTGAAAAGAGCCGGATGAAAAAAAGCCCGACCAGCGCGGCGAAAAGGACCAAGGGGGCGTAGAGCAGGCGCGACCGGCGCCGCTCCAAAGACCGCAATTCGCTCGTTGGCTTCATATCCGGCCTTCGCGCCCCGCAGGTGCATGGTCCGAGCTTTCGCCTGCGGTCCGCGCGGCGAATCGGGACAGCTCCCTTTTCAAGTTCAGGTAGTCGCGCAAGATCAGCAAGGTCATTCCCGCCACGATGACGAAGGCGAGGGCGTAGGCGGCGATGACGAAGCCGAAATTAGGGTCACTGCTCATAGGCCGCCTCGAAGGAAGGCGAAGAATATTTTAGGCCGGCTTCCTCGGCGTCGGCCGCGAGGATCGACAGGCGGCGCAAGCGGCGGCGCAGGATCTCGTTGCGGATCGCCATCAGATGCAAGGTAAAGAACAGAAAGGTGAAGGCGGCCGCCATGACGACAAGCGGCCATAGCATGGAGGCTTCGATCGCGGGACCGCCGAGGCGGAAGACCGAGGCTGGCTGATGCAAAGTGTTCCACCAGTCGACCGAAAACTTGATGATCGGAATATTCACCGCGCCGACCAGCGTGAAAATCGCCGCGGCGCGCGCGGCCTTGCCCTGATCCTCGATAGTCCGCCACAGCGCAATGAGGCCGAGATAGATTAGGAAAAGGACCAGGACGGAGGTCAGCCGGGCGTCCCAGACCCACCAGGCGCCCCACATGGGCTTGCCCCAGAGCGATCCCGTGACGAGGCAGAGAAAGGTGAATCCGGCGCCAAGGGGCGCGGCGGCCTTTTGCGCGGCGTCGGCGAGAGGATGACGCCAGACGAGCGTGCCGAGCGCCGCCGAAGCCATGACGGCATAGATGAGCATGGAAAGCCAGGCGGCGGGAACATGAATATACATGATCCTGACCGTCTCGCCCTGCTGATAATCCGGCGGGGCGACGAACCACGCGAGATAGAGGCCAAGGCTCAGAAGCGCCAAGGTGATCACCGCAAACAAGGGCGTGAGGATGCGGGCGAGCCGTAGGAAGTTCGTCGGATTGGCGTAGTTCAGCATGGGTTTCATCTAAGCCCGCGCATGCGCAAAGGCAAATCCGGGTCGCCTAAACCGCCATAGGTCCATTTTCACGTTTTTGCGAGGCTGGCGTCGGGGTCGTGATGAGTTCCCGCAAAGGAGGCCTTATGCTCTCGAAAAGACCGCAGCCTCGGAGCCAAATTGGGTTCGCGGGATCTTCTTCGAACGGGGAGCCGGCTTTATCAGAGCGGCGGGACGACGCGATAATAAAGGCCGTTGGCGCCGTAATAAGGCTGAAACCAGGTTCCGTCGCAAACATAATAATTGGCTCCGGCGACCGTCTGGTACGGGCATCCGGCCGGAACGGTGCTGACGAGCGCGCCAATCGCATAGGCGGTTGCCGCCGCGCCCGCCGCGAGGCCGACAGCCGCGGCGGCGGCACCGCAATTCCAGCAGCCGCCGCCGTAATAGTGATTGACCACGCCCGGGCCATTGAAGCCGCCGCCATAGTAGCCGCCGGCGTGCCAGCCATCCGCGTGCCAGGTTCCGCCCCAATCGGCATGCGCGCCGCCAGCGTGCCAAGCCCCGCCCGCAGGGCCGACTCCGCCGGCATGCCAGGCGCCGCCGCCGCCAAAATGCGCGCCGCCAAATCCGCCGCCCCGGAAGGCGTCGGCGGGTTGAAGCGCGCTCACGATAAGGACAGCGATGAGAACGGCGGCGCGCATAAGCAGACTGCGAGTCATGGCTGTTGACCTCAATGGCGATTGTTCATGTTGATCTTGCGATGGATCAGGGCTTGGGCGCCGGCTCGGCGTCCGGCCGTCCGAACGGGATGCGCCTGGTCGACGCCGTCGTGTGCGGCTTGAAGTCCGCCTCCTTGCTCGCCGCCCCACCCTCGAGCCTCCAATCGGAAAACTCAACCGAATGACGCGGCTTTTCGGGACTGTCCGCTGCGGTGGCCCAGATGAGCCGGGGAAGCTTGTCTTCCGACCCGATCCAGATCTGTAGATGCACATGGGGATCGGAGATCGAGACAATGTCCGTCGTCGTGTCGCCGACGAGCTTGGACTTGCCGATCACGAAGGCGCTGGTCAGCCCTTCGGTCAGAGTCTTGTAGGGATCGGCGACGATGAAATCGACGAAGGGGAAGTAAATACCCGCCTTCTCATAAATGGCGCGGAGCGCCTGATCGAGATTGCCGGACACGTTCGCGGTGGCGATCAAATCGGCGTAAGGCGTAAAGACCGCGACCTCCTTGCCGTCATAATAAAACTCGGACGGGGGGCCGTCTCCGGGGACGATGACCCGCAGCTTGTTGGGCCGCACGAGAAGCACTTCCGAACGCGTCAGGTAAAAGAGCGGCTGCCCATTCCGCGCCGGAACGTCGAAGGCGCCGCGCGCGACGAAGGAGATGCTCTTGGCGTGGGAAAGCTTGTCGCTTGCGGCTTTGAGAATCTCGAGAGCGGCCGGCTCGATCGCTGGATGGGCCGCATCGCTTGAGGCGGGGGCCGGAGCTGCTGTCGGCGCTTTATCGTTTGGCGACGGCGACTTCTCGCTCGGCGTCGCCGCCGGCTTTGGCGCCTTTTGCGCAAATGCGCTTGTCCCGAGCCCTACGAAACCCAGAGCGGCTGCGAGGAAGAGAACGCCAAGATGCTTCATGATCGCCTCAAGAGCCGTTAGCTTCACTATTGCGGATATTGTCTGATAATTCTTTTCAGGCGATGTGTAAATCGGACGCGATTCGAAATATATCGCTGTGAGAATATGACTGCATGAAGTTCGCGGATTATTATCATTCGCTCATGCGCCGCAACGCGGCCGCCGCGGCGATTGGCGCGCCGACGGTCGCCATGAGCGTGAGAGCGCAAAGGATAAGGAAGGGCGAGGCGAATGACGCCACCGCGTTTTGCGGCGCGCCGGCCGCTGCGACGCCGAAGATCAGCACCGGAACGCAGAGCGGCAAAACCAGGACCGCGAGCAGGAGTCCGCCGCGCCGCAGGCTGACCGTCAGCGCCGCTCCGATCGCGCCGATCAAGGTCAGGGCCGGGGTGCCGAGAAGAAGCGAAAGGGTGACGCTCCAAAGCTCATTCGTCGGCAGGGCGAGCATCAAGCCAAAGAGGGGCGCGGCGATCACGAGCGGCAGGCCGGTCAGGAGCCAATGGGCGAGACATTTCGCAAGAACGATGAGTTCGAGCGGCGCTCTGCTCGTCAGCAGGAGGTCGAGCGATCCATCTTCATGATCGGCCTGAAACAGCCGGTCGAGGCCGAGCAAGGTCGCGAGCAGCGCGGCGATCCACAGCATCGCCGGGGCGATCCGAGCGAGAAGCGCGAGATCGGGGCCGACGGCGAAAGGGGTCAGCGTGACGAGGATCAGAAAGAAGACGACGCCCAGGCTCGCGCCGCCGCCGATTCGCTGGCCGATCTGCAATTCGCGAATCATCAGCGCTTGAAGCGCTGGCCTCGTCATGGCTTCCGGCTTCACGCGCCGGCTCCGAGCCGCAGCTCGCGCCCGGCGAGATTGAGGCGCGCATGAGTCGCGGCGACGATCATGCCCCCTTCCGCCAGATGAGTCCTCATCACGTCCGCCATTATCTCCTGGGAGGCCGCGTCGAGGGCGGTCGTCGGCTCGTCGAGAAGCCAGATCGGCCGCGGCGCGACGAGGAGCTTGGCGAGCGCGGCGCGACGCTTCTGGCCGGCTGAGAGATAGGCCGAAGGGAGAGCCGCCACATGGGCGAGGCTGAACGCTGCGAGCGCCGCGTCAACCGGCGTTCCGCCGCGCCCGGAGGAGAGCATTGAGGCAAAGAATTCCAAGTTCTCGCTCACCGTCAGCGCGCCTTTGAGAGCATCGGCGTGGCCGATGTAATGAACCCTTTCGGCGAGCGCCTCGTCCGAAGCCGGCGCGCAGGAGATCTCGCCCGCGGCTGGCGGCAGAAATCCGGCGAGCGCGCGCAGCAGGGTGGATTTTCCGGCGCCGTTGCGCCCCGTGACGATCAAGCTCTCGCCGGCGTCGAGCGTGAAGGAAAGTTTGGCGAAAACGATTCGGCCGCCGCGTTCGACGGAAAGGCCCGAGGCCGAAAGCCGCATGATGGAGAATCCGGAGCCCGACAAATGAATGAGCGCGTTGTCTATCATCCATGTAGCTCTCGCCGTAGAAATTATTTATAAGCCCGATATCTTTTCGCTTCTCTATCCGCTTTCCGGGGACGAATTCCGCATGGCCTCGCTCGATAGTTTCAAATCCCGCAAAAAGCTCACGGTCGGCCGCAAGACCTATCATTATTTTTCGCTCAAGGCCGCCGAAAGAAACGGACTTGCGGGCATCGGGCAGCTGCCGTTTTCCATGAAAGTCTTGCTTGAGAACCTGCTTCGATTCGAGGACGGGCGTTCGGTGACCAAGGAAGACATCGAGGCGGTCGCCGCCTGGCTCGTCAACAAGGGCAAGACCGAACGCGAGATCGCCTTTCGTCCGGCCCGGGTCCTGATGCAGGATTTCACCGGCGTGCCAGCCGTCGTCGATCTCGCCGCGATGCGCGACGCCATGACGAAGCTCGGCGGCGATCCGCAGATGATCAATCCGCTTGTGCCGGTCGATCTCGTCATCGACCATTCCGTCATCGTCGACGCCTTCGGCAGCGCCAAGGCGTTCAAGACCAATGTCGATCTCGAATATAGCCGCAATGGCGAGCGCTATCGCTTTCTGAAATGGGGCCAGGACTCGTTCGACAATTTCCGCGTCGTGCCGCCGGGCACCGGGATTTGCCACCAGGTCAATCTCGAATATCTCGCCCAGACCGTCTGGACGCGGAAAGAGAAATATGCGCCGCGCCGCGGCAAGCCGGAGACCGTCGAGGTCGCCTATCCTGATTCTCTCGTCGGCACCGATTCCCACACGACGATGGTCAACGGGCTTTCGGTTTTGGGCTGGGGCGTCGGCGGCATCGAGGCCGAGGCCTGCATGCTCGGGCAGCCGCTCTCCATGCTTTTGCCTGAGGTGATCGGCTTCAGGTTCACGGGCGCGCTTGCGCCCGGCGTCACTGCGACCGATCTCGTTTTGACGGTGACGCAGGTGCTGCGCCAAAAAGGCGTCGTCGGCAAATTCGTCGAATTCTTCGGTCCGGGCCTCGACCATCTTTCGCTCGCCGATCGCGCGACGATCGCCAATATGGCGCCGGAATATGGCGCGACATGCGGCTTCTTCCCGATCGATTCGGAGACGCTGTCTTATCTCACGACATCGGCGCGCACGCCTGCGCGCGTCGCGCTCGTCGAGGCTTACGCCAAGGCGCAAGGGCTGTTTCGCACAAGGGCGACGCCGGAGCCGGTCTTCACAGAGATGCTCGAACTCGATCTCGGCTCCGTCGCGCCTTCAATGGCTGGCCCGAAACGGCCCGAAGGGCGCATCGCGCTCGGCTCGGTCGGGAAAAGCTTCAGAAGCGCGCTCGAGAGCGAATACAATAAGAAGGGGGAGGCGGAAAAACGCTTCCCGGTCGAGGGCAAGAATTTCGATCTCGGCCATGGCGATGTGGCGATTGCGGCGATCACCTCCTGCACCAATACGTCCAATCCCAATGTGCTGATCGGCGCGGGCCTCCTTGCGCGCAACGCCGTCGCCAAAGGCATTGGCGTGAAGCCCTGGGTCAAAACCTCGCTTGCGCCGGGAAGCCAGGTCGTCGCCGAATATCTCGCCGCCTCCGGCCTGCAGAAGTCGCTCGACAAGCTCGGGTTCAATCTCGTCGGCTTCGGCTGCACGACCTGCATCGGCAATTCCGGGCCATTGGCGCCGGAAATCTCGAAATCCATCAATGACAATGGCATAGTCGCCGCGGCGGTGCTGTCCGGCAATCGCAATTTCGAGGGCCGCATCAGCCCCGACGTCCAGGCAAACTATCTCGCTTCGCCTCCGCTGGTGGTCGCGCATGCGCTTGCCGGCACGGTCGCAACCGACCTCGAGACCGACCCGCTCGGCCATGACAAGAAAGGCAATCCGGTCTTTTTGAAAGACGTCTGGCCCGACCAGGACGAGATCGCCGCCTATATCGACGAGTTCGTGACCAAGAAGGTTTTCAAGGCGCGCTACGCAGACGTCTTCAATGGCGACGTCAATTGGCGAAAGGTGAAAGCGCCCGCTGGGGAAACCTATAAATGGGACATGGGTTCGACCTATGTGCAAAACCCGCCCTATTTCGAGGGGCTGAAGATCGAGCCCGAGCCGGTGAAGGATATCGAGAACGCGCGCATCCTGGCGCTATTCGGCGATAAGATCACGACCGACCATATCTCGCCGGCCGGCTCGATAAAGGAGGCTTCGCCCGCTGGGACATATTTGCTCGAGCGGCAGGTGTCGCCGGCGAATTTCAACCAATATGGAACACGGCGCGGCAATCATGAAATCATGATGCGCGGAACCTTCGCCAATATAAGGATCAAGAATTTCATCCGCCGCGCAGCCGATGGCGTCGTGCCGGAGGGCGGATTCACCAAGCATTGGCCGGACGGAGAGGAATTGCCGATCTTCGACGCGGCGATGAAATATCAGGCCGAGGGCGTGCCGCTCGTCGTGTTCGCCGGCGCCGAATATGGCAATGGGTCTTCGCGCGACTGGGCGGCCAAGGGCACCAAGCTGCTCGGCGTGCGCGCTGTCATCGCTGAATCTTTCGAGCGGATTCACCGCTCGAATCTCGTCGGCATGGGGGTCCTTCCGCTCACCTTCGAGGCGGGCGCGACATGGGAAAAGCTGAAGCTCAAAGGCGACGAAGAGGTGACCATCCATGGCCTCAGCAAAGGTTTGAAGCCGCGCCAGACCATGGAGGCGCAAATCCGATACGCCGACGGCAAAGTGAAAAAGGTCCCGCTCCTGTGCCGCATCGCGACGCTGGACGAGCTCGATTATTTCAACAATGGCGGCATCCTGCCTTACGTCTTGCGTCAACTCGCGGTGGCGTGACGGCTCTCTATGGCTTTACTTAGCGCGGCGGAAGCGCTTTCGCCGCTTCGGCGGCGTTTCCTTCCGCCTTTGGATGAATGGATATGACGACTTACAAGCTTTTTGTGCTCCCCGGCGACGGCATCGGTCCCGAAATCATGGCCGAGGCCGAGAAGATCGCGGCTTGGCTGACCAGCGCGGGAATTGTCGGGTTCGAAATCGAGCAAGGCCTCGTCGGCGGCGCCGCTTATGATGTCCATGGGACGGCGATCAGCGACGCCGACATGGCGCGCGCCGAGGCCGCGGATGCGGTTCTGCTCGCCGCTGTCGGCGGCCCGAAATGGGACGGCGTCCCTTATGAGGTTCGGCCCGAGGCGGGACTTTTACGGCTGCGGAAGGACTTGGCCCTTTTCGCCAATCTTCGCCCGGCGATCTGCTATCCGGCGCTCGCCGACGCGTCCTCGCTGAAGCGTGAAATCATCGAAGGCCTCGATCTCATGATCGTGCGCGAACTGACCGGCGGCGTCTATTTCGGCGAGCCGAAGCAGATCATCGATCTTGGCAATGGGCAGAAGCGCGCCATAGACACCCAGGTCTATGACACCTACGAGATCGAGCGGATCGGACGCGTCGCCTTCGAGCTCGCGCGCAAGCGACGCAATAAGGTCGCGTCCTCCGAAAAGCGCAATGTGATGAAGTCCGGCGTTCTCTGGAACGAGGTCATCACCGCTTTGCACGCCCGCGACTATCCTGACGTTCAGCTTGAGCACCATCTTGCCGATTCCCTCGGCATGCAGCTCGTGCGCCGACCGAAGCAGTTTGACGTGATCGTCACCGACAATCTCTTTGGCGACATGCTGTCGGATGTGGCGGCCATGCTGACGGGATCCCTCGGCATGCTGCCCTCGGCGTCGCTCGGCGAGAGAAACGCCAAGACAGGAGCGCGCAAGGCGCTTTACGAGCCGGTGCATGGTTCGGCGCCGGACATAGCGGGCAAGGGACTGGCCAATCCGATCGCGATGATTGGCTCGCTCGGCATGGCGCTGCGCTATTCTTTCGATCTCAACGACGTTGCCGACCGAATCGACCGAGCGATCTCCGGCGTGCTCGACAAGGGATTGCGCACGGCCGATATCGCGGGCGCCGGCAAGGAAACCATATCGACGGCCCAGATGGGCGATGCGATCCTCGCAGAGCTGCAATCCTCATTGGGGTGAGCGTAGCGAGATCAGACGAGTCCACAGCCGCGGAATTCCCGCTGCCCCCTATGATCTCTATATCTGCCGGTCATCCTTCTTCTGGCGAGCCATCCCCGGCGCGCCAGAGATTCGCTTCGCGTGCGGCGCTGTCAATAAGGATAGGCAGGCGTCTCGAATTCAAGGATCGGGCCCGGACGTCCTGGGACTTCAAGCGGCCAGGGCAATTCCTCATTGCCATATTTGGACCGCGCGAAGGTCTGATCCGGCGTGCGGTTGAAGATCGTATTGGCGGTCACATAATTCGACATGCTGCCGACCGGCACGACAGGGCCGGGATCGAGGAAGCTGCGCTTATTGACGGTCAGCGGCGGCTGCTCGTCGTAATAAACTGGCGTAACCGGTTTACGATGCTGGCGATGCTGGCGCGCCTGGGTCTCAGCCGACGCCGCGGTGGCGATCATCGCCAAGGCGGAAGCCACGAGAAAGACCGACGTCGTTTTCTTAAGCATTTGGCTCATCCTTTGCTGTTGGCAGCATAACGCCACAGCAGCGTTTTGGTTCGGGGGAGAGATCAAAGAAGTTAGAAATCAACGCGTTTTTCTTTGCCCCTTTGGCGAAGCGGCCTCGTAAGGCGCTTCCAGCCGGGTCGAACGCGCAAGGGACGCTCCGGGTCTTGGTCCGGCGCAAGCTGTGTCGTCACTCAAGTCCCGCGCGGCGAAGAACGCCATGAGCTGACTATCGTACGCCGCTGCGAGGTCTATGCGGTCGATGAGGCAGGCGAGCTCGGATTTCGAGGCGACAATCGCAGCAGGGTTGGCCCCGCCGCAGGCGAAGCCGGTGATGCGCAGTTTCGGCGCGGCGTTGATCATTCGAAAGCCAATGCAAGCCGAGTCGGATTCATCGTTCTGGGCCAAGTTGAGGCTGGCGGCCTCGAAGACGCCGAGGCGGGTGGGCAGTGCCGTCGGTTGCGTCGCGCGGGTGATGGCGCGCCCCATCTCCGCGGCCCGGCGGGCGAGATCGACGAAGAAAGCGGCGTCGGGGGTGGCTTCCTCGCCGACCCGGTAGATGGTGAGGCGCAGGCGTGGAGCGTCGCCGTTCACGCCGCCGAAGGTGAGGACGTCCTGCCGCCCGCCGCCGGTCCGATGCCGCCGCGCTTCATAAGATTTCGTTTCCTTGGCGAGTTCGGGCGCTTCGAGCCCGAAAACTTGCGCGGCATGTGAGATTTCGATCCAGGCCGGCAAAGGGGGAGGCGGCGGCGTCGCCAAGCCCATGTCGCGCAAGGCGGGATCCTGAGCCGCGCTCAGGAACGCCAAGACAGAGGCGAAGCCGGAGGCGGCGAGACAGCCCATCCCGAGCCGCCAAAGAAGGCGTCGGGACTGGCTGGCGCGCGATAAAGGCAGGCGAACGCCCTCATATGCCGCCCCCATGCTAATGTCCCCGGCAAAAATGTCCCCGGCAAAGTCTTGGCCTTGAAAGGCAGGGCGCCTCATGATCCATCCTCTCGCCGCGCCAGCTTAAGCGCATGTTGAATGCGCCATTATGCGGCTCGAAGATTGTGTGGAGCCTTACTGATCGAGCTTCCTTTATGATTAGCGTCAACGCCGCATTTACGAAGATTAATGCTGCTTTATCTTGCCTCGCTCCGCGGGCTGCTAAGCTGAGCCTTGGCGCATCGTCGCCGTTCGCGTTGCGGCGCGGCGCCATTTGTTCTATGCAAGGCG
Organism: Methylocapsa polymorpha; assembly: GCF_045689225.1. GTDB lineage: Bacteria > Pseudomonadota > Alphaproteobacteria > Rhizobiales > Beijerinckiaceae > Methylocapsa > Methylocapsa polymorpha. The sequence goes on along the minus strand of NZ_CP136862.1, from coordinate 948,293 downwards.
GCTTCGGAGCAAAACGTTCTAGCTCCCGGCGTCGATTGGGGCTCCCGGCGCGCGGCCTGTCGTCATAAACCGCAAACGGGGCTCCTGCTCCAGACGTCGAAGCTCAACTCTCGAATGGAGAACAAGATGGGGTTCAAGGTCGCCGTCGTCGGCGCGACGGGCAATGTCGGGCGCGAAATGCTCGATATTCTTGCTGAGCGCCAATTTCCGATCGACGAAATCGTTGCGCTCGCCTCGGCGCGCTCGATCGGCACGGAAGTCTCCTTTGGCGACAAGACCCTGAAGTGCAAATCGCTCGAAAATTATGATTTCGCGGGAACCGACATCTGCCTGATGTCGGCCGGCGGCGCCGTCTCCAAGGAATGGTCGCCGAAGATCGGCCGGCAGGGCTGCGTCGTCATCGATAATTCCTCGGCCTGGCGCTATGACGCGGACGTGCCTCTGATCGTGCCGGAGGTCAACGCCGACGCCATTGTGGGCTTCTCCAAGAAAAACATCATCGCCAATCCGAATTGCTCGACGGCGCAGCTCGTCGTCGCCCTGAAGCCGCTGCACGACAAGGCGAAAATCACGCGGGTTGTGGTGTCGACCTATCAATCGGTGTCGGGCGCGGGCAAGGAGGCGATGGACGCGCTTTTCGCCGAGACCCGCGCGATCTTCGTGTCGGACCCGGTCGAGAGCAAGAAATTCCCCAAGCGCATCGCCTTCAACGTGATTCCTGAGATCGACGTCTTCATGGAGGACGGCTACACGAAGGAAGAATGGAAGATGATGGCGGAGACGAAGAAGATCCTCGATCCGAAGATCAAGCTCACCGCCACTTGCGTGCGCGTGCCCGTTTTCATCGGTCATTCCGAGGCGGTCAATATCGAGTTCGAGAACCCGATCAGCGCCGAGGAGGCGCGGGAGATTCTCCGAGAGGCGCCGGGGTGCCTGGTGATCGATAAGCGGGAGCCCGGCGGCTACATCACCCCGCATGAGGCGGCGGGCGAGGACGCGACCTACATCTCCCGCATCCGCGAGGACGCGACGGTCGAGAACGGCCTCGTCCTGTGGGTGGTGGCCGACAATCTACGCAAGGGCGCGGCGCTGAACGCGGTCCAGATCGCCGAAGCGCTGATCAATCGCAAGTTGATCGCGCCGAAGAAAAAGGCCGCGTGACGGCCTTTGTTTCATTCAGGATAGATCGCCAGCGACAGTATGCCGGCTAGGTGGTCGCGCAGGTCGATGGCGCAGTCTTCGTAATTCGGAACGGTCTCAATTCGCGGCGCGAAATGGGGTGTGGGGAAATGTCTCCGACGCTATCGAGTTTCGCGCGCAAATAGACGCAAATTAAAATGACATTCAACCGTCGGGTGGGAGCCCCATTCGGGCCGCTCTATGCGTTGGAGTCGCTTTATATGTTGGACGACGCCATTCTCGGATGAGGCGCCGATCGTCGTCGGGGGCGGTCAATGGCCCCAATTTCGATGAGCTGTCGGCAATTCTCCCGTGACGTCCACGTGAGCGACGTCGCTCGCCGGAAGCAACGCCTTTTCTGAAAATCTGAGATCGAGGAGACGGCCATCATCGGTGAGAAGTTGAACGTCCTTACGACCGAACACGCCCTTTAGGGCGACTGCGGACGCGCGGATCTCGCCGCAACTTGTTACTCCGACCGACTTCTTGAAGAAGCCGTCAAAGTCATAGGACGCGCGAGCGATCTCTTCGCCGTTGCACTTCAGCACGCCCCTCCCTGAAATTCCGCCGAGATAACGCATGATCGATTTCCTTTGGGTTGGGAAAAGTCAGGCCAGCTTGCGCATGCGCCTCCAAGGCGGCTGCGAGTTGCTCAGAATTGACGAGGCAGTCCCGATGAGGACAGTCGCAACGTGAGATGGCCGGAACGCGCCGCGTTGTCGCCGTCCATTACGAATTGATAAGCGACCGCTCGCCGATGGCGATCGACGGACTGCAATGCGGACCGGCGCTGAACTTGCCCCACCTCTCCGCGTTGAGGACAAGCATAATGCGCGTGCTAGCTCTTCTTTTTGACCGGGACCAATACTCCCTTGGTCGAAAGGGCCGCCGCGGCGGCAGGCGGCTTGGTCGCCTTCGGTTTTCGGGTTTCCCTATTGCTGCGTTTCTGCCCTTTGGCCATCATAGTTTCCTTTGCGCCTGATCCATCGGCGCCGTGGGTGAAAATGCAAAGACCCCGCGACCTTCAAAAGGTGCGGGGCCATAAGGCGCAAGCGCGTCGCCAAGCGTCGCGCCGCCGCATCGTCACAAGCCGCCGGTACATCCGTGGTCGACTTCAGCGCGGCGATGCTGGATGTCGGCAGTCTCAAGAACCATTGAGCCGCCGACAATGCAATCAGTCTAGAGCCTTGAGGTTTTCGGCCGACATCTTGCCGCTCTTCCGGTCGGCGACGAGCTCGAAGCCCACCTTCTGACCTTCGCGCAAGTCGCCAAGACCCGCGCGCTCCACAGCACTGATATGAACGAAAGCATCATTCCCGCCATTATCTGGCGCTATGAAGCCAAAGCCCTTCTGGACGTTAAACCATTTCACGGTTCCCGTAGTCATGGAAACCCCTTTCGCAAACGATAGATTTTGCTTGCCCGCGAAATCGCCGGCCGTCGAAATCGCATTTTCAGGCAAGGATATTGTTAGGTTTGCGCTATATTTATCTGCGCGAAGCTAAGTCATCTGACCGTGTATCGACTTGCTCAATATGGCTCCACGCCGATAAAAATACAAGGATGATTTATAAATTTACTTAAAGGCGGAATCTCAATTCCGAAAATATTTCTGGATGGAATCCTTTTATCTCATTTTCTGGGGCCTTCGTCGCCATAGGTCACCGGACGCGCGATCCTGCACATCTCAGCAAGCCGTCGTCGGCCACGCGCTATTGCGCGCGATCGCGCAGGCAAGAAGAGGGGCGCCTTCGGGCGGCGCACAACGCAGCCATCGACGCTGGAGCATCCGTTGATCGGACTCGGGATAAATAACAGAACAACCTATTGCCACTGTCAACCGTTGAGCCACGGGCCGCATCGTTAGCCGCTCGGCCCGCGTAGGGGCCGATGGGGCGGGGGCGCGCGAGCCGGCGACCTCGGCGACTGATGTCTTCGGCAGCGCCGTCGCGACGACCAGTTTTCAAACCATGGCCAGCCATCTCGTAAGCGATAGCGTCGCGAAACTGCAACTCAACCGGGCGCCATTTTCTACCTTTTCACATATTCCGACGATGAGCGGATCGGCGCGGCCGTGTGGCCAATCGCGATGACTTCAGGGATGTTGAAGTCAGAAGGTTGGCGTGGGAAAAACCTATAGCAGCGGCGAGCGATCTCCACCAAAAGCCCTGACCGTTAGGCGCGTCATGCAAACAGCCTAAGCGCATATCAGAAGCCCTACTCGCGCCGAGGCTGTATGCTCAAGGTTCCGAAACTTGACGCCTGTGTGGTCGCCTAATTTTGCTCTACAGAGTGCAATCATCAAGTATCCTGTCAGCCAACTGCAGGACTGAATAACTCGAGACCTCACATCTCAGTCTGACATTTTTCCAAAAAAAAAGGCCGCCAACTGTGGGCGCTCTATAGATTCGAAGCCGGAATTATGCGACTAACAGCCCCTTTCATGAAGATTTCCCACTGTGGGCGCTAACTGAACAATTGAAGGAGAAGCCGAAACCGCAACGATATTTGTGAGCTTTGAGGATTGCCCCTCTCGGCTCGGTTGGAATGCAAACCTTCCCATCACCCTACATGTAAGCAAAGGCATCATGGACACTTCACTCGAACGCATTCGCGAGAAGATCGCTGAACTAGATGCGAAGATCGCGGATCTTCGCATCGCTGAGCGCGAGCTGCAGGCTCTTGAAAAAGCTCCGGCGCGGAGCACAAAAACAGCGGTGGGGCGAAAGCCAAAAATCAAGCCGGAGGCTAGCGAGGAGCCGGAGGCGCGCCAAACCATCGGCGCGGCCATAATTGAAGTCCTGGGCCAGCAGGGCGCTCTTTCGGTCGCCGATATCGCCGAACAAATCAAGGCGACAGGCCGAGACATCAGCAATCGAACCGTATCCTTTTCGCTTCAAGCGCTGAAGAAGCGCGGCCTCGCCAAAGGCGCAGATGGCAAATGGACGCTGCCAAAGTCCGGCTCCAGACGGGCTCGCTCGTGACGGAGCGGGTACGGCCGCTGATTTGTCCTGATCGCGATCCATCGGCTGTCGAGCGACAGGATCTTGACGCGCAAGCCTTGGCAGCTGGGGTTTTTGACGAAGCCTCGTCGAACATTGTCGGGGAATAGCGCCGTGCTCGCTTCATCAAAGACGCGGCGCATGGGCCGACAGCGCCGGCGCTGTGGCGCGGGTTGGTCAACAATTCGATTGAGCACGATCGCCGATTGATCGAGGTCGGGCGTGTTTCGACGCGCGGCTCAAGCAATTTCATGGCGCCGCAACGATGAGTGCATCCGTCGAATTTGTGCTCCGCATCAGGCCCTTTGACCTTCCCGCGCTAACGAGAGCCGCACGATCGCGAGGACGTTTACGCGCCGCCGCTACAGGTTTGTAAGTCCATTCATGGCCCTCAGAAGCCAAATGATGTGCGCTATTTTGCTACGCGACGCGTTTCTCGCCAGCTTGGAGGGGTGCACAGCTTGCTCGTGAATCAACGACCTCTCTGCTGAGGCCCGCGCTTATGGCGAGCAGATGTTGCGCGGTTCGCTCCTCCATCGTCACGTTTCCAAACCTGCGCCAGAGATTTGGACCGCCGCGCTCCTCGACTGATCGACCTAGCGTCATGAGGGGTCGGCGAGCATCAGCGCCGAATGGGTTGACTTCAATCAAAGTAGATTGTGATGATTACACTATACTTGTAATCCATAAGCTCTGGCTCAGCAGCCATTCTTTAAAATCGGAAATTTTAGCCAGAATTCGAAATATGCTATCAGCATATAATAGAATATCGAAGGGGGTGGTTAACGATCTTCTGGTCCTTGGACCCCTCACGCCCCGTCATGGATTTAGATCCGTCACAATCCAGACCGGCGCCACTTCCGATATATTGTTGCGCCAACGCAATGACGCTTCCGTTTCGGTCCAAGCCCGCCTGACTGACGGCCCGACGAGGTTCAAGCGGGGATGATCGCAGAGTCCAGTCGGAAGAGCTCTAAATCGAATCGCTTTTAAGAATATTTTATTGTGGTTTCTAGGATACACTTGTCCAGAATAGACCGCGCATAGAAGGCGCTGGTGGTTCCGGCCGCTGAAGAATGATATTAGTCGGCATTGGATGGATGAATTGCGCATGCTGAATATATTTCGGGCTCTCGCCGGCGTTTTGCCGGCCGCCGCTCTGCTCATTCTAGCGGGCTGCGCGAGCATTCCCAATTCGGGGCCGAGCGCGGACGACGTCGCCCAGCAGGCCGGAACCGCGATCGCCCAACGTTACGAAATCGTCGATATCAATTTCTCCACGGTCGACGTATTGCGCCATAACGGCCCGGACAGTTTCCTCTCTCGATTCGCCGACTATCGGCCATCCGTCGAACCTCGCATCGGCGTCGGCGACTCGATCTCGGTGACCATTTGGGAAGCCGCATCGGGCGGCCTATTTTCAGGATCCCTCGCAACCGACCGGTTCACGGCGGGCTCGAAGAGCGCGACGATCCCAGATCAAGTCGTCGGCCGCGACGGCGCGATCACCGTTCCATATGCCGGCCGCATTCGCGTCGCGGGACGGACGACGCAGGACGTCCAGACCATCGTTGAAAATGCGCTCGAGGGCAAAGCCATTCAGCCGCAAGTTCTGATCAACGTCACACGACCCATAAGCAACACGGTCACAGTCACCGGGGAAGTCGCCAACGGCGCGCGAGTGCCCCTCAGCGTCAAGGGCGACCGCGTGCTCGACGTCATCGCCGCGGCCGGCGGGATTCGCGCGCCCGTCAACGAAACCTATGTCCAGCTCTCGAGAGGGCCGGTCACCGCCCGCGTGGCCATGACCCGGGTCACTTCCGATCCGCGGGAAAACATCTATTTGCGAGCAAACGACGTTCTGACGTTGATTCGGGATCCGCAAACCTTCATCGCCTATGGCGCAACCGGCCGCAACGCGGAGATTCCCTTCGACGCCGAAGGCATCAGCTTGTCTCAGGCGCTGGCTAAATCCGGCGGCCTTCTCGATTCCCGGGCTGACCCCGCAGGCGTCTTCATTTTCCGCTTCGAGCCGGAAAGCGTCGCCCGCGCCCTCAGACCAGACAGCCCGCTAAACGCGCCAGGGCAGCTGACCCCGGTCGTGTATAGGCTCAATCTGCGCGACGCCAACAGTCTGTTCGTCGCGCAAAGCTTCCGCGTTCTCAATAGAGATTTGCTTTATGTGTCCAATGCTCCGATCACGGACATTGAGAAGGCTTTGGGCATCCTCAGCGCGGCGATGTCGCCGGCCGTCACGGCGGCAAGCGTATGTATAGCGGCAAGGTGTTAGGACCAACATCTAGTCGGCAATATTCCAGGCAAGGGGCAAACGCGTCACTTTAGCGTATTTGCCTCCAAAACATATTGTTGGTCAGTAACGAGTGTGGCATGTGAACTTCATCTCCCTCTCATGCGCCGATGAGGAGCGGACTTCGTGCAAGGGCGGGAGCTCGCATGAGAGAGCGAGCGCCTGCCAGAACCTGGACGCCTAAGACCGCGTGACCTGGGCTGCCAATTTGGTCAAGCCGAACCGCCCCGCCGTTTTATTCGCCGGAGCCTTAGCCGTGTATTTTTCTTAAATTATTGAAAAATAGGATATTTCTTATGAAGCCGCGCAACCGCTTTGGCCTTCACGATAACGACCGGCGGCTACTCGACAAGATCGTTTTGAGCCGGCTTAACAGTCAGTCGACGGCCGTGTCGCCACCAGCTTCGCATGCCTACGACGAGGTCGCGCGCGGGGGGTGGACGGATTTTCAAAATCTGCCGGGTTACCATGAGCTTGCATTGCAGCGGTCAATGGCGGCCGTGGTCGGCCTCGATAATCCTTTCTTTCATTTGCACGAGACAGCCGCCGGCGCCACAACTCTCATCGGCGGACGGCAGTTCATCAACTTCTCCTCCTATGATTACCTCGGCCTTAACCAGCATCCCGAAGTTCGCGCGGCGGCGCATGCCGCCATTGACGCATTCGGCGTATCGGCGTCCGCGAGCCGAGTGGTCGCAGGCGAAAGGCCAGGACATCGGGCGCTTGAGCGGGCGTTGGCCAAACATTACAGTCAGGACGATTGCATCGCCTTTGTTAGCGGCCACGCAACCAATGTTTCAACCATATCGGCCATACTCGGGCCGAAGGATTTGATCGTCCACGATAGCCTCGCGCATAATAGCATATTGGCGGGCGCTGCTCTTTCTCGCGCCGAACGGCGCTCCTTTCCGCACAATGATTGCGACGCCCTCGATGCGATTCTGATCTCTTTGCGCGGGCAGTTCGAGCGCGTCTTGATCGTCGTCGAAGGGCTCTACAGCATGGATGGCGATGTCCCGGACTTGCCAAGGCTGGTCGAAATCAAACGGCGCCATGACGCCTGGCTGATGGTCGATGATGCGCATGGCCTCGGCGTGCTCGGCTCCAGTGGATATGGGTTGTTCGAGCATTTCGGGACGGATCCGCGCGACGTCGACATCTGGATGGGCACCCTATCGAAGACGCTTGCCGGCTGCGGCGGCTTCATCGCCGGCGCGACGGCGCTTGTTGAGTATTTGAAATGCATGTCAGGCGGCTTCGTCTACTCGGTCGGCCTTTCGCCGCCATTGGCGGCCGCGGCGGCGACAGCCCTCGCCATTCTGCATCGCGAACCGGAACGGGTCGAAAGATTGCGGCGTCTCAGCCGCATGTTTCTCGATGCCGCCAAATCGCAAGGACTGAATACCGGAACAAGCGCGGGCCATGCGATTATTCCCATTATTGTTGGCAACTCGGTTCGCGCGGTCGCGCTCAGCCAGAAGCTTTTTCAACAGGGCGTCAACGCGCAGCCGATCATACATCCTGCAGTGCCCGAGCGCTCCGCCCGTTTGCGTTTCTTCCTGACGGCGGAGCATAGCGCTGGGCAGATAAGCGATGCGGTTTCCGCGATCGGCCGCGCGATGAAAGAGATTGGCGAGAGCGCGTCGACGTCGCCAATTCCCGGACTTGCGATGGGCGGCCAAGAGTGACCTCATTGCAGGTGCGGGAGGTTCAAGGCGCGGCCGATGTCAGCGCCTTCATCGAGGCTGGGCGCCGCGCCCAGATGTCGAACCCGCGCTGGATCGAGCCGGTTCGCGACGAAATGCGCTGGGCGCTCGACAAAAAGCGCTCGCCCCTGATGCTCGAAAATGAAATTCAGCCCTTCGTCGCCTTTCGCGACGGCGAACCGGTCGGACGGATCGCGGCGGTGGTCGACCGGGCGCATCTGAAAAAATATCAGGATTCTTGCGGGCATTTCGGCCTGATCGACGCCATCGACGACCGCGACGTGTTCGCCGCGCTTTTCGACCGCGCAGCGGATTTCTTGCGCCGGCGGGGGCTCCTTCGCATGCGCGGCCCCTTCAGCCTGTCGATCAATCATGAGATCGGCGTTCTCATCCATGGCTTCGATCAGCCTCACGTCGTGCGCACGAATCACGCGCCGGCTTATTACAAAAACCACATTGAGGCGCTCGGACTGCGCAAGGCGATGGATGTTTTCGCCCATGTCTGCACGATAGCGCAGTCGGATTTCCCCGAGCGCGTCGCCGCGCTCGCCGCCCGGTTCAAGGGCGCCAGGGACATACGCACCTATGGTCTGTCCCTGGGCCGCTGGTCGACGCAATTTCCCCGAGTCCTGGAGCTCTACAACGACGCCTGGAAAGATAACTGGAGCTCTACGCCCGTCGGCCCTGCCGAGGCCAAGATGATCGCTCAGCTTATGCTTCCGGTTTGCAGGCCGTCCTGGATCAGAATGGCGCAATGGCGAGGCGAAGACATCGCCGTGGTCTCGCAAATTCCCGATGTCAATGAAGCGCTGGAGGGGCTGGGCGGAAGGCTGGCGCCGTTCGGTTGGGCGTCTCTGCTGTGGCGCATCCATGGCCGCGGGACGCGAATGACGAGAATTCCGATGATTGGCGTCGCAAGCGGCTGGCGGGGAACCCGCATCGGCTCGATGGCGGTGTCGCTTCTCCTGGCCGAAGCCATCGCGCAGGCGCGAAGAGCCGGGGTCGAGGAAACCGAGATCAGCTGGATGCTAGAGACCAATCATGCCGTCTTGAATCTCGTCGAAAGCCTGCCTGCCCGCCATGCGCGAACATTCCGGATCTACGAGCGCGATCTCTGAGTCTCGGCTCCCCGCCGGACGACTTCGACATCTTGCGGTCCACGAACCAGGTAATCGACGCCGGCCCAATGAATATGCCGCGATCCGAAGGCCGCGAAGATGCAGGCCATGTGAAAGCACCACCAGACCGGCCGCAGCAATCGCTCGACGCGCCAATAGCCGGCGAGGGCGGCCGCATCGGTTTCCGGCCAAAGCAATCTGACGATCCGACGGCGACAGCGGAAGCGAAACTCGCCAAGGACGCCTGAAGCCGCCAGCGCGGCGATCGCCAGAATTTGCCCTTGGAAGGCCAAGATCATGGAAAGAGACGCCGCTGCGACAGGGAGCAGGGTCACCAGCGCCGCGAAGAGCCAAAGCCTCGGCGCATGGATGAGAACCATGCGATATTGTCGCCGTCCGAAAGCGAAAGCCTCTCTCCAGTCCATGGCGATTGGCGAGAGCAGAAGGCTCTGGCGGGGGGAAAAGATGGCGCATCCGGCCGCGCCGAGCGCGCGCGTCATCTGCAAGTCGTCGCTGATTGCGCCGCGCCAATAGTCGGCGACGCGGATTCGCTCCAGGGTTTCGCGCCTCAAAGCGGTCGTGCCGCCCCAGCACAGATTGATGATCGCCGGGATGCGAGGCAGCGTCACGATCGAGGCGTTCGCCGCAGCCACGATCGCTGAGCTCAATCGCCCGTCGGTCGGAATCATCCAGCGGTAGCCCGTCACCGCATCATAGCCGGCGTCGGTCAGCGCGGACACCAGCCGGGCGAGCCACTCTGGCGTCGGCAGGGTGTCTGCGTCGGTGAAGACGACGATCTCATCGTCCGCCTTGATCGCAGCGAGGGCCGCGAGCAGGTTCCAGACCTTCTGACCGCCGCGCTCGACCGGCCCCGCGACGATCGTCACGATGGTCGCGCCGGGCTCCCGGGCCGATTCGGAAAGAAGCGAAAAAGCAGGATCGGATTCGCTCTCGACCGCCGCGATGATTCGGTAATCCGGATAGGCTTGGCTCCGCAGCCGGCGCAGAAACTCTCTGCTCAGCGCCGACGCATTTTTGATAGGCGCGACGACGACGGCCCGCGGCGTTCGCCCCGGCGCTTCCGGGCGCGGCAGCCCCCAAGTGTAGCGCCATGCCGAGATCGTGCTCACCACGCCTATCGCGAGCCACGTCACAAGAATTATGGAGAATATGGAATCCATGGCGCTTTTTCGTCACAATGCCAGATTATCTGTTCATTGATGGGTGAGAGTGATTTTTTGTTAAACTCTTTCCTGCGACAATTAGAATTCGTTAAGGCCGAACGCGGGGGCGGGTTTTGTCGCAATCAATTTTATTCGACGGACAAACCGTATCGACGGTCGCCAGGCAGCCGTCGATACGCATCCAAAAGAATATTTTGGCCCGCCTGGAGCGCGATCTGCTCAATTGGCTTTGCCTGCATATGCCGCGCGCCGTCACGCCGGATCGCCTCACGGGACTGGGGGTCGTCGGAGCCGGAATAGTTTTCGTCGGATATGCGGCGAGCCGATTTGATCTGACCTTCCTTTGGCTCGCGACATTTGGGTTGGTCGTGCATTGGTTTGGCGACTCGCTTGACGGGAGCCTCGCCCGATACCGCCGGGTGGAAAGACCACGCTACGGGTATTTCCTCGATCACTCCGTCGACGCCGTCTGCAATCTGATGATCATGGTGGGTATCGGGCTTTCTCCTTTCGTCCGCTTGGATGTCGCCCTGTTCGCGCTCCTCGGCTATTTCATGCTTTGCATGTATGTGTTCCTGCATAATCACGTCTCAGGAAACTTTCAATTATCGTTCCTTGCGCTTGGGCCGACGGAGCTTCGCATCGGCCTGATCGGCATCAATTGCTGGATGTATAGCGAAGGGGGCGCAGGGGGCGCGAAGGTCCTGATCGGCGGCGCGGCCTTCTCCTCTTATGATTTGGTTCTTTGCGGCGCCGCCATCGTCTTTGTCGGCCTCTTCATCGTGAACATGTTGAAGGTCGCGCAGAAATTGCGGGTGGAAGACTCGCGATTGGACCCGCGCGCGCAGATGGCTAAAGCGGCTGACCTATAGGCATTCGAGAAATTCCCCAATAGAGGCGAAATAGCTCTTCCAGCTCGCAGGTTTATGCTTTGCGGCTCTCGCCAGCGCCGCAAGTCGCTCTGGCGACGCAGGGTCGGCGAAGGCCTGGATGGTTTCGAGCCATTTTTCGCCGTCGATCGGGCTCACGGCCACAATGCCGCCGCCGCCGATTTCCTGGAAAACCGGAATATCCGAGGCGATGACCGGCGCGCCCGCGGCCAAGGCTTCGGCGATGGGCAAGCCATATCCTTCCGCGAACGAGGGCATCAACAAGGCTCGGGCGCCATCGAGGAGCCGCTTGAGGCTGGGCGTCGAGAGTCCTGACGCCTCGATCACATGATTGCCGATCGCGCCGCAGCGTTCGAGGAGATCGACGACATTCTCATTTTCCCATCCCCGCCCGCCGATCAAGACCAGCTTTGGGGCCCCGGCGCCGGTGCGGCGCACGAGCTCCCGCCAAACATGCAGGAGCATGAGATGGTTTTTGCGCGGCTCGATCGTGCCGCAGGCCACAAAGTAAGGATGGTCTGCTAGGGTTGCGTCGGCCTCACCGCGCCTGTGGAAAATTGGCGCGACCGGGATCGGCGCGACAAGGATCGGCATATTGGTTCGTCCCAAAGTCCGCAAATGCCGATCGAGCGCATCTTTCACGACTCTTGTGGTCACGATCGCGCCGGCGCCGAATCGGGCGAGATTCTCAAGGCGGCGCAAATGCCGCTCATATTCCGCCTTGCGGAAATATTCGGGCGTCTCGATCGGCAGGAGATCATGAATGAAGAAGACGGCCTTGACGTCCGGACGCTGGTTCAGCCAGCGGAAATAGCGCGGGATCCAGAGGGGGAATTGACTTGCGTTGAGATAGCGCGCGCCTTTCGGGAGGGCGGCGGCGGGAGAGCGGCCGAAGGGAAATCCGTGCTGGCCGATCCATCTGAACACGCCGGCCGCGCGACCGGAGCGGCCCCGAGCTACGCGTTGGGCGCCGACAAGTTTTGCACCGCCGCCGCGTATCCATCCGGCGATCCGGCGGTAGCTTTCGTCCTGGTCCGGCTTTTCGTCTTCGCCCCAATGAACCGCAATCCCGTCCACGATGTCGCGGGCGCCTTCGACAGGGATCGCGCGCGGTCCAAGCAGGGTCATCATGATCGCTGAACAGTCTTGTTGCGCGGAGCCGAGAAAATGGCGCGCAAAGGCGAAATCGATCCGATCGATTCCGTTCGGCGTGACGTTCAGGACCCGCGTCGCGAGCCTGGTTATGTCATACGCTACAGGGACAGCCATGATTGGGCCTTTGAGACGGCGTCGGCGCCGATCGCGCGCGGGCAGGCTTCTACCGAAGGAAGCCTGTTTTTGCCTGCGGAAAATAGGCGGTTTCGCTCACCACGCGAGCTTGCGTCTAGAGCATGTTCCGAAAAAGTTGATCGACTTTTTCGATCAGAACATGCTCCAACTCTTTGAATTTGAGCGATTCCTTTTCGATCAGATGATTCCATCTGATCGGGAAGCGCTCTAGGACAGGATCCTCGTCAGATCGCGGCTCTTTTCCTCGACGAGTGTGGACAGAGGCGCAAAGGCGGTCGGGTCAATGTCCTTGCCGAGATGACGGTCCCGGAGCCCTTGCGCGATGGCCGCCTCTTCGCTGGTCGCGTTGATGCTGAGAGCAAGAATGTGGTCGGCCAATTCCGCGACATTGAAACTGCCGGCCGATTTCGACAGTGCCGCTTCGAGCGTCAGGCGGCTTTCCAGGCGGACCGCGAGTTCGACGGACATCAGCGAATCGAGACCGGCCTCGGACAGCGGCTTGGCGTGGCTTAGAGTCTGCTGCGGCAAACGCAAAATATGGGCGATCTCTTCGGCGATGACGGCGATGACCGCCTTGCGCACTTCCTCCTGGGGGCGCGTCGCAATCAGTCCGCGGACGTCAATCTTCTCACGCTTGTCTGCCTCGACCGCCGCATCCTTGCGCATGAGCTCGGCGAAGGTCGGCGACTGGAGGAGCGGCAAGTGCTCGCGGGCCGTCGCCCAGCTCATCTCGGCGAGAACGAGCACGGCCTCGTCGGCGGTCGCCGACGCGCGCGACAGGGCTTCGCCCATGAGATTTAGCGCGTAGCGGGCGGTCATGCCCTTCACGCCGGCGCGGCTCGCGAGCGCATCCTTGACCGAGCGATTGCGCGCAAGGACGCCGACATCCTCGATCCCGCCCCAAGCGATGGCGAGGGCGGGCTTGCCCGCCGCCTTCCTTCGCCGCGCAAGCCCTTCGAGGAAGCCGTTCGCTGCGACATAGCTTGCTTGGCCCGGATTGCCGATCGCAGTGGTCGCCGAGGAGAACATGACAAAATAGTCGAGCGGCAAATCTTGCGTCAGCCGGTCGAGATGCTCGGCTCCTAAAACTTTCGGGCGCAACACGGCTTCGAGCCGTTCGGGGTCTAGATTGGCGATGAGCGCGTCGTCCAGGACCATGGCGGCATGAATCACGCCGGCGAACGGGGGCATTTTGCGCCCGATCTTTCGAATGAGGCTTCCGATCGCCGCCCGGTCCGCGACATCGACGGCTTCAGCCTGAACGTTCACGCCCGCTGCGGCGAGGTCGGCGAGAAACTCCCGCGCCGCAGGGCTCGACGCGCCGCTGCGGCCTATGAGAACGAGATGGCGGGCGCCGCGTTCGACGAGCCAGCGCGCCGTCTCCATCCCGAAGCCGCTCAAACCCCCGGTGACGAGATGCGTCTTGTCCGAGGCGACCTTGAACGGGTCGCTCGGAGCGACGCGGATTTCGCCGATCTCGGGCGGCGTGATGACGATCTTGCCGATGTGCCCGGACTGCTGCATGAGTCGCATCGCATCGATGAACTCCGTCGCCGGAAAGCTGCGATACGGCAAGGGCGAGAATATTCCTTCCGAGAAAAGCGCGATGACTTCCCGGAACAACGCATGGCCTTTGTCCATTTGCGTCAGGACGAGCTGGTCAAGATCGACGCCGAAATAGGCGAGATTGTTGCGGAACGGGCGCAGGCCGACATGCGTGTTCGCCAGATAGTCGCGCTTGCCGAGCTCGACGAAACGGCCGAACGGCTCCAGCAGGCTGATGCTGCGCTCCATCGCTTCGCCGGCAAGGCTGTTCAGCACGACCGCGACGCCGCCCGGCGCCGCCTGACGCACCGCGTCAACGAAGTCGCCGGACCGCGAATCGAAGACATGTTCGGCGCCGAGCGCCGCACAGAGACTGCGTTTTTCGGGGGAGCCGGCGGTCGCGATCACCCGCGCGCCGCGCCAGCGGGCGATCTGCAGGGCGGCCAGACCGACGCCTCCCGCGCCGCCGTGGATGAGAACCCATTCGTCGCGCTGCAGACGCGCGCAGGTGATCAGAGCGTAATAGGCGGTGAGAAAGGCGACCGGGATTGTGGCCGCGGCTTCAGGCGACATCCCCTCTGGAACCTTCGACGCCATTTTGCTGGCCACAGTGACGTGAGTCGCGAACGCGCCTCCGGCAAAGGCGAGGACGGCGTCGCCAATATCGAAATTCTCCACGCCTTGTCCGACCGCGACGACGTGGCCGGCACACTCGAGGCCAAGCGTTGGGCCCGCGAACCCTTCTTCGAGCATTTCGTCCGGCAGGACTGATAGGCCCCACATGACGTCGCGGAAGTTGAGGCCGGTCGCCGCGACGGCGATTTCGACTTCCCCCGGTCCTGGCGTCCGTCGGTCGATCGGCGCCCAGCGAATCCGGTCGAGACCGGCTCCATCGCCCTTTTCGAGGCGGGCCGCTGGAGCGGCTGGCCAGTGCGCCGGCGTTTGATGGGGATCATGCGCATGTAGGCGCACGACGCGCGTAGAATGTCCGTTGAGAACGATCTCCGTCTCGGTCGTCCCGGAAAGAATGAGCTCGGCCAGACGTCCGGCCTTGATATGCGGCGGCAAATCGGGAGCGACATCGATCCGGCGCACGTCATGCGCCTGAAACTCGTTGGCGAATGTCCGCGTAAAGGCCCAAAAGCCGGATTCGATGGGACTCGCGGAATTTGCGGCGCTGCGCGCGGCGCCGGGGCTCACGATCCAGAAACGCGCCTTATGCCTCCCCAAGCTTTCGGCGCAGCGCTTGAGCGCCAGACACCGCGCGGCGAGAGACTGGACGGAGCTTTTTGAGCCCTGGGCGGCGCCCGCGAGGAAGACGATCGCGGCGCCCGGCGCGGCGGAGATCTCGTCGACCCTGTCGCCCGCCACGATGGCGCAATCCGTTCCATTCGCCTCAAGGATGTCCGAAAGCGCTGCCGCTGTCTCGCTCGTTTGAGGGTCGCGATCGCTGATGATGAGCGCTTTCGCCGGCGGGCTGCGGCGGCGCGTAACCTGGGGCGTCTGCCCGGCGACGAGAAACGCCGGGCCCGTTTCGGTCGCGACGGTCTGAGCGACGAGCTTTTGCAGGCCTGCGGAGGCGAAGAGAGCTGACCAAGCCGAAAAAGAAAGGATCGAGCTTTCGGACTCGCCGTAGAGCCAGCCGTCGCGCAAACCGAAAACAAGATCCCGGAATAGAGACGGCGCCGGCTCGATGGAGGCGATCATCGCTTCGGAGGCCATGCTTTCGACGAGCTGCGCGAACAAGACTTTGCTCGACGCGATGCGATGCAGGCCATCCGCGGCGATGACCAGGTCGAAAGCGCCTTTCGGAATATTTTCGAGGCTGTCCGCAAATGCGATCCGCGCGTCCCGCGCAAATGCTAGACGCGCATGTTCAAGACGTCTTTGATTTGGGTCGAAGATCGTCAGTCGGGCCCCATGCGCGCCCGCCAATGCGGCGGCATGGGGCGAAAGCGGTCCATGCGCGATCTGCAGGATCCGCAGCGCCCGATCGCGCGGCCAGGACGGCGCCAGCTGCGCAAGAAATTTGGCCAGGAGCCCGGCCGATGCGACGACTGACGCTGAGCCGATTTCAAAGGACTCAATCGTGGAGTCGCTCATTGCGCCGATCTCGATCTCGCCCGCCGCCAGCGCCTTCATCATGGCGCCGGTTCGAGCGGCAAGGAGAA
Organism: Methylocapsa polymorpha; assembly: GCF_045689225.1. Taxonomy (GTDB): domain Bacteria; phylum Pseudomonadota; class Alphaproteobacteria; order Rhizobiales; family Beijerinckiaceae; genus Methylocapsa; species Methylocapsa polymorpha. Next base: position 931,900 of record NZ_CP136862.1, on the reverse strand, counting down.
GCTCGGCCGACCGCCTCGGATGGTCGGCGGCTAAATTATTCAGGATGTCGTTGGGATCGGGGAGGGCGAAGCCAGGCGCCAAAGCGAATGTCGCGGGCGCGGCTTCCACATGCGCGAGGCCGCTCTGCTCGAGCGCGCGGAGCAGATTGATGAGCCAGCCCCGGAGCGCCTCCGGCAGCCGTCCCGCCGCGATGAGCTGGTCCGGCGCGATCCTGCCTTCGATCGCCAGCGCGGATGCAAGACTATGCGCGGCCGCTGTGGCCCAGCCTTCGATCAACAATAGGTCCGCGGGCAGGGCGCTTTCGACGGCGTTCGCGGCCTCGAGCGTTGACGCGCGAGCCAGATGCGCCGTGGTGAGCGACGGGTTGCGGCGGACGGCCGTGGGTTCGTCGGCGAGAGCCAAGGATTGAACGACCGCATGACTTGCGAGATCGCCAGCAGCCTGCGCGCGCATGGCTTGAAACCGCGCCCCGCGCAAGTTGGCGATCACGCCCCCGTCGCGATCGAGCAGCGCGAAGTCGGCGATAATCGCGCGCTCGTTGCAACGTTTGATTTCAATCCTCGCCCGCGCGATCGCGACGCCCGGCTTCTCCAGCCGCACCTCGGCGAATCGAACCGGCACATAGGCGGTTTGACGGTCTATTGGCACGAGGTCGGAGAAGCGCAGAATCAGGCCGTGGAAGCATGCGTCGAGGCGCGCCGGATCAAGTCCGTATTCATCACCCGGGACCGCCTCGATGAGATCGACAAGGATAACATCCTCGCCGCTCCGCGATGCAGCCGCGACCTGCCGGTACGCCGGACCGAATTCGAGCCCGGAGCGGCGCGCTTCGGCGTAAAGCTCGGCTCCGCCCATCGTCTTCGTGAACAGGCTCGGAATGGCGGGACTTGCGATGGACGAGGCCGGCTTCTGAATGACCTTCGCCCTGGCATGGCTCACCCAGGCCGAGCCGCTCAGCCGCGGGCGACTCATGATCTCGATCATGTTCGTCATCGGCGTCGCCCGGCACAAGACTTCGCGCGAGGCGCCTGCGACGAAAATCATCGGTTGGACGATCTCCAGATCGCTGATTGCGGCGGTCTCGACGCCAAGCCAGTCGCGCGCGGCCGCAAGCGCCATCTCGACAAAGGCTGCGCCAGGCAGCAAGATTTGACCGCCGATTTGATGATCGGCGAGCGCGGGCGAAAGATACGGGTCGAGCTGTGAGCGCCATTCCAAAGAGTCGGACGAAAGCCGCGCGCCAATGAGCGGGCGCCAAGGACGGACGCTCGCGAATCCGCTCGCTTCGCAGGTCTCGGGCACCCGGTAGGGCGTGCGTCGCCACGGGTAGAATGGCAGATTCACGCTCGGCCCTGGATCCGTCCCGAATGCGATCCTCGGATTGACATGCGCCCCCAGCGCGAGGGCCTGAGCGACCGCGCTCCGGAGCGGGTCGCCCGGCATGGGCTTCCGGTCATGCACGCTCAGCACGCCAATCGACGAGCCCATTTGTTCGCCGATTTCCTTGATGTCGGCCACTAGCTTGGCGGCCGGCCCGATCTTGACGAAAACGCGGGCTCCGAGGCGCGTCGCCAGCCGCACCCCCTCCATGAAGCGCACAGGCTCATGGACATTGCGCCACCAGTACCGAGCCCCGAGCTCGACGCCCGACAGAACGCCTGCCTCTACCGTCGATATGAACGTCATCTTGCTTGGTCTCGGACGAATCCTGTCGAGATCGGCAAGAAGCGGCGCCTCGACCGGCGCCATAAGGTCATTGTGGAACGGATAGGCGAGATCGAGGGGTCGGATTCGCGCCTTATGCGCGGGGCCGGCTTTTGACGCTTGATCCAGCGCCGAAAAGGAGCCGGCGATCGTGAAGCTTCTGGGCGAATTATGCGCGGCGATCGAAAGGCCGGGAATCTCCTCGACCAGCGCCTCGGCCGCCTCGAGCAAGCCGAAGAGGACGGCGATGCCGCCGGCGTCGCGGACAATTTCCTGGTGGCGGCTGCGAAAATAAATGACGCGGACGGCGCTCTCGATGTCGAGAATTCCCGCGGCCGTCGCGGCGGCGATCTCGCCCACGCTATGCCCCAGGACCATGTCCGGGACGAGGCCGAGCTGCGTCAAGCTATGAGTCGTCGCCGCTTGGATCGCGAATATGAGCGGCTGGGCTATGCTCGTCATTTCGAGCCGCTCGGCGACGTCGGGACTGAACATCGTTTCCGCGAGCGACCAGCCTGCGAGCTTGCGGAAGATGGCGTCAATCGCGTCAAAACGGTCGCGGAAGACTTCGTTCGCCTCATAGGCGCGCCGGCCCATGCCTGGCCACTGGCTGCCATTGCCGGAGAAGACGAAGGCGACGGGCGCGGCGCGCTCGACGGCGACGCTTCCTAAAAGCTCGGCGTCCAAGTTGGCGGCTTGGTCGAGCGCTTGAACCAGCGCGTCTTGCTCGCCGACTGGTATCGCCAATCTTTCTTGAAGGAGCTCGCGCCGGTGGCCCGCGGCGGCGATGAGGCGCCGCATTTCCGCTGTATCGACGGCGGCGAGTCTCGCGGAATATTGGCGCGCGAGATCCGCCAAAGCATCCCGGCTTTGCGCCGAAAGCAGGAGAAACTGGGGCGCGTTTACGGTCGCGTTCGGCTTTGCGACATCCGGCGGGTCGGTCAGGATCACATGCGCGTTCGCGCCGCCGAAACCGAACGAACTGACGCCGGCGTAGCGAGGGCGCCCATGCCGTTCCAAGGTTAGGGGCGCTGTGCAGACGGAGAGATTGAGATCGGCGAAGGGAATGTCGGGATTGGGCTCTTCGAAATGCAGCGACTGCGGCAAGGAGTCGTGTTCGAGCGCCAACATCGCCTTCATGACGCCCGCGAGGCCGGACGCCGGTTCAGTATGGCCGATATTTGTCTTGATCGAGCCGATTGGGAGGGGACGATCGCGCCTCTGGCCCAAGACTTCGCCGATGGCGGCGGCCTCGACCGGGTCGCCGACCGGCGTTCCCGTGCCATGCGCCTCGATGAAGGCGATGTCGTTCGGATCCAGGCCATTTTCGCAATAGGCCTGCTCCAGAAGCGCCGCCTGATGCGCCTTGGAGGGGAGAGAGATTCCGCTGGTGCGGCCGTCGGAGTTGACGCGGGAGCCGACAATCAGGGCGTGAACGCGATCTCCCTGGGCCCGAGCGCGGTCAAGCGCGCGCAGGATCAAGACGACCCCGCCCTCGGCTCGCACATAGCCGTCGGCCTTGGCGGAAAAAGCCTGGCAAATACCCGTCGGGGACAGCATGGTCGCTTGCGAAAAGCTGATGAATCCAAATGGACTTGTCAGCACGTTCGCGCCGCCGACAATGGCCGTGTCGATCCGGCCGCTTTGGATCGCCGCGACCGCCGCGTCCAAAGCGACGAGCGACGAAGAACAGGCTGTATCGACTGTGTAGCTCGGCCCGTGAAGATCGAAAACGTAGGAAATTCGATTGGAGAGAACGGCTAACGTGTTGCCTGTGGCGAAATAGGCGTCCGCCGCCGCCGGATCATGGAGCCGCAGGTTGCCGTAATCGAGCGCCGAGCCGCCGACGAATACGCCGGTTTGCGAGCCGGCGACGTCGGATGGGCGAACGCCTGCATCCTCGAGAGCCTCCCAGGCGAGCTCCAGCAGCAGGCGCTGTTGCGGATCCATTTGTTCGGCTTCGCGCGGCGAAATGCCGAATACTGCGGGATCGAACCCCCAAACATCATCGAGAACGCCGGCGGCCCATGAGTAGCTGCGTCCGCGCTCTTTCTGCCGCGGATGGCCAAATCGCTCCAATGACCACCGATCGGCGGGGATGCGGGAAACGGCGCATCCGCCTGCCGCGAGCAGGTCCCAGAGCTGTTGAGTCGAATTGGCGCCCGGCAGTCTGCAGGCTCTTCCAATGATTGCGATTGCGGCTTCCAGTTTTTCCAACATCACTGGCGTCGGCCGCTCCCCCTCGTCACAAATGCGGTGGCCTCCCCAAAGATTTTCCAAGTGAAACTCATAACGCGACATGAAATATTAGGTTAAAATTTACTTTTACTGAACGGAGTCAAATTTGATATGTGAACGTTAAAATTCTGCCTCACTCTTCCTACAACGTCAAGGGAGAAGACCCCGCCGAGTAATCATATGGCCGTCAATTTCAACCATGTCGGGCGCGCTCGATCGAATCGTCTCCACCGATGGATTGGGGCTTTTATATGGAAGCAAAGTCATTTTTAATTGCTGGTCCATTGCTTTGGACGCCACGCAAATTCGCCGATGCGCGCGGGTTTTTTTCCGAAGTCTATAATCAGCGGACCTTCGACGCCTTGATAGGCGAAACCCGCTTCGTACAGGAGAATCACTCCCTTTCGCGCGTCCAAGGCACCATCAGGGGATTGCATTTTCAAGCGCCTCCAACTGCGCAAGGGAAGCTCGTGAGGGTCGTGCGCGGCGCGATTTTCGACATCGCGGTGGATATCCGGCGTCAGTCGCCGACTTACGGCCAGTATGCGTCGGCCGTCCTCAGCGCGGACAACTGGGCGCAGCTTTGGATTCCGTTCGGCTTTGCGCATGGGTTCTGCACCTTGGAGCCGGATACCGAAGTTATTTATCAAGTGACCGATTATTATTGTCAGGCTGATGACAGAGGAATTGCCTGGGACGATCCCGATATCGGGATCAAATGGCCGGTTGAGGCCGCAAACGCGGTTCTCTCGGACAAGGACCGGAGCCATCCCCGACTGGCCGGCCTTCCAACATATTTTAGCTGATACGATTTTAGGGGGGCGGCATGCGGATATTGGTGACTGGCGGAGCAGGGTTCATCGGCTCGGCTTTATGCCGGCGCCTTGTCAGGGACGTCGGCGTGAAAGTTCTCAACGTCGACAAGCTTACTTACGCCGGCAATCTTGCTTCATTGCGCGAGATCGACGGCGATCCTAACTATAGTTTCCTCGATGCGGATATCTGCGATCGCACCGCCATGGAGGCCGCCTTCGCCGCTTTTCGGCCGGACGGAGTGATGCATCTCGCCGCCGAGAGCCATGTCGATCGCTCGATCACAGGCGCCGGAGAATTCGTTGCGACGAATGTCGTCGGGACATTCACGCTGCTTGAGGCGGCGCTGGGCTACTGGTCGAAGCTTGATGCTTCGATGCAGGATAGGTTCCGGTTCCTTCATGTGTCGACCGACGAGGTCTATGGGTCGCTCGGGAGCGACGGGCTGTTTCAAGAAACGACCCCCTATGATCCGTCATCGCCTTATTCGGCGACCAAAGCCGCTGCGGACCATCTGGCGCGCGCATGGCACCGCACTTACGGACTTCCGGTGGTGATTTCGAATTGTTCGAATAATTACGGCCCTTATCACTTCCCGGAAAAGCTCATTCCCCTCATCATCCTCAACGCCCTGCACGATAAGCCGTTGCCCGTCTATGGCGACGGCTCCAATGTGCGCGATTGGCTCTTTGTCGACGATCACGCGGGCGCGCTTTTCACGATTCTGACCCGGGGCCGCCTAGGCGAGAAGTACAATGTCGGCGGCCGCAACGAGCGCCGCAATATCGACATCGTGCGCCGGATCTGCGAGATCCTTGATCGACTGGCGCCGTCGTCAAAGCCGCGCGAGACGCTCATAACTTTCGTGCCAGACAGGCCAGGCCACGACCAGCGATATGCAATAGACGCCGGCAAGCTCGAAGCCGAACTCGGCTGGCGGGCCAATGAGACATTCGAAACCGGGATCGAGAAGACGGTCGCGTGGTATCTATCGAATGAATGGTGGTGGCGGCCGCTGCGCGAAAGGCTCTATTCCGGCGAGCGCCTGGGCCTGATCAAGGCTGTCGAAGATGTTGAATAGGCGCCCCTTGCGAATCGTCGTGACCGGGCGCAGCGGGCAGGTCACCCGCGCGCTGCAGGATCGCGCCGGAGAACAGCTTGAGGTTGTCGCGGTTGGGCGGCCCGAATTCGATCTTGGCGCGCAACTGGATCCAACCGCCTTATTCGAGAGGCTGCGTCCTGATGTGATCGTCAACGCCGCCGCCTATACCGCGGTCGACAAGGCGGAGGACGATCGCGACGCCGCGCTCGCGATCAATAGCTTCGGCGCCGGTCTTGCCGCGCGGGCCGCCGCGAGGATCGGGGCGCCCATCATTCAACTGTCCACCGATTATGTCTTTGATGGAGCGGCGTCGCGTCCCTACACGGAGGACGATCCCACGGCGCCGATCAATTTCTACGGCCGCTCCAAGCTTGCCGGCGAAGCAGCCGTCAGAGTCGCCACGTCGAACCATGTGATCTTGCGGACGAGTTGGGTCTATGCGCCCGAGGGCCACAATTTCCTGCGGACGATGTTGCGGCTCGCCGGCGATCGCGACGAGATTCGAGTCGTCGCCGATCAGCATGGGACGCCGACATCCGCTCTTGATCTAGCGGCGGCGATTGAACGGGTGGCGGGCAATCTCGTCGCCCATCCGGACGAACCTTCGCTGCGCGGCCTGTTCCATCTGACCAATTCGGGAGCGACGACTTGGGCCGGCTTCGCCGCCGAGATTTTTGCTATGTCCGCCGCGCGAGGCGGCCCTTGCGCCCGGGTCATCCCCATTGCGGCGTCGGACTATCCAACGCCGGCGCGCCGCCCGATGCGCTCGCAGCTCGACAACGCGAAAATCGCGCAGAGTCATGGAGTCCGGCTATCGGATTGGCGGGAGGCGCTCCAGACCGTCATGGAGAGGCTGGCAAGCAATTCGGAATTCAATCTCTGCATCCGGGCGGGTCTTCCGCAGCCATTTGAAAAATTGGAGGCGAGGAAGAGATGAAAGGGATTGTCTTAGCAGGGGGCAGCGGAACGCGCCTCCACCCGATGACCAACACGATCTCCAAGCAAATGTTGGCGATCTACGACAAGCCGATGATCTATTATCCGCTTTCGACGCTCATGCTTGGAGGCGTCCGCGAGATTCTCTTGATCTCTACGCCGCATGATCTCCCGCTTTTCCAGAAGCTGCTCGGCGACGGCAATCGTTGGGGCGTTTCCATCAGTTACGCCGAACAGCCAAAGCCGGAGGGGCTGGCGCAGGCCTATCACATCGGCGCCAAATTCGTAGAGGGCGAAGCATCGGCGTTGATCCTCGGAGACAACATCTATTATGGCCATGGCCTTTCGGAGTTGGTCGAGTCCGCGAGGGCTCGCCCACATGGCGCGACAGTCTTCGCCTACAAGGTTCACGACCCGGAGCGATACGGCGTCGTCGAATTCGACAAGGACGGCCGCGCCATATCCATCGAAGAGAAACCAGAGCGCCCGAAATCAAGATGGGCGGTCACCGGCCTCTACGTCTATGACAAGCAGGTGGTGGACATTGCCGCCAATCTGACGCCCTCATGGCGGGGCGAGCTCGAGATCACTGACGTCAATCGGGTCTACCTCGAGCGAGGCGAGCTTTCGGTCGAGCGGATGGGACGCGGCTATGCCTGGCTGGATACGGGGACGCCGGATTCGATGCTCGACGCCGCCGCTTTCGTCCGCACGTTGGAGCTGCGGCAAGGTCTTCGCATTTCCTGCCCGGAAGAAGTTGCTTTTCAGCTTGGCTATATCTCGCGGGAGGAGCTTCTCAAACTTGCCGTAGGCATGGGCAAAAGCGATTACGGAAAGTATCTCCTCGAAGTCGCGCATGACTCTTGATGGTGGTTTCGAGTCGGAGTGAAAATAGCCTAGCGAGATGCGGCGGAGGTATGATCGCGCCCTTGCCCTGGCTGCAAGAGTCTTGTTCTGGCCCAGGAAAGAAGGCGGGATCCGACTCCGTCCATCGGCTGTGAGACGCGCCTGCAAGGACGCGCCACACGGGCAGGGGCATCGCAAGTCGAGATGGTTGCGGGGACAGGATTTGAACCTGTGACCTTCAGGTTATGAGCCTGACGAGCTACCGGGCTGCTCCACCCCGCGCCAAGGCGAAACTCAGCTTGTATCAGCGCGGCGCAACGATTGAAAGCCGTTCTTATTGCCTTGATGGCGAAGGCGTTTTCGGCTGGGGCGCCAATCGCGCGCGTTTAGGCCGCGCGGCTACCAGGTGCGCGGATGAAGTCGGCGCTTCCAGTGCTCTCCGCGAGGAAGGGTGGCGGCGTCGATTCGGCTCCGCTTCAGCGCGCTCCGACGCTTGGTTCGCCGAAGCGTCTGATCATTGCGCGGCGCATCGGCCTCGCCCTTCGTTGCGGTGGAAATCGAGGCCCTTTGCCCGAACCTTGTTTCCGCCGGGTACGCGTTCTTTGCGATCAACGCGTCCCTTCGAGCGGGGCTCGGTTGAGAGGCGGCTCCCGATCTTTGCTGAACAGCGGACTTGCGGCGAGACCCGGCGTCCGTTTGAGCGGCGGGCGCTCTCGCTGGCCGGGCGCTTTCTTTTTCTTTCTGGCGATTGCTCCTCATATCCTTCGGAGCTGCGCCCAAAGCGGCTTTTCGGCTCTGCCTCTTCAGCGCCGGCTTCGCCGCAGCTTCCGGCTCGACCCCATATCCCGAAGTCAAGCTCTGCAAGATCCGCGGTCGCGCGCGTTCGTCGGATGCTTTTGCAACGCCGGACGGTTGTCGTTCATCGTTCCGCAATATTGTCTTCGAGGCGAAAACGCTTTCCCGCTCCTTCGAAATCGCTTTGGAGGTCGATCGAGGAGACGCCTTGTCCGATTGAAGAAATGCCGGAACGACAAGTTCCGCGTCATGCGACGCTTTGGACGCTCTCTTTTTTTGCGACGCCGTCTTATCGGGGTCGTTTCTTCCTCCATCGATCCCTGCTGGCGGCGAGGAAGGCGATGAAGCCGGAGAGCGGCGCGAGCGCTTGATCTCGACAGAGAAGGGCTTGGATTGGCGTTTCATTTATTTTCCATAAGATGACTGGAAGCGCGCGACTTTTGAACGGAAGAAGAGCGGGGCAGGTTTACCTGAGGCTGAAAGGCCGGTCCATCGGACAGGAAAGAGTTGCGAATATTCCCGTATTCTGCATTTGCGCCTTATGAGCTTTCATAGACGCCAACGCAAGTCATGTCTTTAGTTGCGTCGCCGCAGGATCTTGCGATGGGATGAAATGACCCGATTGGCAAGCACATACTGACATATTGGCTAAGTTGGAGCATGTCCTGCGTCGAAAAAGCCGACGGACTTTTTCACCGGCGCGCCCTCAAGCATTTCCGCCAAGTTCGAAACCTGTTCTCCGGCTGGCGCCTCAATCGAGCGAAGACAAAGGGGCTGGCTGAATCCAATCGACGTAAGTCGAATCAATTCAGCAGAAGATATACATGGTTTTCAATCGCAAGCATCTAAAGAGCGACAGAGGCTGCGATGTCACGGTCCCGAGGTCGCAGTGAGAGTCATCTGGACTAGCATCCGCTGAATTTCGCGGGCGCCCGCCTTTCCTCTTGTTTTCCGTGGGTTTCTTTCCGCCGTCGTGTTTTCACTTTCGCAGATGTGAGACCAGCGGAGGGACTGCAAAGGTGGGCGGAAGGTTGAGCGCGCGAAAAAGTGATGACAGCAGGTCCCGGCGTCCATCCCGTTGGCGGCGGGCTTTGGCGCCTACCCGCGCGTGGGTCTCGCCGAAGCGCGCAAAGCAACGGACGAAGCGCGTCGCATCCTTCGATCTGGCCGCAATCCGGTCGACGTAAAACGCGCCGCAAAAGAGCGGAGGAGGAGGGCGGACTTTCGGGCAGATCGCTGACGCCTTGCTCGCGACCAAAGCTTCAGAGTAGCGGAGCAAAAAGCATCGCAAGCAATGCGGGCCGCGCTTGCCGACACGGTTGCGCCCGTGCGCACGCGCCGGATCGACGAAATCGCCCATGACATAGCGGAGGCCGCTCTTGCGCATACGATAGGCGCCGAGCAGACCTATCGAAACATAATAGGCCGCGCCCTCTTTACGGAGAGCGCGGCCCTTGCACGGACTTCCCGGGGGCCAAAGGGAAGTTCGTGTGACAGTTTGGCGACATTAGCCGCGAATGTCCAGCGCCCTTTCGCTTATGTTCGTATTGCTTATCTTCACAAAAGCGGGGTATTTCAGGGCTGTGAGCTGATCGAATCGCGTCAATACGCCGAGCGTGAAAGCCGCGAACGCCAGAACCAAAATGAGCGCGACCGAAACCTGAAGCTGCCGCTTGGCGGATTGCGCGTGAAAGCTGCGGACGAAGCCGGCATCCGGCCTATGGTCCAAACGATCTGCGATCGACATGCCGCAACTCCGCTCGTGCTCTTGAGCTCTTTAGGTGCAACGCCTTAGGACAATCTATGAACGCGCAGCCCTCTGTCGCCTGTGCGCGAACGCACATTGAGCGCTTGCGGCCGTTCTGAGATTTTTGGGTTGCTCGGGTAAAGAATGTGTTCGATTGGCAAACGCCGCCGCACGGGAAAAAGTTTCAGCGTTAAAGCTTCTTTGCTCGAGCTTTGCGGCGGTGGCTAATCGTCGCAGGCGACGTCTGGCGGCATGAAGTCCGTGGGGGCCTTTTCGCGAAAATGCCCCCACGCTACGTCATTGCGCCGCTCTGGCGCATCAGTTGTTGCCCTCTGGATTGCGGCAACCTAAGGTCCGCGGCGCTTTCGAGAGCATCCGAGCCGCCCTCGTCCGAAACGGAGTTTTGTCCCATGCCCTTTATCGCCGACGCCCTGCTTCGGGTAAAACCTTCCGCGACGATCGCGGTGACGCAGAAGGCGCGCGATCTCAAGAACGCGGGGCGCGACATTATATCGCTCTCGGTCGGCGAGCCTGATTTCGATACGCCCGACAACATCAAGAAAGCCGCGATCGCCGCGATCGAACGCGGCGAGACGAAATATACGCCGGTCTTGGGCATCCCGCCATTGCGCGAGGCGATCGCGCGAAAGTTCAAGCGGGAGAACAATCTCGATTACAAGGCGTCGCAGACGATCGTCGGCACCGGCGGCAAGCATATCTTGTTCAACGCCTTCCTCGCCACCATCAATCCCGGCGACGAAGTGATTATTCCGGCGCCTTATTGGGTGAGCTATCCCGACATGGTGCTGATCGCCGGCGGGTCGCCCGTCCCGGTCGCGACCAGGATCGAGCAGGGCTTCAAGCTGCAGCCTGAGGCGCTCGAGAAGGCGATCACGCCGAAAACCAAATGGCTCCTCTTGAACTCGCCGTCGAACCCATCGGGCGCCGCCTATACGCACGCAGAATTGAAGGCGCTGACCGATGTCCTTCTGCGCCATGAGCATGTCTGGGTGCTGACCGACGACATTTACGAGCATCTGATCTATGGCGATTTCAAATTCGCGACCCCGGCCGAGGTCGAACCGCGGCTGATTGATAGGACGCTCACCATGAACGGCGTGTCAAAATCCTATGCCATGACAGGCTGGCGCATCGGCTACGCAGCCGGCCCGGAACAACTGATCAAGGCGATGGACATGTTGCAGGGTCAGCAGACGTCCGGCGCCTGTTCGATCGCGCAATGGGCTTCGGTCGAAGCCTTGACCGGTCCGCAGGATTTTATCGCGGAGCGGCGGAAAATTTTCGAGGAGAGGCGCGACCTCGTCGTGTCCATGTTGAATCAGGCGAAGTTTTTGCAATGTCCGTCGCCGGAAGGCGCGTTTTACGTCTATCCCTCCTGCGCCGAGGCGATCGGCAAGACGACGCCCGAAGGCAAGCGGATCGACACGGACGAGGATTTTGTCGCGGGTTTGCTCGAGGCCGAAGGGGTGGCCGTGGTGCAGGGTTCGGCCTTCGGCCTCGGCCCGAACTTCCGGATTTCCTATGCGACCGCGACATCGGTTCTGGAGGACGCCTGCGTAAAAATTCAGCGCTTTTGTTCGAGCCTCGCGTAGGAGTTTGGAGGGCGTATGTTCAGGGACGATGCTGGCGGCGGCGGCCGCAAATCTTCGCGCAATGTCTTGGGCGAGCCTTTGCAAAGCTGCTCGTTCGATCCGATCACAGGATTTTTTCGCAATGGATGTTGCGACACCGCCGCGGAGGACGTCGGCAGCCATACGGTCTGCATCGTCGCGACAGAAGAGTTTTTGGCTTTTTCCAAGGCCAGCGGCAATGATCTATCGACGCCGCTGCCGGAATATGGGTTTCCTGGCGTGAAGCCGGGCGACCGCTGGTGCCTCTGCGCGCCGCGCTGGCAGGAAGCATTCGAAGCCGGCAGCGCGCCGCGCGTCGTTCTCCAGGCGACTCATGAAGGTGCGCTCGAATATAGCGCGCTCGCCGATCTCAAGCGCTATGCGATGGATTTATCCTGAGCCGGATCATCCTTCGAATCCGACAAGCCCGCGCGCGACAATTTTGATTCGTTTGTGCGTCGCCGCACGACGGAAGGGCGGGCCGCCGTCGCGTTGGGCGAGGCCGTGAAGCGGCCTTTGTTACGTTTTGTAACGGGAATTGACAATTGATGTTAAGCTTATGTAATAAAAAGAGTAATGGCAATTTTGCCTGGCCATTGAATGCAATTGCGGGGTTTTATTGGACGATCGCATTTTGCTCCGCCGGAGGCATGGTGCTATGCGTCGATTTGCTGTCAAAGGATCGGTCGGATCCTTAGTTGTCGAGCGTCCACATTTTTAGAAGCGTTTCATGACCTCGTTTTGGACTGCCGAACTTCGTGCCTAAAATCAACAGCCTCGCCGATTACGCCACCAAGCGCTTCCGCCTCGCCGGAAAGGCCTATCTCGAAGGCGGCGATCCCTTTTTCGCGCCGACAGACAGTCTGCGCCAGGAGGCCGAGGTCCGGGGCCAGCGCTTCGTCAGCTTCGCCAATTACGACTATCTCGGTCTCGCCTCGCATCCGAGCGTCAATGCGGCGGCGGCGGCGGCGCTCGAAACATTCGGGGTGGGGGCGCTTGCCTCTCGCCTCGTCGGCGGCGAGCGCTCGACGCATCATCATTTGGAAGTTGCGCTCGCCGAATTTCTCGGGACCGACTCGGCTCTGACCCTGGTCAGCGGCTACCTGACCAATGTGACGACGATTTCGCACATACTGGGATCGCGGGACGCGCTTTTCATCGACGAATTGTCTCATAACAGCATCGTCAGCGGCGCGAAGAGCACAGTCGCCGAAACCATTGTGTTTCGCCACAATGATCTCGACCATCTCGATTATCTCCTGCGCGAGAGGCGCGACAATTATCGCAATGCGCTCGTCGTGGCGGAAGGCCTCTATAGCATGGACGGCGATGTCGCCGACCTTGTTCGGCTCGTCCAGATCAAGGAAAGCCATGGCGCCTGGCTTTTGATCGACGAGGCGCATTCGATCGGAGTGCTCGGCGCGGAGGGGCGCGGCTTGTGCGAATATGTCGGGGTCGATCCGCAGCAGATCGACCTCATCATCGGCACTTTGTCGAAGACGCTTGCGTCCTGCGGCGGCTTTGTCGCGGGCAAGGCCGCCGTGATCGAATGGCTGCGCTATACGCTGCCCGGCTTCGTTTATAGCGTCGGCCTCTCGCCTGTGATCTCCGCGGCGGCGGCGACCGCCCTCAGCTTGATGCAGCAGGAGACCTGGCGGCTCGAGCGCCTGCGCCAAAACGCCGAGCTTTTCATGGAGCTCGCGCGCGAAGCCGGCCTCGACACCGGGCCAGCCATTGGGCGCGGCGTCGTGCCGATTCTCTTCGCGGACAGCCTGGAGACCCTGGCGGCCTCCAGCCATTTGAAGAGCCACGGCTATTACGTTCCGCCGATCATTCAAATCGGGGTGCCGAAGGACCAGCCGCGGCTTCGGTTCTTCCTATCGGCTGCGCATACAGAGGCGGAAATCAGAGGCGTCATAGAGCTTTTGGCGAAGCGGAAAAGCCTCCAAATGGAGCCCGCGCATTCCCTGAGCGCGGCGACCTGAGCCGGCCCTCGGCCAATTTTGTGCGAGGCTGCGTTTGCCGTCCTCATCCGTGGGTTTCGCGCCTAAGGCGAGCGCATGAGGCGCGCGTTCTGGCGCGATTTTTTTCTGATCGCGCCTCAAGAGCATGGTCCGGCAAAACCGACTTCGCTGACCGTAAAGAGGATCCTGCTCAAATAAAGATCCTAAGCATTATTTCCGAAAAGCGGTCGGCAGTTTGCGGAAAATAATAGGGAATGAAAAAATCCAAGCAAGCTTGCTAGCAGCGAATATCCGGTTCAAGCAGGCGGTGCTGCGCGCCAGAGGAGGATGAGCCATTCCCATGCCGACGATCGAGATTGCTCCGGCGGACGGACTTCGAGACTTTCTCAGCTTTTGCCGGCTGCCTCGGCTTCTCTACAAGAATCAAAAAGGTTTTGCGCCGCCGCTCGACGCCGAGCGCTGGACTTTGCACGCGGCGCGGCTCAATCCGCATTTCAAGCTGGTCGAGTCGCAATTCTGGCTCGCGCGCAAGGATGGAAAGCTCGCAGGCCGCATTTCCGCGCAAATCTATAACGAGTCTTCTGCGCCGGTCGGCGCCTCGCGGGCGCAATTTGGCTGCCTCGACGCCATAAACGACGACGCCGTCGTCGAGGGACTGACGCAAGCCGCAGAAAACTGGCTGCGGCAGCGCGGCGCCGACATCGTGCATGGACCTTTCTCGCCGTCCCACAACAGCGAGTGCGGGCTGCTCGTTCAAGGCTTCGAAGCGGCGCCCATGGTCTTCATGCCCTGGAATCCGCCTTATCTGAGCGAGGCTCTGGAACGCCAGGGTTACAAGAAAGCCCGAGACCTCATTTCCTATCGCTACGACAAGAGCGAGAAAGATCGGCAGGGCCAGCCGGGCATTTTGGCGCGGCCGGAATGGAGCGGAAGGCTCAAGATCAGAACCCTGGATCTCAAGAACCTCAAGAAGGAGGCGGAGATCATCGTCGATATTTTCAACGACGCCTGGAGCGAAAATTGGGGCTTCGTGCCCTTTACGCTCGATGAATTCATGTCGAGCGCGGACGGCCTCAAGCTCGTCATGCCGCCGGAAGGCGGCTTCATGATCGAGCTCGACGGCGAAGCGCAAGCCTTCGCCGTCATCCTGCCGAACCTCCATGAGATTACCGCGGATCTGGACGGCCGCTTGTTTCCTCTAGGACTGCCGCGCCTCATCTCGCGCATTCGCAATCATGCCTTCAAATCCGGTCGGCTCGCGCTTTTCGGCGTCCGCAGGGCTTTGCATCGCAGGGCCGCCGGCGGCGCGGTCATTCTGGCCTTTATCGAGGAGTGCCGTCGGCGTGGGGCGAATAGTCCGCTCGAGCATGTCGAGTTCGGCTGGGTCTTGGAGGATAATATCGGCATGCGGCGGCCGATTGAGCATTCCGGCGCGCGCATCGACAAGATCCATCGCATCTATGAGAAAAATCTGGTCGCTTAGCCGTTTGGCGTAATGCCGACTGAAGGCGAGGCCGTTTCGCCGCCGGATTGATGCGATCGGTCACATTGATCATTCAGGCGGGGAGGGCGATCCATTCCGGCGCGCCGCGAAGCCGGCGCCCCCATAAGGGAGATCGACGCATGAGCTTGCAAGCTTTCGACTTCGGGTCCGTCGGCGCTCCGCAGTCCGCCGCGCGAGAAAATTCCTTCATTCCCACCGCCGCGAAACGTCCGCATCCATTGCGTCGGCGGGCGATTTTGGCGGCGCATCCCGAGGTCGAGGCTTTGATCGGCCGCGACCCGATCACGGCGTCGATCACGGCGGCCATCGTCATCGGCCAGACCCTGCTCGCCGCGCTTTTCGGGTATCTTGGCCTTGGCTATTGGTGGG